>NZ_CP036339.1:5532884-6069828 GCF_007746075.1 Lacipirellula limnantheis | reverse complement strand
CCTCGTCGCTGATAGCTAAGCAAAGCCCCCCTTGCTCTTCAGGAGAGGGCAGGGCGGCCGCCAGCGCCAGAGCGCGCGCCCCGGCGCTGGCAGCTCTCCCGCGCGCTCTAGCACGGACTCGGAGCCGCATCTCCCACGAACAGCCGCCAGCTGTCGTGGAGCTCGCGCCACAGCTGGCTGACTCGTCCGGCGGTCAGCCGACAGAGCTCCGCGACGGCGCTCGTCCGTTCCCCCTGCGCCAGCGCGTGGACCACGCGCTGATCACGACGGGAGAGCGAACCGTACCACTGGCTGAAGTCAATCCGCAGCGCCGCCATCTCCGCGGGACTTGCCCGTCGGTAGTCGCTAATGGACTGGGCGATCGAGTCGATCGGTTCGGTGCGGCAGCCGCGCAGCCGGCATTTCACCGAGCCGACGTCCGCCGCATTGTCACGACTTCCGGTCAATCGCCCGGATCGATAGCGCCGCACGCCGTAACGGGCCAACGGCGTGGCGTAGCCGAGCTTCGCTCGCCCTGACTGCGCCAGCCCGGCATAGGCGACCGCAGCCGAAGCGATGACCGTTTGGATCGCCTCTTCGCGTTCTTCGGGGGCCAGTTCACGGAAGGCGATTCGTGCGTAGCGCCGGATCGTCGGCAGCATCTGGACGAACGAGGCTTGCCAGGGGAGGGGAGGGGCGTCATCAGCAGCGACGATCGGTGAGCAGTTCATGGGACGTTCCTTTCCAAAGGGACCGCCCCTGTCGAGGGCGGTCGTGTGAGGTACACAACCGCCCTCGCGACAGGCGAGAGCTGAAAAAGCAGAGAGCAAGTCCGTGCGGCACCCGTGCGATACGCACTGGACGCCGTCGCAGAAGCCTCTTCACTGAGGGCTGGGCGTTAAGCTCCCCAAGCATTCATGCCGCCAAACGGCACTGGATTTAGCGGTAGCCGGCTCCCGTGCGCAAAGCGATCGGTAACTTAGTCGCTCATGCGACAAGTTCGTGCGGAAGCTCTACAACGCCACCACCGGACGTTTTCAGATTTCAACTGACGGGTTCGTCACAGGAGCAACCTCTATCTCGACTCCCGCTGGGGAAAACGGCGACGGCGAATACGATTGTCTGTGGCCAGGAGTCTCCGACCGTTTGCTGAAGAATGTAGTACGTCATGAAAAGGGCGACGCAAGTCCAGGAACGATCGGTCGTGATAAGCGTCCAGACTCTCAACACCGCATTTTAACCGCCGGCGCGGGAATGCATTTGGCGGGCGTGGACGCAGCTGCCGGCGGTCGAATTGGTTGACGACCCAGTTGTCGACAGCGATTAGTCAACCTGCCGAAGCCAGCTGACGCTCTTGATGCGTCGAAGTTCGGACTCGATGTCAGTTCCCTCGTAGAAACTGAGCCAGCCGCGAAGCCGTTGCGTTTCGCCGGGATCGCAGTCGGGGAATTGAGGATCGCTGTGGAGGCAGGGGCAGGGCGCATTGCCCCACGGACGTACGCACTGCTCCCAGGCGGTAATGATCCACCGATTGGAATCGGCGGTGCGACAAGCGGCGAAGGGGCTCTCAAACAACTTGTTGTCGTTTGTCATGGCGTTGAAGTCGCGCGCCCCTTTGAGCATCACGCAGTTTTGCACGACCAATCCCCGTAACGTCTCGGACGTGCCGTTGACGATCCAAAGCTCCATCCTTACATGATCGCGTTGCGGAACGACGGAGGCGCCGAAGACGACTTGATTCGGCAGACGGCGCTCAATTTCGAGCGAGCCGTCGTCACGACGAGTCCACTCAAGCGGCTCAAGCGCGACCCCTTCTCGCGACCACCGCGTCGGTACGTGAGTATGGGCCAAATACAAAAGTTCGCGGGCGTCGCCCTGCTGCGCCCAGAGCGCCTCCGGGACGTCGACCACGACGTATTGCGTCGGGTCCCAGGGTAGGAATGCGCTGAACTTCGTTTCGCGCTGCGGCCGTATGGCCCCATCGAGGAAACCGATGCGCGGGTGGCGGCCACCGGGATAGGGCCGCACCTTGATGGCAGACAAGGTGCGGGAAGCTGTCGTTTGGTCGCGATGTGGAATCGAGAGCCGGCCGACGGCTGCCGTCACGTCGGCGGTCGACAGACCTGTGGCGGCCGCTGCTTCGACGTCGGTAAACCCATGATCTACGATCATGTTCTCAAGCCAATAGCGGAGTTCATCGTCGGCGACTGGTCGGCGAAAGTTGTTCCGGGAAACATGCCGGGCCATGGACTGCCGGCGATCTTCAATGATTTGTTGTGGATTGGAGGGGACCACGTCGGGGTCGATATACCGCGCCAAATCTCGCACTGCGATCACGGTGTAATTGTTCTTGGCCAGGTAATTCATGTAGGCGTCGAATTGCCGGGGCGACGAGTCGACCCAATTGTGCGCCGTATCGGGAACGCCATGGAACTGCAGCACGGCGACGCGTTGATAGCGCGCTTGTTCGACCGCGGCGATGAAATCGTCGAGCGTCCATGCGGGCCGCGCATCGCCTGCCGAGGGAATCAGCAGCGGGTGATCGAGGCCCGGTTCATAGGCGAAGCCGCGTCCCTCGCGACAATCGTACTCGGGCGCACCGCCGCGGCGGGCAAAACGGATCCCCAGTTTCTGGAGAATGGGCAGGGCGGCGGGCGCCAGCGAGTTGCCCGGATATGCGAAACTCGTGGTTCGGGGAATGCCGTGAGCTTCGCATTGGCGATTGATCGCTTCGATCTGTTCTTCCAACTGGTCGACGGTGTCGTCGGCGACCCCCAAGTGATCGCGTGTGTGATTGCCGATTTCGAATCCGTCGCGATCGAGCGCGGCGATCTCCTGCCAGGTCATGTAGTCGGTCTTGTTCGTGGGAAAATCGAATCCCTCGGTGACGAAGAACGTGGCGCCGAAGCCGTATCGCTTGAGTACGGGCCGGACGTTGGTGAAGTGGGACTTCGCTGAGTCGTCGAAGGTGAGCACCACGAGCTTGTCGGGAATAGGCTCCAGGCCGTGGGTCGCCGGCAGAGCCATTGACCACCCTGCCATGAAAGCTATGACGCAGACGGCAACTCGATGGGTCATGGGGAGTATTCCAGGGCGAATTGGAGAAGCCGGGAATCCCCGGATGGCTTGAGCCTGGAACAGATCCACGCCCGGATTGTTGATGTGGCTGGGCAAGTTGTCCCCGTTGACTAGAGCGGCGATCAGCGCCTTGCCTTGCTCGGTGGCAAGTTGGTGCGAAGTCGCACCATCGCAGTCGCGCAGGCTGCCGTCGGGTTCGCACTCCAGAGTAATCTCAACCAAGTTAACGTTTCCGCTCATCGCCGCGAGAGGCAGCGGCGTACGACCATCGAGAGCGCGCCGTGCCCCGAGCCAATCGTCGGTTTCGTTAGTCGGTGGCATTTTCGCTCATTGCCGTGACCACGCGATCGACGGCCACCATCGCCAGGACGTCTTCGCGATTGTACTGCTGGACGCGTTCAATCAACGCATCGTCGCCCGACCGAAGCCACTCCAGATATATGAGCTGGGCGGACTGACCATCGACGTCGTCCTGGCTCCACCGGAAGCCGCAGACCGGCGCGACCGCCTTGATTGAATAGCTCGGGACGGGGAAATACGGCCGATGCTTGATTTCTTCCTTGAGATCCACCAGCGCCGCGGCGGCCGTCTGCAGCCGACTTTTCAACTGGGGGTGGGCCGCAGCGGCCTGTTCCATTTTCCTCGCCTCGTACATCGTCCAGCAGTAGAGGGCGACGTCGCGAGGGTTGCCCAGCCAGTCGAGAAACTCGTTCCACATCCGCGGCTCGTCGTCTTGGCCGCGGGCGGTCCAAATGTGGCTGTCTCCTTCGGGAGTTGCTACGCCCAGCATGTAAGTATGGGGACGGGTGACCAGCGGGGGATCGGCGAACGTGAGATCCTCCACGTCGAAATAGACCAGTCGCGGCCGACGCGAGATTCGAGCCCTGTCGCCGTAGCGGAAGACTGGACATTGCCGCTGGTACGCCAGGGCGTGATAGTACGCGTGATCGTCGCCCAATTCAGCACAGCATGCAGCTTGGCCGAGCCGCACCAACTCCACCAGCGACAGTAAGCCGCGTTCGCGCCACTGACAGGCCGTCGCTTGCTTGACGCCCGGAAGGAGCGACAAGTCGCCTCGGGCGACGATGCGCTGATTGGCGTATTGTCTCCAGGGACTAATCGTTGACGAGTAGGCCAACGGTTCGGGGCAGTTCGCCCCGTCGCGAATCTCGCGCCACAGGCCGAGTTGCCGCTGAAACTCGGCAATGAAGTCGGCCGTCAATGTCGTCGCGCTGCCCGCCCCTTCGCGAAGGACGACCTCCGCCGTCGCCGGCAGGCGTCCCTGGAGCGCGCCGAGCATCCATGAGTAGGCCGTCGCCTGGAGTTGATGGCACTGTTTGACGGTCGCAGAATTCTTGACTTCTTGGACGGTGTAGTGGAAGGCGCCGAGGTCCGAAGACCCGCCGTCGCAGCGAATTAGGAGGTCCGCCTTGCCGCAGATCTCTTCGCCCAACCGCCATAGGGCCCCGCCGTGGATGACTCGCTCGCCGCGAAGCATCGCCGCCAACGTGTCGCGCAACGCCTCGACGCCCCAGGCCGCTTCAATTCTAAATGCGGCCGGAAACTCCGCCGCGACGTACTTTTCCTCCCACACCACGCCTTGGGCCATTCGATAGCGATCGAACAACGTCGTCTCATCGAGTTTCTCAGCGGCGGGAGCGTGATAATGGCACCAGATCCAAAACGGATCTTCCAGCAGATTGTAGAACCAGGAGGGGCGAAAGGGCTCGACGGAGTTCAGCTCCCGCCCTGCCGTCGCCCGCCGTAGTAGCTCCTCAAGCGTGATGGCCATCATGAATAGAGTTGACGTTCAGTGCCAAGTTCGCTTTAACGCCACATTGCTCATCCGGAAACGGCCAGCGCGGGCGCCGCATTCCCTCATCCGCGCGGCGGATAGCAGAGCGCACCCCAGTCTTCGTCCGCGCCGCGGTCAGCGAGCACGGCGACGACCGCCGGCAGGACATGCCCCATCATCACCGACGCGCGGCGCAGCGCGGTGCGGTTGAGCTTCCCGCCGCAAGTGGCGGCGCCATGCATCAATTGGCAGCGGAGCAGATAGATGCGATCGAGCACCTCGTCGAGAATCATGGTCCATCGCCCTTCCAAGTACCACGTCCCAGCGCGGTAAGCGATGCTTCGATCGCGGCCGCTTCGCGGAGACGACGGTTCGCGCCAAAAGTGTTGGCTCAGGAAGGGGTCTTCCAACAGGGACACGACCAGTCGCTTGTGGTCCTGCAGGACGCTGACCACAAGCTGGTCGACGTCGAGTTTCAAGATCCTGTCCAAGAACTGCCGCCAGGACTCGCGATCGGGCAGTGACTGCCGTTTAACGCCATCCCATTGACCGTACAACGCATTGAAGGCAATCCATTGGGCCAGCAGGACGCCGTCGAGATCGTCGCGATTGGCTTCCACGCGCTGGAGCCAGCTGCATGCCCGGTGGATGCGAATATTGGTCGGATGGTCTTCCTGCTGACGAACGAGACGCTCCTTATGCGGCTTCCAGCGCCGCCGCAGGGCGTGCACAGTGACGTCGTCGGCGGTTGGGATCGGCGACCTGGAGTCGCTGGCATGGCCTGGCGGCATGGAAGTCTCCGCACATGCGAGGAGCCGGCAAATCAAACGGCGGCCTTCATTGTAACTGGCCGACTCGACGATCTCCCCTGAGCGCCATGGATTTTATGAAACCTCAGGCCAGCTAAACCGGCGACTTAGGAAGGCCTTTTCAGCTGCGTTGACTTGCCGCTTGCGCAACGTCGCCCGATGATAAGCGTTTCAACCTGCGACACGATGGAACAAGCCCATGCCCGCCGCCGATCTGAAAATCTCACGCAGGACAGCGGCCGAACTTAGTCGCGAGGCGGTGACCATCGTCGACCAAGGCGGTTACCGGTCCCCTGCGGGCGAATGGGTCGACCTTCGCGACCAGATCGCGCGGGCTCGTGAGTGGACGCTCGCCTATCCTCCCGACCAGCTTCTGCCTCCAACGACGACAGGACGCCTCGCCACCAAGATTTTCGTGGTCAACGACACCACGCTCGCCGCGGCGCAGTCGCTGCTAGCGCAGGGCCGGCGCGTCGTCGCGCTCAATTTCGCGGCGCCGACGCACCCCGGCGGCGGATTCCTGACCGGCGCGCGGGCCCAGGAAGAGTATCTGGCGCGGTCGTCCGCCCTCTACGCCTGCCTGGTCGACCAACCGATGTACCCGTTTCATAAGGCGGCGTACACGCCGTTCGCCTCGGATTACGCCATCTACTCACCCGACGTTCCAGTGTTTCGCGGCGACGACCGTCGGCTGCTCGACGAACCCTACGCCGTCAGCATGGTCACGTGCGCCGCGGTGCAGGCCGCACGACTGCCTCCCGATAGTCGCGATCAGATCGAGGCGGCCATGCGCTCGCGGATCCACCGTATCCTGACGCTGGGGCTCGCCCATGGGCACGATGCGTATGTCCTGGGGGCCTGGGGATGCGGAGCGTTCGGCAACGACGGGGAGATGATCGCCGGACTGTTTCGCGAGGCGCTCGATGGGCCGTTTCGTGGTGCGTTCGCCGGGGTAATCTTCGCCGTGACCGACTGGTCGGACGACCTGCGGATGATTGGCCCGTTCGCGAGGCAGTTCGGTGCGGCCTCCGAACTTGGGTGACGTTGGCATTCCACCGGGATGGTGCTTTGCAGGCGGCCACTCGCTTGCCGGGTACGACATCTCAACGTGGAACACGTTCGGCCCGCTTCTCGACCATCGAGTTAGCGCGGCGCAGCGATGACAATTTTCTCGCGTTAGCAGTCAGAAGATTTCGTTTCTTTAATTCTCTATTTCGTTAGGCGCAGCAAGTGGTTCTGAACGCCGTCCAGGCGACCACCGCTGCTATTCCGTTAGCATCACCGGCAGTGTGGAAGCGATCTCGCGGAAGATCGCTTCCAAGGAGGCAGAATCAGCGGCGTGGAAATGCTTGCCCCCGGTGGCTTCGGCGACCGCCTTCATGCGGGTGACATCAGCTTCATTACTGAACGTCACCGTGTTGATTGTGATGTTTTGCTTGGCCGCCTTCTTTGCGGCAGTGACGGGATCGCCGCCCGAGTTGTGGAGACCGTCGGTCATGACCACCATCGTCCGGATGGCGAAGGGTCGGACGCTGCTGCTGGTGAGGACCTTCACGCCGTTGTCGATGCCGGCGCCGATCGCCGTGTTGCCTTGGACGGGCCTACCGCTCAACTTGGTCATTTCATCGCGAATCGACTGATAGTTGAAGTTGAGCGCACAATTGATATCGGAAATGGTGAACTTAAAGCCGCACCCGCTCCCGTTGCTGGAGTATGTGACCAGCGCGCATTGCTCCTCCTGGAGCGTCCCTTCGAGCTCGGCGGCGAAGGCGTTGACGGCGGTGTAAACGCCGCCCCATCGGCTCCTGGCCATATTGGGCTTAGCGCACGAACCGCCGGGAAGCGTAGAACCATCGAGTGACCACATCATCGACCCTGAGCGATCGACCACGAGGCAGATATCTCGGTCAAGTTGGGTTGACGTGGCGATGTGAACCGGTTCGAAAGTCGTAACGCCCAGCATGCGTCCGAGCAGCAGTCCGACGGGACCGGCAGCAGATGCAGCGGTTCTCTTGCCCGTCACGCGAACTGCGTTAAGGCGCGTACCCCCTGGCGTGAATGTGAATCGATCGGTGCTCCTGGATTGGGCGCCGCTGCCGAAGACGATTTGGTCCGCCGTCAGCTTTAGCCCCACCCCAGCGACTTGGTTTTTAGCAGCTGCGGCGATAGCGGCGGCCCGGGCCGTCGCCTGGTTCTGTGAGATGCTCAGTATCTTCGCGCTCGCTCGGGCCGCCGCATCAGTCGCGGTGCGCAGCTCCGTGCGGGCCAATTGCATGTAGGCGACGTCGACCGCGAAGGCCGCCGCGATGATAAAGAGTGGGAGACAGATGGCGATGAGCGGTAGCATGCCGCCGGTGCGACGTGTGCGGGGCGGTTGGCGCAAGTTGCCACGTCGTTCTTGCCATGACACAGGCTGCGATGCAACGACCGCTAATGCTTGAGAGAAGACAATAGGTTGCTGTGAAGTCATGGCAGTGTTTGGGAGTTGAGACTTTGTTAGTGGTAACACGCACGGTGGCAGAAATAAGGCTCGCACGCGGCCGAGAGATCGATAAAAGGGCCAATAAAACGTAGGTCAGAAGAGGGAATGCATTTCCGCGTTGAGCGCCACGCCGCAATGAGCCAGTCGTTCTGACCGCTACAACACGAGCGAGGTACGTCCGCGCCGTTTCACTTTCCACGTTTTCCCTTGCAAGAAACGTGTAGCTTGACGGTGAACAGAACTCGCCGAAGTTGGACTGACTGGCCCTACGGCTACCGCTCCGGGTAACGTCAGCACCAACGCCAAGCCAGTACTGTTCCAAGCCCGATCCATGGACTGACGCGACATGGGGCAATCGTGCGTTGGTCAAGATGCGCTACGCGGTGGCCGACGAAGTGGCGCCTCGCGGTATGCAGATGACGATTGACATTCGCCGAGCCCTGAATGGTGACCGCCATTCAGAAAACGTATCGCCCCGCATCGGGGCGATAAGAGAACTAAACACCACAGGGTAGAATGGTGAGCTTACTTCGAGCGCTCTCTCTGCCCTGCAATGGCAGCGAGCGTTTTCGAGATTACTTCACCATGCCTCCTTCGAACTGAGCGAGCATGTCTCCAAGCATTCGCTCTACGGGCGAAACGCGCAGGCGGATGGTAAATCCCATGGCGCCCTTGGCTTGGTTGGCGACCAAGCTAAACGGGTGCGTTCGCATGAGTGCGAGCCGCCGGCGCGCGGTACACAAACTCTGACTCCGAGGATTCTCACAGCCAAGGCGCCGTATCCCGTGAAGACTTGGCGTTATTCGCGAAGGGAGCGAACTATGTGAAAGATTCGACTGGCATGCTTATTTCGCGACGCTGACGATTGCGATCGTATCGATGCAGTCCCTGCCGACTGGCAGGACGTCGATGAAGTCCAAAGCTGCGAAGAGACCATCATCGATGCGTCTCTCGATGCCGAGCCCTCGTGATTCTGGGTGTACCGTTGTTGGCGTCTGTCCGGGCTGCCAACTGGTTTGCTTCGGTCCGACTGATGCGGAATCGATGGCAGTTTGAACGGTTTTTCTGGAGGTCAATACTTTTTCGGGCTATCGGCCTTTATTGGCCTGCGTCACCGCCATCGATGGCGTTAAGACCCTCCCGCCAAACCGCCGCCAGGCGATGCCCCGCTTCGGCAGCTCTTAACTGGGCCAGTTTCCCAGCCTGCTGCAAATAGCTCTCTGAGAAGTAAATCTTTGGCAACTCGCCCCCTTCTTCCAGAATGGCTTTCACCGGGCCAAGCACTTCGTGCGTGTAGGCGTACTCGCGGGACGCCTCGCGGCTCTCGGAAAGCCAAATGAGCGGGTCGAGGGCGTTGGATTTCGCGAGGGCTGCTTCGCCGATGGCGCCGTACTCAGGCTCTCCTTCGAGGGATTCGACTCGGCGATTCATCGTCCCTTCGTTGTAATTTCCGCCAAGCAACCCATCCCAGAGGGCGTGCATGTTGTTTTTTTGCTGCGTCGGTATCGAGTTCGCTCCGCGGTCCCCTTCGGGGAACAGCCTTTCAACGTAGAGGCTCCCCGCGTGACACGGCTGATGGGCGTCGCCCACCAGATGAGCGAGCCAGCAGAGCGCAATCGCCCGGTCGGCTACGGGAGCGTGTTGGTCACTCATCACGCGACGACACAGCTCGACGGCCTGAGCGACGTACAGCTCTTGGGTTTCCAATGTCGCCGCCGGCGGCAGCGGCCCCGGTGTTTCGGGAACTTGCAGCCGCGACGGGTCACCGAGCGTGAGCGTCGCCCCCAACTGATAGTGCCACGTCGGTCGGTTGTATTTCGGTTGACTTCTGGCGATATCAGGCCAGTAGCCGGCCGTGCCGACGCGAAAGCGTTCAGAGTTCCGGATTTTCTCAGGTGGCGTGAAGTCTTCGGCGTACCTCGGATGAGCTTGGAGCAGGTCGAGCAGCTCGCGTTGCTCACCGGACGTGAGCTCGTCAAACGCCAACAGCGCGATGAGATGATGCCCCGATTCCGACCACGCCGCGGCCGTCTTTGTCAGTAAACCCGCGGTCGCGACCGCCAAAAAGAGCCGCGCCAAGAGCTGAAAACAAGATGTCATGCTCACGACCTCGACGCCGTAGGGGTGGGAGAGGCTTAGATCGGCTTCAGGGCAGATTGTAAGAATAACCTCGCCGCTTATGACGAACAAACGAGGGACTCGCCGTGGCAGCAAGCGGCTGGGTTGGCTGCGACCATCCGTCAGAGGGACGCCCGGGGCGGCCGACGACTACTTTTCGGACAGCGGGGTATCCGCTGTCTTCGGACGCTGTCGGAAATGCTCGCCTTCCCCGCTTCACCATCCGCCTTTTGCTGATCGCTATGGCCATCGCCGCGGTGTTCGCTTGGCAAGGCAGCGTGGTCTACCGGCGAAAGGCAGCGATTCGCGGCTCGGAGCATACCTTTTTCAGCATGAGCCACCATAAGAGCGACCGCCAACTCAGCCACGTGGGCCGCAACAACCGTAGCATCTGGATTCAGCGGGCGTATCTGGTCACCGCTAAGAACGGCACTAGAGTAGTGGCCACCGCCACTGCGGAGACCAAGGCCGAAGCGCTACACATTGCCAACGCCTTTGCTCTGGAGCACAAGGCGGACCAGATCATTGATCAAACCTATAGCCGCCGGCGGCAGCGGCATCCAGCGACCGACTTTCCAGCCGCTCGGCGGCCCGTGGGCGGTGATGTGCATGCGTTATTCCTGCCCGTGATTCTAGGCGGCTCGCGGCGGCGCTGGCATGATGAAACCCATGTGCCACCACTACATCCAAGGCCGCGACCGCACCGCCGCAGGTCGGGCGATGGTCCACTACTGGGACAACGAGTTCTCGATTCGGTCAAACTTGCGCCAGCTGGAGTTGCCTGAGGGCGGCTTCTATCCGCTCAAGCCCGTGCCGGTGGTTCGCCTGGACGAGAGCGGCGAGCGTGAGTTGGTGCTTTGTGAATGGGGACTGTTGCCGTTCTGGTGGAAGCCCAGCGCCGGGACGCCCAAACGTGCGGCCTTCCAGCGCAAGACGTTTAACGCCCGCTCGGAGACCGTCTCGACGACGCCCAGCTACCGCGACGCCTTCAAGCGCCGACGCTGCCTGCTGCCGGCAGGGGCGTTTGAGGAAAAGGCGCACTACTTCAGCCTTCCGAGCGGCCGGCCGTTTGCCTTCGCGGGTCTGTGGGAATCATGGGGCCAGGGCGACGAACGCATGGAGAGCTGCACGCTCTTAACGACCTTGCCGAACGAAGAGGTGCGCGGCGTCGGTCACCACCGGATGCCGGTCATTCTGCAGCGCGAAGCCGAGTACGCTCGCTGGCTCAATCCGGAGATCAACACGCTTGCGCCGCTGGAAGGACTGTTGAAGCCGCTGGCAGACGGGTCGTTGGCGGTGGCGCCGAAGGGCTAACTCCAACTAGGTCCTCCTCTGGCGTACAGTTTTGCGTATCCGTAGCGCAAGCGTCGCCGCGTGGTCAGCGGCATGTCCCACTTTCGACCGCTCGAAAGCGATCTCGCCATGCCTCGTACTCCGAGGTATAACGCCTCGACCTTTGAGGCTAAGGGCAGGGTTACCCACTCTAGGAGACCAAGATGGCTGAACGCAAAAGCAATCCGGCATTCCTTAACGGGGTGCCAGAAATGCTTATTCTTCAGTTGCTTTCGCGGCAAGCCATGTACGGCTACGAAATCGTGCAAGCAATCAAAGCTGACTCGAACGATGAACTTGAGTTCGGCGAGGGGTGCATCTATCCGATCCTTCATCGACTCGAATCCGATGGGCTACTGACAGCCACAAAGGAATTAGCGTCGGGAAGGACGCGAGTGGTCTATCGGTGCACCAGGCGCGGCAAAGCACGTCTTGCCAAGTCGATCAGCAACTGGCGGCGAATCGCCGACGCAGTGAATCTGTCGCTGGAAGGAGGCGGCAATGTCCGTTCAGCGCTGGCTTGATGAAGTCCGCAGCGGATGCGGGCGACGACGCCTTCCACCTGCCTACGTGGAACGGCTCGTGGGGGAATTGTCCGATCATCTAACCGAACTCATGGAGGATTCGATGAGCATGGAAGCTTCCGAACGTCCGCCGACTTTGCTCGGCTCGGCCAGCGAAATTGTGGCAGCGGCGTCTAGCGAATACCGGCGACGGCGATTTTCCGGGCGGCATCCGTGGCTTGCTTTTGTCATCGCTCCGACCTTGTCTCTCCCAATTCTGTGGGCGGGCAGCCTCTTGATGCTCGTTTTCGGGGCCAAAGCCATAGGCTTCGACAGCGAGAGTCCGACGGCAACCGCCGCGACCTCCCATTGGGCGACTGAAATGCTCCCCTTCGCGGTACTAGGTACTCTCATTCTGCCGGTCGCTGTCGCCACGATCGCCTTCTGTCAACTGGCCATCAAGACGGCGGTCTCACGGCGATGGTTACTGGCCTGCTGCCTCGTCTTGGCAATCATCGGGGGCGCTGCGAATTCCAGCGTTTCGCTACCGACGCCAGGAACGAAGGGTTCGGTGGCGTTTGGCTTCGGCGTGAGTCTGCCGCCGAGTCCCCAGCAAATCGCACAATTCCTGTTGCCGCTACTGCTTGGTTGCTGGATGCTTCACGTTGGTCGAGGGACGGCAGTTTCAGTTTCGGGTAATTGACTCGTCACCATTCACCCAGGCTTTAACTCCAAACGATCGAGTCTTCACAGCTCAACGACCACGGCGTCGTGACCGACGCGCCGCTGGAGATTGTTTCATGGACGAATGAAGAGGGAGCGCGTTTCGCCCCGGCGATGATCGGGTCGGGCGTATTCGCGGGCGAGTTCTCGCTGGACTACGCGTACTCTCGGCAAGACAGCGAAGGCGTGCGGCTCGGCGATGCGCTCCGCTCGATCGGCTACGTCGGCGAGTCGCCGCTGGGGCGGCGGCTTTACGCGGCGGCGTTCGAGCTGCACATCGAACAGGGGCCGATCTTAGAGGCAGCGGCCAAGTCCATCGGTATCGTCACCGGCGTGCAAGGCATCCGGTGGTACGATCCGACGCTCCTCGGCAGCGAAGCCCACGCCGGACCTACGCCGATGGAATTACGGCGCGACCCCGTCCGTGCGGCGCTGCTGCTATTGGGCAGCGTCTACCAACTAGCCGACAAGTACGCCCCTCACGCCCGCGTCACTATTGGCAGCCTCGACGCACGACCAGGCGTACGGAACACGGTGCCTGGTTCGCTGACGATCACGGTCGACCTACGGCACCCCGATGCGAATATCCTCTCGGCCATGGACGTCGATCTGAAATCAATCGCCGCCCTCGGCAACACCGCGACCGGCGTTGCAGTAGAACTTCACGATGTGTGGTACTCGCCGCCCGTGGAGTTCAGCCCCACATGCATCGACGCGGTCCGCACGGCGGTCGCTCAGCTCGGCCTCGACGCCATGGACATGGTGAGCGGCGCCGGGCACGACTCGGTGTACGTCTCGCGGGTCGCGCCCACCAGCATGATCTTCATTCCATGCAAGGACGGGCTGAGCCACAACGAACGCGAGAGCATTGAACCGGCCGACGCCTCCCGCGGCGCTGATGTGCTGTTGCACGCCGCTTTGGCCGTCGCCAACTCTACCGCGGCGGCTGCGCCGGGAAGCTAAGTATTGCCCCGCTCAGGATCGGTTCTTAGCGCCCGATCCCACGGATTTGTTGACTTATTCGGCTGCTCCAGCCTCGAAATGGTTGGCTTCCCATCGCAATTCAGAAACTCGTCGGCAGGCAGGTTCGGGAACGCCGAGCCGAACAGTGTCAAATCGGTGATCTGTCGGCACTCTTCCACGCTAACGAGTTGCTGGACCCCGCAAAGCAATTCGTCGGCTGCCCAACGTGACACCCCCTTCAAGCCTCAGCAGCAACGCGCTCGCCGGCTAGGTGACGGCGCGTGATCGATGGCGACGACGCCGAGAGGTGAGGTGGAGAGGTGACGGACTAAGCCCTCCAGCCGCATGATCGAGATCTCGCCGAGTCTACCTAGCTATCCTGTGCGGCGGCCGCGATTGCAGCGGCGGCCTGCTGCAAGACGACGTCGGAGACCTGGCCGCGGACCGAGACGAGCGACGTCGGCGCACCCACGCCGTAGCCCTTGAGTGGATTGTTCCAGCGAATCTCCCCCGTGAGTGGTTCGAGGCAATAGATATATCCGTTGGTGGAGGCGATCAGGCGGTCCCCATCCAAGAGCAGCGTGACGTAGCCGGATTTCATCTTATCATTTGACCAGACGATCTCGCCTGAATCGCGGTCGAGTGCGAGGGCGTAGCCATTGAGGCCGACGAAAATCAGCTGTTCAACTGTCACCATTCGGCCCTCCGGAGATCGCGATCGGACGCCCCAACGCCAATTTAGAGCGCTGGATCGCGCGGCGAAAGGTGGTGTGGCCGACGTAAAGCTGGGGCGAGGGGGCTGTGGCGCGGCAACGACGTGCTTGCAAGGGACACAGATGACGACCACGACGTCGACGGGGGTGACTTCCTTGTTTGGCAGCGGCAGTTGGGAAGCGTCTCCGTGCCCTCGGCGTCCAATCAAATACCGGAGCCTAGTACGTTCGCCTTGGTTTCAATGGCGTGGTGCGGTATCGCGCTACTCCGCTGGCGTCGCCGCGAAGCTATCAAAGAAGGTTGGTTTGACGACGCGTTTCAACGGCCAGAACGGTGGCTACGCCTCCCCTCCGAGAAAAGGCATGACTTCTCGGCACGGTTGCGACGCGCCGTCAAACGTATGTGTTCTTGAGAATAGAGACCCGTGTCACAACGGTCGTATTTTGGGACTCGGACATTAGCTTTGCGACTACTGGAGAGCAGTTTCCGTAACGACATGGATCACGGGCCTCGCGGAGAAACATTCGAGTGACTGCCTTTGTTTGGTAACTCCCGTTCGTTGAGTTTCCTGCCTCAGCCCTTTTTCATGGCCTTCACTTCCGCATCGGCCCTCCAGATTCGATAACGCACTTCAACGCCTTCGGGCACGTACACCACGATTGGCAAACGGCTGTTGTAGCGGATGAGATAGGGATTACCCCCAAGTGTGATGAACCGGTCGACTTTAGGCGCGTTCGGATCGACTGCGATTAGCGTACCTGCCATGGGCCCCAGCTCGCGGACAATGTAGCGCGGGAAGCCCCAGCCCTGGATCGTTTCCTCTTCAATCTTGCCGCCGAAGAAAAATCGGTTCGCCTCGTCAACCTGAACCACCTTGCCCACCATCAGTTCCACCTGAAAAGCAGATTCATCGTCTTGCTGGGGAAGCCGCAGCACATACCGCGTCATGCCCTGCTTGGCGGGGGGAAACGCCTTCATGTCGTCCGCCGCTTGGCCAGCCGTGACCGCAAAGAACACCGAGAGGACAGTGGTTAAACGTACCATTTTCATTTGTCTCCTGATGCCCGACTTATTATGGCTGAATTGGTCGCTACGCAGTGTTGGGTCGACGGGGCGCTGCGGCAGCCATAATCATGGCCGCGTGTCAGGCCGAACAGCAAGGAAGTTTCCGGAATACCGGAGCCATGTCGGGAGTTGGAAGAGATTTTGACATTGAGGCCAGGCGACGTCAAAGCGGTCAGTTGTTGACAGTCTCACGTGTTAACGAGTTTTGATACTCGCTGCCCGGTCCTTCATCGCCCTGATTGCTTCCGGCCGAGCGACCGATTGGCCAGGTGGGGTTCGCGCCCACTGGAGATCGCCGACTTGCACGGCGTACTGAGTTTCCAAAACTCCGCTTACGAGGCTTGGCGTCCTGGTCGGCCACTAGTCCGTTGAAAATAATATCTGCCCGCTCGGACATAAACTCGCAATAAGTACATTGGCGGAATACAATCTATGCGGTGTACTCATCTGTATGTAGCTGAACTTTAGAGCCGATTCAGTGTGGTCACTAAACGAGTTCCGCGATCTATCGGGTCCGCCCACTGCGTGAGTGTCGTCGCGAAGAGCTTTTTGCTGCTAGCGTGCTTGGTCTGGCCCGCGATTAGTGTTGGCCAAGACGGGGCTCGAAATGTCGCAGCTTACCCGGAAGCAGCATCCAAGAAGGGTCTGCAAGTGGAACTGCTTGACGACGCCCTGGAGCTAGGCATTAAGCACGCAGCACTAAACGTCAACCTCTCGGAGCTCATCGCGCCGAATTCGGGTAATGTTGACGTTGCTTATCTGCCCTGGACGACCGATGGGCGGACGTTCCATTTTCGCCGGGAACCCGTCGAGCGGCTGGACCACACGATCAAGACGCTGTCCAGTCATAGCGTAGTCGTCCATTTGATAATCCTGGTTTATAAGGATAGCGACGCCGAAGTAAATCGCGTCATGCTCCATCCAAACTATGACGACAAGGCGCCGCACCGCCTGTCGGCGTTCAATACTCGAACTGCTGAAGGACGAGCATGGTTACAAGCGACTATGGAGTTCCTTGCTCATCGTTGGTCGCGTCCCGACAAACAGTATGGCCGTGTCGCCGGTTACGTCCTCGGCAACGAAGTTAACTCGCACTGGTGGTGGAGCAACATGGGGCGTGTGACGATGTCGGAGTTTGCCGACGATTACTCGTCGGCACTGCAGCTCGTGCATCGTGCCGTACGTCGACATTCCTCGTGGGCACGAGTCTACGTCTCCCTGGATCATCACTGGAATATTCGCGTCCCGGCTAGTGACGACCACGAGGCATTCGCGGGCAAGGACCTCATCGACTACTTGGTTCGACGTGGAAGGGAGGATAATGAGAGCAACTTCGACTGGCATGTGGCATACCATCCCTATCCCGAGAATTTGTTCGAGCCGCGGTTCTGGAACGACAAGAGCGCCCTTCTGGAGCCAACAACTCCGCGGATCACGTTCAAGAACCTTGAGGTGCTCACCGATTATTTGCAACGTCCGGAGTTGCTGTATGAGGGCCAACCCCGTCGTGTCATTTTGAGCGAGCAAGGGTTTCACACACCTGACGGTCCCACGGGCGAAGCTATTCAGGCAGCCGCGTACTGTTATGCCTATCGCAAGGTTGCCAGACTTGATGGCGTGGACGCGTTCATTTTGCATCGGCATGTGGATCATCCGCATGAAGGTGGCTTGCGGCTAGGTCTGAGGCGTTTCGCACCAGCAGAATCCAATCCACGTCCCGCAAAAATGATCTACGAGTGCTTCCGGCGCGCAGACGATCCTGACTGGGAGGAAGCATTCAAGTTTGCTCTACCGATCATCGGCATTCAAAGCTGGGCCGAAACCAAACGGTAGATTCGGCTAAGAATCCTCGTGTTCGGACACAGCGATCAAGTACGCATCTAACTGATTTTGCTACAACCGGTTTTTCGGCATGCCCGGGCCCGTACTAAACTGTCAGACCACAAACCGAATCCCGGCGCCGTCGTGTGGTAGGAGTTCCCCGAAAGTCTCGCTCGCATTCGGACGATGAGTTTTCGGTAAACGAGCCGCGTGCCATCAAACGGTGCCGAGAAACGGTCCATTCCTGGGGTGTCTCACCGTTTCGCTGGCGCGACGAGTTAATTACGCTTTTTCCGCGTGCCGTATCGCTGCGACACCTATCCAAACGCGATTCGGCGTCCTTTTCTTCCCGCCCCCGAATGCTGCTCGGACATCCCGCTGCCCGCCGGGGTGAACAACGCATTGATCGACAAATGTCACGCCCACCTTACGCAATTCGTCGCTACGGTATTAGCAGCCGCGTTCCATATCTCCTGTATGGAATTTATTTGCAGTTTCGTTGAACTGTGATAGGTTCCGCATTCACTAGCATTGTCCGTAGAATCGAAAAACACCCAATCCCTCGGCCGTAACTCGGTTGTTCGAAGGTACTACGGCTACTAGCTCGTCGTGGGCCTCATCATCGCTACCGCTGCAATCGAGATCTTCAAATTTTCTTTTCCATCTCAACGAGTAAGCGATGGCGGTTGGGAGGACCCGCGCGGCGTTATCGGCGTCGGAATCGATGCCGACGAGTGGCCATTTTACGCCGGGGAGATAATCGTTTTGACGTCGGTGAGAGCGCAGTTGGAGATTTCCACTTCAAAAATGCTTCGGATTCGCAACGAGCGACATGTCGCGTATTTCTTGACTCATTTGATTTGGCACATTAAAGTGCAGCCGCGGGTCTGGGCAAAGTTTGCGACAATCATTTTTCATTGTCGCTGTTGAAGGGACGTCAATGAAGTGCAAATCCGCACGCCATTTAGTTGGGCTGCTCATCGCCATTCTTTGTTCGCATAATTTGCCTCAATCACTTGCTGCTGGCACGTACACGCGGGCTTGGGTGACTTACAGTGGTCTCGGCCAACGCGATTCTGCGACTGCCTTGGCTATTGATTCGGCCGGTGCCCCGTATTTGATCGCCGAATCTGTCGCGATTTATGGCGCCTCGCCGACGCCAAATGCGTTTTCTGGCCAAGTCATCACAAAATTCGATCCGTCTGGCAACTCGATTTGGATGCAACAACTTCAGGAGGGACGAATTCGAAGTGCGGAATTTGACGTCGCAGACAACCTTTACTTAGGAAGTGAAACAGCAGGTTTAGGATCGCGAGTTAACACCGACGCCTTTCTGATAAAGCTCGATCATGCCGGTACTATTCTGTGGAATCAGCAATATGGGCGATCGTCGAACAATGACTTTGATCTTGACGTTGCTGTTGATACCCAGGGAAATGCATTTGTAGCCGGCGCGACATTCAACATTACGGGTGAGCCAGTCGACTTGATCAACGGTGCGTATGTGGCGAAGTTCGATTCGAACGGCGATTTTCAGTGGGTTAGTCAGCTTGGAGGTCTAGGGCCATATGCGATGGGAGTGTCGTTGTTGCCGAACCAAGATGTCGTTGTCGCCGGGCAAGGACGCACATCGTTTTTAGCGCGACTGGACTCGTCAGGAAATGTCGTGTGGAACAGAGTGCTCGATTTCTCTTCAAATCCGGTGCATGGCACTTTCGCAACAAATTCCGCGACGGATTTATTTGGCAACATATATGTAGTGGGACTTACGAACCGTCCCAAAAACGAATTGCGAAGCGACGCATTTGTCGCGAAATTTGACTCGAATGGAAATCAGCTTTGGAATCGCATTTTCGCAGCGGATGTCGTAGACGGTTTTGAAAATGTCACTGTTGATTCAGCGGGAAATATTTTTGCTGCTGGAACCATTGGAAAATTCTTGGGCACAAATCCCGGGGTTGATAATTACGACGCCCTCTGGGTGAAATACGATGCAAATGGAAATCTACTTTGGCAAGAGCGATTCGGAACGCAGGGCGATGATTATTTGACGGGAATTGAAGTCGATTCATTCGGACGCGTTTTTGTAGCCGGTGGAAATCTTTATACGTTAAACGATTATTACGTCGCTGACGCCGACGCATTCGTCGCCCGATACGATCTCGTTCCAGAACCACACTCACTTGTTATTTGTCTGGGAATATTCTTCGCGAGTGGAGTCGGTGTGCAGCGGCCCAGGCGTCGGTGAGTGTGTGTCGCGGCGTTGCGGATATTTCGCCCTGCCGGCGAGAACGTTCTTTTGAGAAACGAGCTGTCCGGCAGTTTGCCCCCGCGGTTAAGTTCTATCAGTGCTGCGCGGTTAGCGTACTGCGGAACCAGAGCGAGCCTAAGGGTGGCGCGGATTGCAAGGACGTCGCCTCGCCAGTCAACTCTCAGGGTCGCACCCGAATTTGCAGAGTTCTTGCGCGCAGCGGCAGGACTTGGCGATCTTCGCAGCCCACTCAAGGGCGGCATGGCTTGGATTGTAGCAGGTTTGAGCACTTGCGAACGGGCGGCGTGACATTCCGCCCGGAGAGTATTTACTCGGTCCGAGGCGACGGTTGCGCCGGCGGAATCGTATTGAGGGCAATGCTAACTGCGTAAGGACGAACCGACATTTCGCTCAAGAAGTCAAGCGTCATGACACGCCCTCATGGGGCCTAACGGACCAACGTGCAATGGCCGCCACCGCGCCGGCCAACCTTCAATTTATAAGAACGCCCGACGCGGGGCCGGTCCATTGCAACGTTTGGTTATCCCGCGACGACGGTTGGTCGTCCAGAGCGATCGATGAATTGTCGTAACGCTTCGGGCGGAATGGCCTCTATCACGGTGCCGCCAAATTGTGCTTCTTGTGCCCAGCAGGTGATGCCTTTAATGAAGCAAACATGGCTTTTGTAGGCTTCGCCTGAATCGGCGTACGCCGCGTCCCCATTTGTAAAGTGAAGCTTTCGGCCATCTGGCGCTGATGCCAAAGCAGCGCACGAACGGCAGAGATAGTGCGGGTATCGATGATTCATATCGACAGGAGTCGCACATACTGGACAACGCTGCTGTTCTATAGCGGGATAACGCCGGCCGTAACCGATCGGCGACGAAAGATTCTCTATTTAATAGCGGGCCAACTTCGCCGATTCGGTTCACGGCATTGTTAGGCGGCTGATTGGTTTTGCATCGTTCGCTGCTCGCGTCTCTGAAGGGAAGCCGCAATGGCAGCAACCACGCCAGACACGCACGTCCCTAACAAGGCAGGGGCGACTACACCCGCGATGTCGCCGTCATCACCCGACTTTCCACGGGCAAGGAACATCACCGTCAGGATGGCAGCAACCAACAGGACACCCACAGAAATGGCGCTGTATGTCACAAATTTCAAGACGCGGACGGAGTCGTATTTCATGGCGATGCCCCCAACTCAATTGCTCTGATAGCCCGAACTGAACGTGGCTCTCTTTGTCCAAGCCTCATGTACGCCTAACTTGTTATTAGACAGAAACTTCTTCAGTAAGCCCTACATATTGAAGGGAATATTCAGAAAGCAGTTGCCTATTCTAACGGATGGCCTCGGACTGCTTCAATCTTAAGTCCCTGTCGTCGGAGCGGACAGAGAATCGGCAGCTTCGAAGCAACCCAGGACGAACCGTCATTACGCACCAGATTTCAAGCTTAAGGCTGCCGCATTGCTGCCTGCGTTTGCCGCTGACGGTACCTCATGTCAGATACGTTCGTTTGGCGGCACTCGTCGTCGCAAGTCCCTTTGCCGACGAATCTCCGGGCCGGACATTTTCTAAACTCAAGTCACCTATCAATGCCCCATCAAACGTCGAACCCGAGCTTGATGGTGTCGCCAGACGCTGGCTCCGGGCTTCAAGCGGGGGACCGGGATTCGACAGCGTCCGATAAAGTGGAATTTTGTTCGGGTTGAACAGTGAATCCCGTTCAGAATTCACAGGCGCACACAACTCGATGTCGTCGAATCACTGAACGGCCGCAACTGAGTGTTTCCTTCAGTCACCTCGACGCACGCTTCTAGGCACGCCTTCGTCAGGTGATATCCTCCACAACCAGCCGCGAAGGATTTCGGGGATTAGGATCGCGGTGCAACCCGAGGCGGCGGTTGTAGCCGACGCGAGCTTGTTGATGTTGTTTGGGTGTATACTTGCTTCCCAGCCGCAAAATTCGTCGATTGTCTGACGGCGCTCAAGGCCCATAGCTGTCGCCTCGGGAGTGTGGGTAGTGGCTTGCGTCAGCTACAATACGTTCGCTGCGGTCAGGGCGATTGACTCATTCGCCGGCCGTCCGCGGACTGTTCTGGCAGGTGGACGGTATGAGCAACGATGTGGAATCGCCTCCGGCCGGTAATCGCATGTTGGACGCGATCGAACGGCTCGGCAATCGAGTGCCGCATCCGGCAGTCCTGTTTCTATTGATGATTGTGTTCGTGATCGGGTTGTCGCATCTCTTAAATCTGGGCCGCGTCAGCGCATCGTACGAACGGATCAACGTCGAAACGCATGAAGCGGAGCGGGTGACCACGGCGGTGCGGAGCCTGCTGTCGGCCGAGGGCATCCGCTTCATCTTTACGTCGGTCGTGCCGAACTTCATCAACTTCGGCCCGGTGGGAATCATCCTCGTAGCGATGATCGGCATCGGCCTTGCGGAGCGGTCGGGACTGATCACGGCTCTGATCCGCAAGACGGTGGAGGTCGCGCCGCGGAGCGCGATCACCGCGATCATCGTGACACTCGGCGTTTTGTCGAGCATCGCCTCCGACGCGGGCTACCTCGTGCTCATACCCTTGGGCGCGATCGCGTTTCACAGCTTGAAGCGGCATCCGCTCGCTGGGTTGGCGGCCGCTTTTGCCGGCGTCGCGGCGGCGTTTGGGGCGAATTTTCTCGTGAAGCCCATCGACGGCATCCTGGCCGAGATGACGAACGACGCGATCCACGCCGTCGATCCCACGCTCTCCATCGATATGACGTCGAATTTTTACTTTGGCGCGGCGTCTAGTATCGTGCTCATCGTGGTCTGCACGATCGTGTCCGATTGGGTCGTCGAGCCGCGACTGGGCGCGTACGGCGGCGAAGCGCCGCCGGCCGAGAACGTCAAGATGTCGAGCACCGAGTCGCGCGGCCTAGTTTGGGCGGGCGTGGCGCTCGTCGCCTACCTGGCGTTGATTGCCTATCTGACGCTGCCGCAGCACGCGCCGCTGCGAAATCCCGAGACTGGCATGCTCGTCGGCAATTCGCCGCTGATGGATAGCCTCGTGTTTCTAATCATGCTCGCGTTCGGAGTCACTGGGCTCGCCTACGGCTGGGGCGCGAACACCATTCGTTCGGCCGACGCGGCGATCGACGCCATGACGAAGACGCTCGCCGACCTGGCCGGCCTCTTGCTGCTGTTCTTCGTGATCAGCCAGTTTGTGGCTTATTTCAATTTTAGCAATATCGGCACGGTGTTGGCGGTCAACCTAGCCGATCTGCTCAAGGACGCGGACCTCAACAATGTCACCTTGCTGCTCGCGTTCCTGGTCATCGGCGTATTGATGAGCATCCCCGTGCCGAACATCCTGCCGAAATGGGCGATCCTCGCGCCGGTGTTCGTGCCCCTGTTCCTCAAGCTGGGCATCGAGCCGGAGGCGGTGCTGGCCGCCTACCGCGTGAGCGATTCGCCGCCCAACGTGATCAATCCGCTGTTGCCCCACTTCGCGCTCGTGGTCGGATTCGCGCAGCGCTGGCAGAAATCCGCCGGCGTGGGTACCGTGGTGGCGATGATGCTGCCTTACACGGCCGCGACGTTCATCGCATGGACGGCGCTGTTCTTCGCGTGGTACTTGTGCGGCCTCCCGTTCGGCCCTTGAGCGACGCGATTCGAAATGCCGGCTGAATCTGACCAGCGGCGGGAAACCAAAGGCTGTGAACGCTAAACCTGCCAAGACGGATACGAATGAGCTGCTGGAGTTCATGTTTCGCTTGGGGCAGGCGTTTCTGGCGTCCGGCGAGCAAACGGCCAACGTGGAGCTTGTCCTGCGGCGGGTTGCGTCGGCCTATGGCGTCCGCCGCTCGCGCGTCGTGACGTTCCCGACCGCGATCTTTATCAGCATCCACGATGGCGCGGCAGAGCGGGTCACCTTGGCCGAAGGACCGACCGAGACGCTTCGGTTGGATCAGATCGCCGACGTCTACACGCTGGGTGACGTGGCCCAACGCGGCGACCTGCCGCCCCGCGAGGGAATCAAGCGACTCACGGAGATTCTGCGGAAGCAGCCGCGGTTCGGTTTGGCGGGAAGCGTCGTCGGGCACTCGATCTTGTCAATCGGCGTGGCGATGGTCCTGTTGTCGACTCCTTGGAATCTGGCCGCCGCGTGCGTGCTCGGCGCCGTGGTCGGCCTCGTGAAGGCACTCAATCGCAATCGGGCGGTGCTCGCGGTACCATTGCCGGTGGTCGTCGCGGCGCTGGTCTCGGGGCTCACGTATCTGGCGATAAAAAACGGGTTGCCGGTCGATCCGTTGCATGTACTCGTGCCGCCCCTCGTGACGTTTTTGCCAGGCGCGATGCTGACGCTAGGCATGGTCGAATTGGCGTATGGCGACATGGTCAGCGGATCGAGTCGGCTCGTGACCGGATTCGTTCAGTTGGTGCTCTTAGCGTTTGGACTAGCGGCGGGGGCGGTACTCGCGGGCTATCAACCTGAGAATCTCGTCGACGTGGCGGACGAGGTTGTGGCAGCACGCTGGACGGCGTGGTTGCCCTGGGTCGGCGTGATCGTATTCGGCACGGGCGTCTATCTGCACTTCTCGGCTCCACGTAAATCGTGGCCCTGGATGATGCTGGTTCTGCTTACGGCGTACGCTACGCAGCAAATCGCGGCGGCCTATGTTGGGCGCACGGCGAGCGGCTTCTTCGGCATGCTGATCGCCACGCCCCTGGGCTACTTGATTCATCTGCGTTTCAAGGGCCCGCCCGCCGTCGTGACGTTTCTGCCAACTTTTTGGCTGTTGGTTCCCGGTGCGTTGGGACTGGTCAGCGTGAAGCATATGTTGAGCGACCGGGCGGCGGGGCTAGACGGCATGACCACAACGGTGTTCGTGTTCGCCTCGGTTGCGCTAGGCACCTTGATGGGCGCGTCACTCTACAAATGGCTCACCGAGCGATTCGGCTCGTGGCAGTTGCAGATTGGCCGGGCAGGGCGTTACTTTCGGCGCGACAACAAGCGATAGTCACCAGTCGATTTCTCCTACTGGGTCTGACGAGAACGGGAACGACGCGGCCTGGCTCTTCTACGGGTCAAGCGTCGCCAGGGCGACGGAAAGCCGGCAGCCTCTCAGAAACTCGGGGACGTCGACGTACTCTTTCACGGTGTGAATTTCGTACTGCCCCGCGCCGATGGTAACCGTGGGGACGCCGTGTTTGTCGAGCCAATTGGCGTCCAGACCGCCGTTGGAGAAGAGCGTCGTCGGCTTCAGGCCGATGGCCTCGATCCCTCGTTTGGCTCGCTCAACGACCGGCGAGTCTTCAGCGAGCGTGAACGGCGGATACGCAGGCGTATTGCTGAACTTTACTTCGGCGGCCGCGCCAGCGGCGTCCTTGACCTCGTTTTGCGCTTTCTCGAAAGCGGCGCGGTAACCGGCTGTGATCGCGGTAGCGAACGCGGATTCCGGGCTGCGGGCTTCGCCTTTGATGTGGACGTAATCGGTGACGACATTCGTCGCGTCACCCGCGGGCTGGCCCTCTTTGCCGCCGAAGATCCCGACGTTGCTCGTGCCGCGTCCTTCGGGCTTCACGACCTTACCGAACCAGCCGGCGCGCTGGGCCTCGGTCAGTGCAATGGCGCCGACAAGCGTCGCGGAGATGCCCTTTTCGGGAGCCACGCCCGCATGAGACGCCTTCCCCTTAATTTCAACGTCCCAGTTCTCCTGCCCCACGGCGCCAATGATCAGCTCGGACGCGAGCTTGCCATCAACGTTGAAACACATCACCGCCCCGCCCAACTCGGAGGGCTTCAATTCACGGGCGCCATGCAGGCCGCTCTCTTCGCGGACGGTGAACAAAAGCGTGATTGGCGGATGGGGCAGCTTGTGTTTGAGCAGCGTTTCGACGAGCGACACCAGAAGAGCGCACCCCGTGCGATTGTCTCCGCCCAGCGCGGTTGAACCATCGGTCACGATATGATCGCCTTCGCGCTTTGGCTTAGCACCGGCGCAGAGCGGCACCGTATCAAGATGCGTAGCAAACAGGATGCGCGGCCCAGGTTTGGTCCCCGGCAGCTCCACAATCAGATTGCCAGTCTCGGTCGGCAAGGGGATGCGCGTGTGCGCATCGTCGAAACGAATCGCTGACGCCGGCACGCCAACCGCCTGCAGCTCTTCGCTGACCGACTTGGCGATCGCCGCTTCTTGACCGGTGACGCCGTCAATCGCCAAAAACTTCATCAAGTGCTTTTCGGCAGCAGCCGCGTCGAGTGGAATATTCATAGTCATCGTCAAATCCTCATGAGTCGACAGCTATATCCCCCACGGCAAGCCCAGGAGATACCAGCCGGCAAACAGCGCCATCCAAGTAACCGTCATCCAGATCGAATACGGAAGCAACAAGGCGACGACGGTGCCGATGCCCGCCTTCTTGTCATAAACCTGTGCGAACCCAACCACCAGTGCGAAGTACGCATTGAGTGGCGTCAGAGCATTGGTGGGAGAATCGCCGACGCGGTAGGCGGAGAGAATCGCCGCCGGGTCGACGCCCAGCGTGATGAACAGCGGCACAAACACCGGAGCGAAAATGGCCCACTTGGCAATCGCTGGAGTAAAGATGAAATTCAGCGCCGTGACCACCAGGATGAACCCGAGCAGCAGCCAAAGCGGCCCGATGTTCGCCGCCTTCAGCGAGTCCGCCATCTTGACGGCGGCGAGCGTGGGAATGTTGCTGTAGTTGAAATACGCGATGAACTGACTGATCACGAGGAACAGCAGGATCGTGCCGCCTAGGCTGGAGACCGCCTTCGTCATCGCCCCGATGACCTCTCCTGCGGTACGCATCGTGCCGGCGCCGAGTCCATAAGCGACTCCGGTCGCCAGGAAAAGAAACATGATCGGCACGATCAGCGCGTTCATGAAGGGCGAGTTGCCGATGAGAGCGCCGGTTTCCGGATTCCGCAGCGGCGCCGCGGCAGGAATCGTCAGCAATCCAAACGCCAACAGCACGCCCACGAGAGCCACCAGTGCATAACGCAGGCCGCGCAGCTCCTTGGCCGAAAGCATCGCGTCCGTCGTCTCGCCAACATCGCCTGGCGAGGCGGGTTCATATTTGCCCAGTCGCGGTTCGATGACTCGCTCGGTAACCAGTGCAATCACGACCGTAAGCAAAAGCACCGACGCGACCGAAAACCACAGCCCACCAGTCAGGCTGATCGAAATCGAGGGATCGACCATGTGAATCGCGTCATTGGTGATTTCAGTAAGCACCGCGTCGAGCGGCTTGATCAGCAAGTTCACGTTGAACGCCCCGCCGACTGCGGCAAATCCAAGCGCGAGTCCAGCGAGCGGATTGCGGCCGAGACTCATAAACGCCGCCCCGGCGAGCGGGATCAACACCACGTAGCCCGCATCCGCCGCGATGCTCGAAAGAATGCCCACAAAAGCCAGGATGTAGGTCATCGCCCAACCGGGCGAAACCGCCACCAGCTTGCGAATCAGCGAATTGATCAGCCCGGCTTCCTCGGCCACTCCGACGCCGACCATCGCCACGATCAAAAGGCCGATCGCCGTGAAGCCCATGAAGTTGGGCACCAGCCCGGTGTACATATCGCGAATGCCGCTGGCTGTGAGCAGGCTGCGCGCAGTGGTCGTCGCGGTTTCGACTTCGTGCGTGTCGGGATTGATCACCTGGTAGGTGACGCTCGCGCCGGTGAGAAACAGAACGTGCGACAGCAACAGGACGATCGCAATCAGGATCAGAAAAATGACCACCGGGTGCGGGACTTTGTTGCCAACCACCTCGACGACGTCTAGCATCCGCTGACTGAGCGACTTGGAGGCGTTCTCAAACTCATTCATTCCGCGCCCTTTTAGATAAAAGTGCGACCGTTCGTGGCGGTTCGCGTACGACGCATCGCGACCGTATTATCACCCTGATGCAAAGTGTAAGCAACTATCACAATAAGAAGTTGCACCGATTCGCGGCTGGTTGATCGCGAACATCGCGATCGCAGCGGCGAGTCCTCCCAAGACGATGGCGAGTTCAGCGTTCATGGGCGGCCCCCAGTCGACGGGCGCCTCGCGTTGCTAACGACTCGGGTGCAGCCAGACTTGGCGCGTGCCGAACAGGTCGAAGTGGTCGATCAACACGCTTACGAAAGGCGCCAAAAGAACGCCGATCGCAAACAGGCGCCACAGGATCGCGCGAAACGCAGCGTGTTGTACATTCCAGACAACCATCTCGATTCCACGCCATTGTCACATCGATACGAGCGTTGCCACGCAGGCAGCCAATAGGTAGGTACTGCGTTCGATCGGCTCCGGCATGACGCGGGTCCAGATGCGTTGGAACGCCGACCGGGCGATGATCGAGTGCTGCGCGGAAGACAAACCGAGCAGCAGCAGATGAATTGCGATTGCAAGTCCCGCTGCTCCTTCCATGGTCGTGTCGATCGTCTTTGGCGCCAGAAGATTGCCGACGAAGCCAGTCATGTAGGCAAATGCCCCGAAGAACAGGGCGTGACACGCCACGCCATAGAGAAAGAAAAGCCGCCGTTTTATTTCAGGTCTTTGTCAAACCAGGAAAGCGATGCGAAAGGCAATGGACGAGTCGCCATTTGTCTCGTTGCACGACATGATTTTCGTCTCCACGGAAGACCGGCAAAGTTTACTTGTGGTACACTGACTGGTTGACTCGTAGTCAGCGTCGACTTTCAAACTACCCGCGTGCGCCATGACTACTTCCACTCGCCAGCGCCTCGTAGAATCGGCAGTTCGCCGCTTCTACCGCGACGGATTTCGCAGCGTGGGAATCGATCAAGTCCTGGCGGACGTAGGAATCAGCAAGACGGCGTTCTACAAGCATTTTGAAAGCAAAGAAGACCTGATGCTCGCCGCTTTGGAATTGCAGAACTGTTGGCTGCAAGACACGTTTCGCAACATGATTCAGGAGCGCGGCGGCCTAACCGCGGTCGGCCAGTTGCACGCGGTGCTCGATGTCGTGGAACATATCATCGAATCAGACGATTTCCAGGGATGCATTTTCGTCAACGTGGCCATGGAGTTTCCGCTCCCGCACGAACCCGCCCACGTGGCAGCTTCGCAAAGCAAGCAAGCTATTGAGGACATCCTATATGCGATCGCTGTGGAAGCGGGTGCTGATGAGCCTCGCTCGCTAGCTCAGGAATTGTGCCTGATAATGGAGGGCGCCTATGTCACCCGCCATGTTTCCGGCAACAAGAACACAGTCAACATTGCACGCCGAATCGCCAATCTCGCGATTTCGTCACGTTGCCCGGACTCGCCGAGTTGACGAGCTCGCTGCAAAAACCTCAAGACCGCCACTGGGTTCGCCGGCTTCTCAATAAACATAAGTGACTGAGAGGCTGACGAGTACACAATGCGTGACGTGATCGTCGAACTGCTTCCTTTGATCGTGGGCGCCGCGGTGGTCCCGCTGTATTCCATCGCGGTGCTATTCTTATTGCAAAGCAAGGGAGGGCTGCTCAATGCCATTGCTTTCGTGGCCGGCGGCGTCACGGTGCGTTTGCTGCAGGGAATTCTGTTTGGACTTGTGTTCGGCGTAGCTTGCCAAGCGAGTTCCGAAGCCGACCCGAAAATCATCGTCTCCACGCTGCTGCTGATCACCGGTATCCTGTTGTTGGTCACGGCCTTCATGCAACGGCAAGAGCCGGACGATCCCGACGCTCCGCCGCCGCAGTGGATTAGCACGATTGTAGGGCTCTCGGCGCTCAAGGCCGTCGGCGCAGGCGTGGCCTGCTCCCCAAAAGCTGATCCATGTGTTATGAGAGTTCCTAGCGCCCTTGCGGGCAAGGAGACTCTCGATGAAAGGCAAGAAGCACAGTCCGGAGCAGATCGTCAAGAAGCTGCGTGAGGCGGATGCGATGATCGCCGGCGGCAAGACGGTCGGCCAGGTCTGTCAGTCGCTGGAGATCAGCGAGCAGACGCTCAGTCGTTGGCGGCATCAGTACGGCGGGATGAAGAGTGAAGAAGCCAAGCGTCTGAAGGAACTTGATGAGGAGAACAAGCGGCTGAAGAAGCTGCTGGCCGAGGCGGAACTCGACAAGGCGATCCTGAAGGAAGCCCTTCGGGGAAACTACTGAGCCCGGCGCGTCGCCGAAGGGCGGTTGCTCAGGTGCAATCGAGCCTGGGGGTGAGCGAGCGTCGGGCCTGCCAGACGTTGGAGCAACCGCGGAGTACGCAGCGCTATGCTCCGCGCGCGGATGAAGAAGAACAGCGATTACTGGGTCGAGTGCTAGAGTTGGTGCGTGAGCATCCGCGCTACGGCTATCGCTTCATCACGGCGCTGCTGAGGCGGGAGGGCTGGAGCGTGAATCGCAAACGGGTGCATCGTCTCTGGCGACAAGAGGGCTTGCAAGTGCCGAAGAAACAGCGAAAGAAGCGGCGGTTGGGCACGGCCGCCGGCGGCTGCGTGCGGCGTCGGGCCGAGTGCCAGGACCATGTGTGGGCCTGGGACTTCGTCTTCGATCGCACGGAGAGCGGCCACGCGATCAAGTGGCTGTCGATTGTCGACGAATATACGCGAGAATGCCTGGCGCTGGAGGTGAATCGAAGCATGACCGCTGACGACGCGCTGGACGTGCTGCGCGACTTATTCGTGATTCGCGGCGTGCCGACCTGCCTCCGCAGCGACAACGGACCGGAGTTCATTGCCCGAGCGATTCGCCAGTTCCTGGCTGCGGCAGGCGTCGAGACGCTCTACATCGAGCCAGGTTCGCCGTGGCAGAACGGCTATGCCGAGAGCTTCCACAGCCGCCTGCGGAGCGAACTGCTCGACGCCGAGGTGTTCGAGAGCGTGACGGCGGCCCAGTCGCTCGCGGCGAATTGGCGAAGCGATTACAACCACCATCGGCCACATAGTGCTCTTGGTTATCGCACCCCCGCCGAATTCGCCGCCGGTTGTGCTGCTTCCGCTTCGGCTGCGCCTGCGCTCCAGCAACACAACCGACCTCCTACGGAAGGCTTACCTATTACCCAACCCGTGCTCTCATAACCTGTGGTACTAAAAATGGGGGCATCCCAGGCGCACTCTTTGTTACGATTGCCGTCAAGCAGTGGGTCTTTACGCTGTCAGCCATCAGCGTCATTGGCGAAGCCGGATCAGGTGGAAAGGCCAATGTCGGTGTGTATCTATTCTACGTACTTGCAACTCAGACGCTGGCAATGACGCCTATCCTCGTTTACGCAGCAGCGCCGCACCAGAGCGCCAAACCATTGAAGGCAGCACAGGCTTGGCTCGAACGGCACAATCGACGGATCGTGATTGTCACGTCGCTGATTTTTGGTGCGTGGTTTCTATTCAAAGGCATCACCGGTTTGATCGGTTGATGGCTCGTTACGTGGTTTTTCGACGCGCTTCCCGCCCCATGGATTTCCTGCAAGAATGCCATTCTGCGATACTCGGGCGGCGACGTTATGATCTTGCAAAGACTCGCCTTGGCCGCTGTCCCAGCGCATATCGCATCGGCCCGTGCGTTCCTCCACCTTGAGGTGCGCACGCGGCGCAGCGCCGGCCTCGACGCACGGTAAATCGCATGACCAGAATCTCCCAGAACGTGAAGCAGCTAGGGAGACGCCTCTGGGCCTCATTCTCCTTCGTCGGCTTGGCGTCGGCGACGCTTTTTTTCGCCGCGTCTCTCACACCGTCGCTGTTGCCACGACCCTTCGTCGTGCAAGGGGCGCTGTCGGGATTGGCACTGGCCGTCGGCTACGGCCTCGGCGTGTTCTTTGTCGTTGCCTGGTTGTTTCTCGAAATTCCGAAGCCGCCCGATCACATCCAGCAGTGGAGCAAGCGGATCACGACCGCGGTCGTCGCCGCGGTCGTGCTACTGTTTCTGTGGCGCGACGTCGTCTGGCAAAACTCGATTCGGCAGCTCATGGAGATGCCGCCTGTGGAGACCGGCTATCCTTGGCGCGTCGCCGCCATAGCGCTGCTGGTGGGCGTCGCAATCATTGCATTCGCGCGCGCTGTGCGCGGCCTCTGGAGGTTCGTCGACCGCAAGATCAGCGCGGTGATTCCGCGTCGCATTTCCGTCGTAGTCAGTGCTCTGCTCGTGGCGCTGGGGCTGATGCTGCTGGTCAACGACGTGTTTGCTCGACTGGCGCTCGACGCCGCTGACGCCGTTTTTCTCGAAATGGACATGCTCATTGAGGAAGGGATCGAGCAGCCTAAAGAAGCCGTTGCCGCCGGCAGCAGCGAGTCGCTCATTGCCTGGGACACGATCGGTCGCCGCGGCAAGCAGTTTATCGCTGCCGGCCCAACCCAGGATGAAATCGGCGCGTTCTGGAACAAGCCGGCCACGCGGCCGTTGCGCGTTTACGTCGGCCTCGCCTCGCGAGAGACTTCCGAAGAACGTGCCAAGCTCGCACTCCAAGAGCTGCGCCGCATCGGCGCCTTCGAGCGAAAGGTCCTCATCATTGCCACCCCCACTGGCACCGGCTGGCTCGATCCCGCCGCCGTCAACCCGATCGAGTACCTCCACGCGGGCGATACGGCTATCGTCAGCGCGCAGTACTCCTATCTACCGAGCTGGATCACCATTCTCGTCGATCCCACGCGCTCGCAGGATTCCGCCACGGCGCTGTTCAACGAGGTGTACGACTACTGGAAAACGCTTGCCAAGGAGAGCCGTCCGAAGCTGTATGTCTATGGATTGAGCCTGGGCGCGCTCGGCTCCGCGGCCAGCGCCGACCTGTTCACCGTGTTCGAAGACCCGATTCAGGGCGGCGTCTGGAGCGGCCCGCCATTTCCGAGCGCCGCCTGGGGCAAGGTCACCCGCTACCGAAACCCTGACTCGCCGATGTGGCTGCCCAGATTTCGCGACGGCTCCATGCTCCGCTTCACGGGACTGGACAACTCGTTGGGCAAATTCGGCGAGCGCTGGGGCCCCATGCGATTCGTCTACATCCAGCATGCCAGCGATCCGATGACTTTCTTCTCGCCCGACCTGCTCTACTCCAAACCTGATTGGCTTGTCGGCGAGCGTGGGCCCGATGTTTCGCCGTACTTGCGCTGGTATCCGCTCGTTACGTTCCTGCAAATCGCCTTTGACCTGTCCATGGCCACCAGCGTTCCGGCCGGTTACGGTCACAACTACTCCCCGGCGAGCTACATTAATTCGTGGATTGAGGTAACGCAGCCTGAGTCGTGGAGTGAAGCCGATACGCAGCGCCTGCAGGAAGCGTTCGCCGAAACGACGAAGCCCGATGTGCAGTCGCCGTAGACCGCCATCAGGATTCTCGCCAGCACGTGGCGGGCCAGTTAAAATCGACTCGACATGTCGATCTTTCGTCAACTAGGAGGCGAACGACGAGGTTGCTCCTGGTCTGAGCACGGCCGATGCGTCCATGGGGATCGACGAACTTCACCACAAAACAGGGGGCGGCTCCCAGCCCAGCCATTAACTGACGAGCTCCTGTGACCTATCGACAACTAGGCCGAGTAACCGAACGCCTTGAAACTGGTTGGCGTATGCCCAGGTGACGCCTAACGCGACTTCTTCGAGATCTTTTTAGCAGGCCTCGACAGTGCAGCCTTTTTCGATCTGTTGCCGACCGTCGACTTCTTCGCCACTTTTTTCGCAGTCGCCTTTTTCGGCACGGCTTTTACTTTTTTCGTTCGCTTCGCCCCCTTCTTCGACGCTGCCGTCTTGCCACCGACAAGCTTAGTCGCCGAGGACGCCGCCTTCACCGCGGCGGTCTTGGTCGCGGCAACGGCGTTCGCTAGATGCTCCGTGGCGGCCGCTTCTTGAACGGCCGCCGCAGCGCGCTTGATCGGCCGCGTTCCCCTTCGCCGAGGCGTTGCCGATGAGTGCGCCGGCAATGCCGCCGACGAAGGCACCCCACTGGGCCCGCAATCATGCTGCCGCCGACGGCTCCACTGACGCCTCCAGCCGTTCGCTTCGAGACTTCGGGCAGGTTCTCGTTCGCGTTCATGGCCAACTCCTTCGACGCGGCCGATCGCCTTTTCGCAGCTTTCTTTTTCGCCATGTGTCTTTGCCTTCACGGTTGAAAGGGCGTTTGGAGATGGACGGTGCGTCATGCGCGACCGACAGTTGAAAGTAGCGCGAATCGCAAGCCGTTGAAGGATGGCGGCGAATTCTAGCGAGATAACTTCAACGGCCTCGATTGGGTTTCCTGCGCCCGCTGCGGGTAACTCCAACCTCGCCGAGGAGAGCTGGGGCAATGCACCGACGTTGAACGCCGCGAAACGCGACACGAAGACTCCTTCGTAGCTGACGCCCGTGCCAACTAAGGGTCGGACGTCCGCCGACACGTCAACCTTCTCGGTGAGCCGCCAGCGGTGTAGATCGAACTTCCGGTGCCGCAAGAGGTCGACGCCCGCCCGCTACCGAGCCACTACATCCTGCGGTAGTTGCGCAGTTTTCCATGCGTCTTCCCTTTTTCGTTTATGTCCCTTTAATATCGATTTTTTTGCATCGGAACGTAACGCAGCAGAGATAGGATAGTCGGACGTGGACTCTGACGACCAATTTCAGCAACAGCGTTCAATATATGCGAGTCGACCAACCCCTCCAAAAGTCATCGGGCGCGTTGGCGTTACCGCTGCGAGTCAACGCAAATGTCATCCAGTGGAACTACGTCCTGTCGTTCGCGGTCATGCACCTGCTGGCGGCGCTTGCGTTCGTTCCCTACTTTTTCAGTTGGTCGGGCGTCATCGCGTTCTGGCTGGGCGTCGTCATCTTCGGTCAGATTGGAATTCCTGTGTGTTACCACCGGCAACTGACCCATCGAAGCTTCAAGACGCCGAAGTGGTTGGAGCACTTCTTCGTCGTACTCGCGCTATGCAGCGCGCAAGAGACGCCCGCCAAATGGGTGGCCTGGCATCGCAAGCACCATAGTCACTCCGATGAACAGGATGACCCGCACACGCCGCTGGTAAACTTCCTCTGGGCGCATATCGGTTGGCTTTGCGTCAAGAATCGAAGCCAGACGCCGCTATCATTCTACGAGAAGTACTCCCGCGACATCCTCCAAGATCCGTTCTACATGTACCTGGAGCGGAATTGGCTCGCGTTTGGTTGGATCTATCTGGCCCACGCCGCCATCTATTTTGTCGCCAGCTGGGGAATTGCTTACGGGGTTCTACAGGATAACGCCGCGGCTCTGCAGATGGCGCTGAGCTTGGTCGTCTGGGGCGTGCTCGCGCGCACGGTGTACGTGTGGCACATCACCTGGAGCGTCAACTCGCTCTCGCACATCTTCGGCTATCGCAATTTCAAGACGGATGATCACAGCCGCAACAATTGGTTCGTGGCGTTGATTACCGGCGGCGAGGGTTGGCACAACAATCACCACGGGGACCAAGCCGCGGCATCGCTACAAACCCGGTGGTGGGAGTTCGATCTCAATTATTACTTCATTAGACTTCTAGAGCGACTCGGGTTGGCGACCGACGTGATTCCGCTAGCGCGCGATCGTCGAATGCCGACTAGCGCCGAAGGTGACTTTCGACGGCCGGTGGGGCAACTGCGTGGCACTGCGGCGCAGATGCCGCTCAGGAAATAGGTCCTTAGCCTATACATGTGAGCTGACGCCCTCTCGCCATCCTCGGCGTCATCCGTCGGCGCTGCCCAGCAGGCTTGTACGCGGTGTCGAACTATTTCGCCGGCAGGGTGACGTCGGCGGGCAGCAGGTCGAGATATCCCTGCTTGATCAGGTCGTAGAAGACATCGGCGTAGGCGATCTGAAAGCACCAACCGCCGGTGCGCTGCCAATTGTTGCTGGCCGGCGCACCCTTCACCCAATTCTGATGCTGATAAAAATCGGGGAAATTCGGGTTAAATCCGCCGGTTCCATTGGCATACCAGAGCAGGGCAGCGTGCAGTGCGGCGCTGGCGACGATCCAGGCAAAGAAGCACGGAGCGATCGCGCAACGGTGCCCCAGGATCAGCGTGGTCATTAGCAACCTCACTTTCAGCCGTTGGGCCTACCCCCTTTCGTCTGCGTGGCGTCGTCAGCCGTCTCGCTGCAAGATTGTCTGTGGCGGTGCGAGCATGGAACATCATTATCACGGCTGGAATGGCCGAAATTTCCGCCGGTCCCATAGCAAAGGCGGATTATCGGCTACCTTGCGGTGAGAACGGATGCTGAGCATTTCGCAATGGAGCGGACAATCGAGGTACACGAAACGATTCTGACGTGCTAAATGGCCGGCTCACGCTCGCTAAGCAATCGGTAAGTTAGTCGCCCGCTGGCCCGAGAGCTTAATTAGTGCGATCAGGTGGACATCAGCATTGAATTGGGGCCCACCAAGTTGGGCACCCGACGCAACTTCCTCGTCCCGGCGCCGTGCGTTGAGTCGCTGGAGGCGCTCAACGCCGAACCTTTACAACGGTGCGATCGAGACCTCGACCGCACGCTGCAGGGCAAGGCAGGATCGAATCGCGAGTTGCTTGCCATCCAGAAAACTAGCAGTCTGTTCAGACTCCAGGCCGCCGTCCGAATCCAGTTCCTCCTCACGATTCGCCGATGCACGACCGAATCGAAGCCCTAGGATAACACGATGTGGCACGGCGATTGGACTCGTGTGGTCGATAGCCAGATGACGGCCAAGAGAGCGAGTCCGAGGTTAGTCGCCGAGGCGAGACCCCCGTAGGCTTGAACCAGAATAAGAACAAGGCGGTCATCACTTCCCGCAGCATCGGCGGGGCAACGATCCACGTTGCTAGTGCCGCGTGCCGCTGCTCGTAGGCACGAAAAATCAGCGAATCCTGTCTAAGTTAAGAGCGGGTAGTAGACTACCTGGACAAACCAACGAACTCCCAGCATGAACAGGGTGGCCGCAAAATGAGATAGAAGTAAAATACGGGGGAGTGACTCGCTCAGAAGAGGTCTTCTAGCACGGCGTTCGCCGCCCGTCGGCCCGAGACCATCGCCCCTTGAATCGAGGCATTGTCTCGATGATCTCCACAGACGTAGACTCCTGGCTGCCAGCGAACCGGCCGTTGCGGCACATCGAGCGCAGGCGGGAATTGTTGTGGCAGCGCGTAAGGAATGCAATAACTTCGCAGGTGATGCCAGTCCCGAGCGACAGGCCCGAACCAGTCACCGAGCTGTTGGCGCACCTCCGCGAGAAGTCGCTCTGCATTTTCGGTGATTCCGAGCACCGTTGCGGAGACCAGGCTTGCGTCGCCCGGGCCATAGGAAGGAGCGACGAGCGTGGGTACGCAGAGGTTATTGATCGGGCCCCGTCGTTCCCCGTTGAGCACCAAGATCGGTTGCTCGACCGGTGGACGCCGCGCGGCGAAGTACAGGCAGGTGACGCCTTGCCCAGCGGAAGAAATCGCATCGCCAAGGAGCCGTGCGGCCGCGGCGCCGTCCACCGCCACGACGACCGCCCGGGCGTTCAGTTGCTCGCCCGATTCCAGGCTCACCGCGCCGGCTTGAACGCGCACCACACGGGCGTTAAGCCGTATGGCGGACGGCGGCAACGCTGAGGCCAGTTGCCGGGGAATAGCTTCCATGCCGTCGGCAGGCAAGCAAGCGCTGCCGAGCGAGAACATGCGGAAGGTGAAGTGCAACATTCGGCTGGAGGTGCGCAAGTCAGGATCCAGAAAGACGCCGCCCAGAAAGGGCCGGAAGAATCGATCGATCATCGAGTTCGAGAAGCCGGCGTCTTGCAGCGATTGGAGGGTTGTGAGTTCGGGATCGCGGAATTGATCTTCGTCGCTGCCATGCAGCGACCGGGAGCGCAGCCGAGCCACACACCACTTGTCGGCGAATGAACCGATGGGCGAGGCCAAGGACCGCATCGCGGCAAATGGCCTTCGCCACGGATCAGTCAGTAGATGGAATTTTTCTCCGTGCCGCACTAAGGCGCCGGGGAGGAACGGCCTGAGTTGAAGAGCCTCATAGTCAAGTCGCTGCTTCGCCTCTGGATAGCTCGTCAGAAAGACCTGAAAGCCGCGATCTAAACGAAATCCAGCAACGAGATCCGTACGGATGCGGCCTCCGATACCGTCGGATGCCTCCACCAGTAGAAAGCTAACGCCACGCTGTTTGAGCTGGAGAGCGCAACAGAGGCCGGCCAAGCCGCCGCCGACAATCACCACGTCATGCGTCATTTTTTTCTATCCTCAAACGATGTGTGCGCGAACGCCGGTCTCGGTGCACTCTCTGGACTCGATCACTAACGCCCGCCTCGGGCAGCGTATCAGTCGTTCCGACGCAGCGTACATAAGGCGCCCCGCGGTTCAAGGTATACGGACCGAGCCCAACCCGCCATCGATTCTTAGCACCTGGCCAGTTACCCAACGCCGCTCAGCACTGAGTAGCCACTCAATTGCTGCAGCGACGTCTTCCGATTCCCCAATTGTCCCTCAAGCGCGCATGACGGTCGATGCCTTCAATGACGCGTCGTTGCCCGTTAGACGAACGGTCATGGTCGTGCCGACGAAGCCGGGCGCTAAGCAGTTGACTCGGATACCGTGCGGGCCGTGGCCGATGATACGAGAACAATGGAGCCGCCGCAGGCAGCATGGCTTTGGCGGCGGCCCCCACGACCGCGAACGCTGTAGTTAAGTTCGCCGCGACAGTCGACCATATGGTTCAACTGATTGTCCGACGCCGGAGTCCACTTCCGCAAAACGCGTAGCATCGAGCGGGGATGCCCGTGCGTGAAGTTCGTTGACCCGCATTTGCAGCTTCTCAACGTCACGGCCAGCAAGCATCAATCGCGCGCCGCACGACGCCAGCCGTCGAGATAAAATCGCGCCGATGCCACCTGTGGAGCCGAGCACCAGGTACGAGCCTGGGGACTGCCATTGGACAGCGTCCATGTGGAATCTGAGCGAAGCGCGTAGGTCGGGTGTTCGAATCTCGTTTTGGCTTTGTCGCGGATCAAATTCAATCCTGCCCTTGAGACCGGCCATCTTACAGTGCGTCGGCGACTATTCCAGTTGCGACGCCGTCGACGTCTCGACTCGGCGACCGAACGAATGCCTCTAAGCATTCCCCCAAAGACAAAATTGCGTAACGGCAGGACCGCGTACCATTACAAGAAACGGAGTAGCCCCCTTGGTCTAGGTCCGACCTCCGGGATGATCGCGGCATATGGGATTCGTTAACGAACGGTCAATACTTTGAGCGCCCTAATGGCGTTTGGGGAAGAGGGGTGAAATAATCACTCAATTGATCAACTCGTAAAGTCAAGCTTAGGAGCGGCGTCCCCATGCAATTTTCGTGCAGCTGCCACTCATTTCATCACGCTGCGGCTCTGCCGCTACATTGGTTTTCAATCCTTGCGTTGACCCTGATATTTCAGGTCGCCGAGCATAGCTGCGGCCAAACGTTAGTTCAAACCGCTTCCGATAAAGAGCGCGTGGGATACTACGACGATGGCCGCGTCGTTACCCCTGTAAATCAGGTGGTCACGCCCTACGGAACGCAGCTTGATTTGCCGGGAATGCGTCCGCAGGCACTGGCGTTGTCGCCCGACGGCAAGTTGCTGGTTACCGCCGGCAAGACCAGTGAGCTCGTCGTGGTCGATCCCGACGCCTGCACGATTCGCCAGCGTGTACCGCTACCAGCCGAAAGTACGGCGGAAGCGCCCGAGGCCCCGGTGTCTGAGCAGTTGCTGCATCCCGACGACGAAGGGCAGTTGAGCTTCACGGGGCTGATTTTCTCGCCGGCGGGAGATCGGCTGTACATGAGCAACGTCGATGGCTCGATCAAAGTTTTTGAAGTGATGCCCACGGGCGAGGTTAAACCGATAAAGTCGTGGCGGCTGCCGGATGCCGATGCGCCGCGCCGCGATGCCGAAATTCCCAGCGGCTTGGCGGCGTCGGCGGATGGCAGGCGACTTTACGTCTGCGGCAATCTTTCCAATCGCCTGCTTGAGCTCGACACGGCGACCGGCGAGCTAGTGCGAACCTTTGACGTTGGCGTGGCGCCATACGAAGTCGTGCTGGTCGGTGACAAAGCCTACGTGAGCAACTGGGGCGGCCGGCGTCCTGGGCCGGGGGATCTCACGGGGCCGGCCGGTCGAGGGACGCTCGTTCGCGTCGACCCGGTACGGCACATTGCCAACGAAGGATCGGTCAGCGTCATCGATCTCAAGGCCGGCAAGGTGCTGAAGGAACTGCTGACCGGACTCCACGCTAGCGGGTTGGCTGCTTCGCCTAAGCACCCGTTTGTGGTCTGCTGTAACGCCGCGAGCGATCACTTAAGCGTCATCGACGTGCGTAGCGATGATATCGTCGCCACGATCTGGGCCAAGCCCAACGCGGCCGACCTGCTAGGGGCGGCGCCCAACGCTGCGGACTTCGACGCGGGCGGCAAGCTGCTGTATGTGGCCAATGGGTCGCAGAACGCCATCGCCGTGTTCGAGTTCGACGCCGACGAGCCTGAGGAAACTCGGCTGCTGGGGATGATTCCAGTCGGGTGGTACCCCGGGGCGGTGCTCGTCGACGAGACGCGGGGAGCAATTGTGGCTGCCAATATCAAAGGCTTTCCGAAGACGCCGCGGGTGGACGACGAGGGGCAGCGCGGGTTTAACACGCACAACTATTTTGGCTCGCTCACGCTCGCGTCGATTCCTAAAGATGAAGACTTGCCAGGTCTTTCGGAACGGGTCGCGGCGAATCTGCGGGCGCCCCGAATTGCCGCGGCGTTGTCGCCGCCGCGACCCGATCAGCCGCCGCGTGCTATTCCAGAACGTATCGGCGAGCCGAGTCACATTAAGCACGTCGTATACATTATCAAGGAAAATCGCACCTTCGATCAGGTGTTCGGCGCATTCGGGCGCGGCAATGGGGATCCGTCGCTGTGCGTTTTCGGCCGCGGGATTACGCCGAATCACCACAAGATCGCCGAGGAATTTGTGCTGCTGGACAACACCTACTGCTCCGGCATCCTCAGCGCCGACGGGCATCAATGGAGCACGACGGCGTACTCGACCGACTACATGGAAAAAAGCTTCGCGGGCTTTCCGCGTAGTTACCCCGACGGCATGGGCGTCGATGAAAACGACGCACTCGCTTACGCCCCAACTGGTTTCATTTGGGACAACGCCCTCAAGCACGGCAAGACGGTGCGGAACTACGGCGAGTTTATGGGCCCGTCCGTCCGATGGCGCGATCAAGACAAGAAAGGGGAGCCCGACTTCACCGCATGTTACCAGGCGTGGAAGAATGGCACGGACGACGTGGTGTTCGAGTGCTGGCCTAGCGTCGAGAGCCTGCGGCCGATCTCGCCGACCAACTACGTCGGTTGGAACATGTCGGTGCCGGATCAATTCCGCGCCGACTTTGTACTGAAAGAGCTAGCCGAGTTCGAGAAGAAGGGAGAGTTTCCCCATCTAACGATCATTTGCCTGCCGCAGGATCATACGAGCGGCACGGATGCTAGAAGTCCTACTCCGGCGGCTTGCATCGCAGACAACGATTTGGCCTTTGGGCGGATTGTCGAGGGTCTAAGCCGCTCGCGGTTTTGGCCGCAGATGGCGATTTTTGCCATCGAGGACGATCCGCAAGCCGGTTGGGATCATGTGAGCGGGTATCGCACCATCGCCTTCTGCGCGAGCCCCTATGCTAAGCGTGGCGCAGTGATCAGTACCCAGTACAACACCACGAGCATTCTGCGAACGATCGAGCAGATTCTTGGCATGCGGCCGATGAACCAGTTTGATGCGAGCGCGTCGCCGATGTCTGATTGCTTCGTCGATAAAGCCGATTTCACGCCCTATCAATCGGCGCCGACTTTGATTGCGCTGGACCAGATGAATCCGGCCGTAGGTGCGATTGAAGACCCAGTGCTGCGAGAAGACGCCGTGGTTTCGGCGTCATTGAATTTTCGCGAGGTCGATAAGGCGCCTGAGGATGTGCTCAACCGGATTTTGTGGCGTGCGATGCGCGGCAGCCGGGCGCCATACCCCGAATGGGCGATTTCTGCTGTTGGTGAGGATGACGACGACTAGTAATACAGTTGGACTTTGATAGCGGTAGGGTCGTGCTTATGTGCGCGGTAGTGACAACTGCCGGCGAGGAATTGGTGTTGTCGTCGCCGGGGTGACCACTGGAGTATTAGCGCTGGTCCAGGCGTTGTGCGGCAGACGATGCGTTCGATCACGCGCCGGACCTCCGGTGCGGAAACAAGACGCCTTTGAAGTGAAGTTGCAATAGCTCAGTCGTTAGTCGATTCATGCGAAGGACGATGACACGCTGAGTTCTCACCTACCTATATTAACGTCTATGTCCCTTTTCTTGCCAGACGTCGGGTCGAGAACGCTCAGCTTTAGGATGCCGGCGCACTTGCGAACCGCGTCGTTAAGTTCGTTCGGATGCAGCACCGGTTTCCCGTTAGCGGCCAGTATCATGACTCCCGGGCGTAACCCCGCCTGGGCCGCGGGGCTGCCGGTCTCGATCTCGGTGACTTTCACTGCAAAATCGTCGTCGTGAAAGGCGAGTTCGGTCACGGCCCCCAGTTTGCCGGGCGACCCGAAACTGGGGGACTCCACGTTGGCTGGCAACGGGTTGACGGGTTTTGTATCGCCCAGCTTGACGTCAACTTCCGTGTCACGACCCGTGCGCGAATCGCGAACGGTAAGTTTGAGCGTTTGCCCGCTCTTGCGTAGCGCTCCTAAGAGTTGTTCCGGACCTGTTATCGGTGCTCCATTGGCGGCAACCACGATGTCGCCTTGCTCAAGCCCCGCTTTCGCCGCAAGTCCGGCTGGGTCGACGTGGGTGACTCTCATCGCACTCCGCGTGCCGAGAGACACAGGTTCTGCTGAGATGCCAAGCGATGCCTTCGGGGGTTGCGTCGCCTGCGCCCCGGCCGCATCATCGGTCGCCGGCTGCTCGGTGGGATCGATTTCGACTCGCGCACCCCTGCCCGTGTTGACGTCGACCACGATCAAGGAGAACTTCTTGCCTTTGGCGGCCAAGGCTTCGAGTTGTGCGGCATCCGTGATTGGGGACTCTTCGGCGCCAGCGATAATGTCGCCGACTTCCAGGCCGCACTTCTGTGCCGCCCCACTCCGTTCGACGCTCGTGACGCGCAATGCAATCCGATTCTCAACCTTGAGCGCCTCGGTCGTCATCCCCAGACGAGACTCGCCCGATCGTGAACCCCGCGCGATGTCCCGCTCCTGGTTATCGGGGCCGGCTCCGGCGGCGCCGTTACCAACGACTTCGTACCAGCCAGGAACTACTCCCTCCCAGCCCCCCTGTTCCCGCGGGGTCAAATACGCACGGACTTGCGACTTCTCGTCCGGTATGTCCTTGCGGTCACCCCTGATGAGCTCGCGCCCTGCCTGATCCTGTCGCGGGGAAACATGAACATAGACCGAATCGCCCGGACCAGGAAATCGAACACGCGAGCCTTCCGGCGCCAACTTGCGGCCCTCAGACTGCTGCACGTCAATCTGCAGCAGATACTCTTCACGTCCCTGAACGGTGCTGCGGAACACCTGACGGACGACCCCGTCGACCATCAGCGGGGCGTCGGCCTTCGACAACCACTCGCGTTGCTGAGCATAGGATGGAATTGGCGTCAGTCCTGCCATCAAAAACAGCAACAGGACCACGAGGTGACCGAGTTTCCGCCGATGACCGAACATAACCATTTTCTCTTTGTAGGGTCAGGGAACGAGAATACTGCCGAAGGAATTCACAATTGTTCATAGGGCATTTCAAAAAGTTCCTTCATGCTGCTAAGGTCGCCGGATTGCAAGCCGAGACGGAACCATTTGGTGCGCTGCGTCGAGGTGCCGTGCGTGTAACTCTCAGGAGAAGTGAACCCGCGTGAATTCTTCTGGATGCGGTCGTCACCGATCGCCTTGGCCGACTGCATGGCTGCTGCCACGTCGCCCGGCTCGATGAAAGCAAATTTCTGTTGGCCGTAATGGGCCCAAACGCCCGCCAGGTAATCAGCCTGAAGCTCCAGTCGCACTGACCAGCGATTGAACTCCTCCCTGGACGATGTCCGGCGCTTCTGGTCGACCAGCGCGCTGTAGCCGAGCAGGTTCTGCACATGGTGGCCGATCTCATGGGCGATGACGTAAGCCTGAGAGAACTCGGCCTTCGAGCCCCCCATTTTCTGTTCGAGTTCGTCAAAAAAAGTCGGGTCGAGGTATACGGTCTTGTCGACCGGGCAATAGAAGGGACCCACCGCGGACGGGGCGTTTCCGCAACCAGTCTGCACGGCATCAGCGAAAAGGACCAATTTTGGCGGGGCGTAGGTCTCGCCTGCGCGACGGAACTGGTCCCCCCAGACTTCCTCGGTGTAGGCGAGAATCGTGGCGATGAAATCACGGCTGCGCATCTCTTCGGCAGTCAGCTCTCTCTCAACGGCCGGCCCGCCGCCGCCGCCGCCCGGCGCAGCGCCCGGCGCGTCGCCGATCAGTTGCTGAAGTCGCTGCGGGTCGACGCCCATTAAAGCGCCGATCACCAGCAGGATCAACATCCCAAACCCGCTGATCGCCACCGTGCGAGGGCTCATCCGCCGACGATCTTCCAAGTTCTCGCTTTGCTTTCCGCCTTGCCAACGCATTTGACTTGTCCCTCGAATGTTTGACAGAATTTCTCGCGCAGGATTCGTTTCTCGTGATGCAATCCCGGCATCGTCTATGTCGATGTCTAGATCGAAGCGGGGCTCGCCGGCGTATGCTGCATCATATACTAACTGCGCTTACCGTCGAGCCAACGCGCCGGTCAGACTCATTCCTGCAGCCGACGTTTCTCTTACGCCGCCTGCTCGCGCGAAGAAGCGGGGCAACTAGACGTCGCAGGCGCCCTCCAAAACCAGGTCCTTAATCGGCCGCGTAGGGGCTCGAAGGGTCGGGGGACCGCGGCGCCGCCGCTAACGAGCTGAACCTTTCACGCACGCAGATCCAGCGACTCCCCGCCGATGGCCTGGCATGGTCAGCGTTCGGACCTGCGACAACAACATGCATTGCCCTTGCTCGCCGAGTTTCGCCAGTGGCTCCAAGCCATCGAGCGGAGCGTGCTGCCCGAGAGTCCCATCGGCCAAGCGTTGCAGTACATGCTGCCGAGTTGGGACGGACTTGTTCGCTGCTGCGCGAACGGCGCACCGTCGATCGACAATAACCGGAGCGTTCGCCCCGTGGCAATCGGCCGCAAGAGTTCTTATGACTTTCTGTCAACCCGCCATGCGCAGCGGTTCCACGGCGTCGAATTGGGGTGCAACTACGTCGTTCGTTTCGAGGCTATCGGCAACGGTTTTCAATCCATTGAAGCCGTTCGGAACCGCGCGCAGAAACAGCAAGCGGAAACGGATAACGCCAAAAAATCCTAAAAAGGATCTTCTACTTGAGTGATGTCCTTGAGCTTGGAAACTCCGCAGGTGTCCCAAGCGGCGAGTCCGATTCAGGCAAACAGGCGCTCATGCAGTCGGGCCAAATTGGCCGAGCGCTGCTCGGTCAACACCCTTCTAACAACTCAGGCAGCAAACTAGGCGCTACAGTAGACGGCAGGTGCGGGGTGTTAATAATCGCAAGCTTGGGCGTGCACAGCGCTTGTAACGGCCTGTAATGGGAAAAATCATCGACAGAGCCGAAAGCCACCATGCGCTCGGTTCCGGCACGACAGTTATTTCGGCCACCATCGCCAAAGGCCCCGTGTACTGTCGTTGCCAGATCAGAAAGTCCGCTCCGTTGACGGCGCCGTTCGCGTCGGCGTCGCCTTCATCATGGGCGGCGCTAACTTGAATGCCAAAGCCGTTCTGCCACAGCGCGAGATCGTTGGCGTCTACGTCACCGTCTTGTTCGAAATCGGCCTTGAGAAGTTCAGCGGCGACAGTAATTCGGCCCTGCGTGTAGAGCTGCGACACATCCCAGCCCAAGCCCGGGTTCAGCAACGGCAGAACCAGCGCATCGAACGTGCCAATCAATGTGCCGAAATCAAGGAGATCAAACGTCTGCCCAATGCTTGGAGTGAAACCATTGATCAACGATACCTTTAAGGCGCCGTCGGCAATGAACTGGCCAGTGCTGAAGATGATGTCGTAGCCGAAGCCGGGATTTGCCCCGCCAATGTCCATCAGCAGTTCGCTCGAGCTGGTGAACTTGTAATTGCTGCCGCTCACTAAGCCGGTGCGTATCGAGGGAAGGGCGCCGCTGGGTTCCAGCGTTCCGGTGAACTCGACGTTTGTGAAGCTGCCGTTGCCAGTGACGTAGCCCGCGAGCGTAATGCGGTTGGTGGTACTTGCACCGTTGATTGCGCCCAAGTTCTGAAGTCGGTCGGCGGCGTTATTGTCGGTCTGCACCGAGCCGAAGCCCGAGATCGTTTCGCCGAGAGCGAGATTGATGCCGTTAGGGGCGATCAACGCGCCGCCCGTGCTAATAATGCCGAGCGTCGTTGTCGGGCCAAGTTCTACGGCATCGGCGTCATTCAACGTGAGTGAATTGCCGAAGACGCTGATCGAGCCTGTTGTGGCAAAACCGACTGGCGAGCCCGCATTGCCAATCGTGAGCGCACCGTTGGGACTGATCTGCCCGCTGCCAGAATAGCTGGCATTGATCGTGCCCCGACCCGAAACGCCGACCGTCCCCGCATTGAACGTCGGGGCGTTGAGCGTCCCCCCTCCCATCTGCAACCCATCGCTGGCCCCAGCCGCGAAAGAAACGCCCGCCGTCAGATTGGCCGTACCGCCAGCGTTGAGCGTGAGCGAGCGAATTCGCCCCACCCCTGTCGTCGAAGAGCCGAGAACGGATGCCACGACATTAGGCGTGGTCCAGGTCGAACCAATTCCAACAACGACGACATTCGTCCCGATCCCGCCATGAATGTAGGCGTTGAGCGCCCCGCCGTTTTGAACGATCACATTTCCACTGGCCACTAGGTTGGAGCTCAGCGCCGAGAGCGTCAGCGTTCCGCCATCGACGTCCGTCGTACCCGCTACGCTGATGTGCCCCGGAATGAACGCGCCGGCCGCCGGCGCGATCGAGCCCCGTACGACCAAGTTGCGGGCATTGATCGCCGACTGATTCATCGTCACCGCGTAGCCATTCCACACAACGAGTTGATCGCTCGCACTGTTGCCGACGGCGAGCGTACCGTTGTTGGTCAGCGCGAGGGTTCCCTGGCCTCCGCCTAGGCTCGCATTGCCGCCGAGATAGACTGAGTCGGTACTCGCGAGCGCGGACCCCGCGCCGCTGATCGTCACGTCCCCTTTCAACCCCAAAATGCCGATGAAGGCGTTCCGCATGCTAACCGTGCCGGAATTGAGGATTTCGAGCCTTGCCTCGGGATTGGCGGGAAGCGTACCGATGGTCAAGTCCTGCGACATGGCCCAGATTGATTCTCCGCCATCGACCTTCGCCCGCGATGGTTGTAACGCGACGCCGTTCCCGCCGATGCGACCCGAAACGCTGTTCGCAAAGCCGCCCGCGACTTCCAGCGATCCGCCCGCCCCCGTTCCTACGCCAAGCTCACCGTCAACGACGATCGACTGTACCCATGTTTCTGAGAATGGAGTCTCTTCGCCCGCGTCGAGCGTGACCGCATTTCCCAACGGCGCGTGTGAAACGGTGCTATCGACGTTGAATTTCGAGGTGAAGTGGATCTGTCCCTCGATCCAATCGAACGACCCGCCCGCTAGGTCGAGCAGATTCGCATTGACTCGCAAGACGGCGTCATGCTGCATGACAAGCTGCGTGCCGGAGCGAGTTTCAAGCTGCCCGCCAACAGTGAGCTCCGCGCCCGTGAAAAGCGAGATCAGCCCGTCACGGAGCTCTAGGTTGCCGCCGATTTCAGCCATGGCCGGGTATTGCGTGGCGAAGTAAGTTCCATTGAGTCGCAGGGTTCCTTCGCCGCCGTTGGCGAGATCGCTGCCCCCAAGATACACGTCGCCGCTATTGAACCATCGACCTTGCGGACCAACTTCGATTTCGCCCACCGCACCCGGCTGTAATCCCACAAATGTGTCGACGCTGTTGACGACGCTATCGTCAAACAGGTCGTCTTCTGACTGTATGGAAAGCCGACTTTCGCCCGCGCGCCCGATCGTGAGGTCGTCAGCAAGATTGAGCGTGCCGCCACGAAGCACGTAAACCTCGCCTAGATCGCCGCTGCCATGCCCGGCCGTGAGCGTTGTCGAAGCGTAGGTTCCGTCTTCAACTGTCAACCTGCCATCGAGAACGGTCACTCCCAACGCCGCGAAGTCGGTGCGGCTGCCGATGGTCATTCGCCCTTCAATCTCTGTGAGACCGTTGACGACAACCGATAAATCGCCAGCATTATCCGTGCTGGTCGCTCTGAAACTGAGTTCCGAAGCCGTAACATCTAGGGCTACAATGCCCGCGTTCCCAGGGTCGATGGTTAGGGTAACGTCGGGAGTGTTACTTGATACGCCGATGTTGAATAGCGCCTTACTCTTCATGCTGTGAAGAGGAAAAGACGCCCCGAGGCCGACGCTTGTGGATTCATTCACCTGGGAGCCAGGATACTGTTGAAACTCTGCCGACTCGAGAAGCGTATTTGGAACACCGCTGGCGCCAACTGCTTCCAAGTACCAGTTGCTGTTGCCCAGCCAGTTGTACTGCCCTATCGCCGAGGGAGGCGCGTTAAAAATGTAGTTGTTTACAGCGCGACCAACAGCAGCCCAACTCAGAGTGATCACCACCGCGCCGACAGTTCGCCCAATTCGCTGATGCACCATCACAGTCGCCCCTCAGATCGGAAGTTTGGTTGACCTGCCCCCGGGGTAGGGAACCAATCAATAGGTTAGGGTTGAGCTTGTCCTAACGCCAGCAGGCTGGATCGTTTCTGGCGCCGAAGCGCGATAGCCCAGCGATTTGTGAGGCCGAATCGCGTTGAAGCGCCTTCGCCACCGCTGGATGAAGACCTTCGCCTCGAGCAGCGTTTCGAATTGCTCGCGCGCCAGCAGTTCGTCAAGCAGCTTGCCGTCAAAACTTCTGTGTGGCTATTTTCCCACAGACTGCCTGGCTTGATGAACAGCGTCTTCACGCCGACACGCTGACCCCACAATGTCGCGCGCACTTTCGGTCGTCTCGCCGATGGCAATTAGCACGGCGCAGGAGACGATGGCTCCAGCGTGGCGGATCATAACGGGCGTCAAGAATCAGGTAAGGAATCTCGCCCAGCGGGCGATTGCGCCAGGCCGAGAGTGGCAAGATCATTTACCAGTAACGAGGAATGGCGGCATTGCGACGTTGTCCCGAAGTTCTCCGAGTGTAGAGATCGATACGCCGGGAATCGGCCACGATCCATCGGCCCAGGGCCACTCGCCCATCAGCACGACTCGAGGCCCCGACCACGACGTTCCAATTGTGGTGGAATCCTCCGCCAGAACGTCCCAACAGCGAATTAGTTTGAGCGAACCCCCGACGAAACTCCGCAATTTTCCCTCACATGGCGTTCCCCGCCAAAGTCGGTTCACATTCGTGAGGTAGACCTCCCTAGGTAACCGCCACGACGCCATTTAGGGCGTTGAAATTCAGCTATTGACGATTTTCACTCCATGATCGGTTCTTGAAGGTCCACAAATGTCACGGCGACGATATCTCTCCTTGGGACAGAAGATTGGCTTGGTTGCAGCTTCCTTTTCGCTGCCGATCGTCGTTCTAACGTATTTCGTCGTCTCGAGTCTTAACGCTCAGATTCGGTTTAGTAACTTGGAACTGGCTGGAATTGCCTACCAGCGCCCGCTAGAACGGCTTCTGAACGCCGTCCAGCGATACCAACTGCTATCAGACTACGCAAACGATTCGGAAGCGTCGCGGCAACGCGACGAACTCGCTGCTGAAGTTAATGCGGGATTCGCTGCGCTGACGCCCATCGACCGTCAGCTGGCCGTCCACTTGCAGTTCACAGACGAAGGGCTGTCCAAAAGGAACCGCGCGCATCTCACGGCAAAGTTGCTCAACGAGCAATGGCAGTCGATTGTCGCCATACCGCCGCAGACAAATGATCTTCAACGCAGCGAGTCGCTCGACAAGCTGGTGGCTTCGCTAAGGGAGACCATCACGCATGCCGGGGATACCTCCAACCTGATACTTGATCCTGATCTCGACAGTTACTACCTGATGGACGTGACCCTGCTAACGCTGCCGCAAATGCAGGATCGTATGGCACGGACAATTGCCGACGGCCGACGTTTACTGCAGTCCGACCGACTCAATGCGAGCGAACGGGTGCAGATGGCAGTCTACGCTGCGTTGTTGGAAGAAGCCGACCTAACCCGGATCATGGGAGCCTTGCAGACCAGCTTGGTCGAGGATGCGAATTTTTACGGCGTGAGCCCGACGTTGGCTCGAGGGGTTGGTCTTACGAAGGACGACTTTCAATGGAAGTCCGCCGAATTCATTGCCCTTATCCGTAAGATGGCCGTCGATGACTCGGTCGACATTGCCCCGAAGGCATTTGTCGATGCTGGCCTCATGGCTCGCGACGCGAGCTTTACGCTCTGGGACAATGTCGTTGGGGAGTTGCAGACACTCTTAGAGATTCGAGTGCGAGATCATGTCGTACGGCGCAATCTCGCGCTCGTCGGATCGGGCGCCGCGCTGGGGGTCGCCTGCATCCTGGCCGTGGCGCTAACCAGCAACATCACGAAGCCACTGGAGCAGATTGCTGACGCGTTAGAGCCAGGGGCCGATCTGCTCAACACGAGCGTCCGTCGAATTTCAGCGTCGCCCGAGCGGGCGGAGTTGATCTGCGCTGAACTCGTCGCTCACGTGGGCTACATGCGGCAGGCCGTGCAGCAGCTTGCCCTATTGGTCCACGGCGGATTCGTGACCTACGCATCGCCGTCAAAGACGCCCAGTTCGAAGCGTTTCACCGTCCGCGCCAACCGATGAGTCGTCGAACCCTCGCCTCGGCGCCAGCCGCCTGGTTGAGTGCGTTTCCGATTGCCGCGGCCATCTCGCTCCGCGGCAGCACGACTTCCGACTCGTCATTTTGCCAGTTCTTGATCCGTGCCAGCAGCGGCGCGCTTGGCTCCTGAGCCGTGCGCACCGGGCCCCGCCGTCGAGCTCCTTGGCCGCGCGGGAACTCCTGGCTCGCAGGACCTCCCACCATATGCGCCGCCTGAAATTAACCTACTCGGATGTCGGGAGCTGATACCCATTCGTGCGCCGCTACCCGTGACGAAAGTCCGGAGGTGCGGGTTCGCAATCGGCAATTTCGCCGGCATGCAACCGTAAGTTCCGAGAATGTCTATCGGAGTGACGAAAGCATGGCCGCGGGGTCCATCGCCATTGCGCACTGGCTTCCCAGTAAACCAGGGGTCTTCACAGCAGTCGCTGCTTGCGGCATTCTCCGTTCTGGGCCAAAATGACGCCCGCACTCAAACGAATTCGCCCGGAGATTGCTATGCGCCGCGTTACTGCAACCGTATTGTCACTGCTCTGCCTCGTTGCAATGGCTGCAAGCCTCACAGCCGCCGAACCCGAGAACGTCGCCTTCACGCAACCAGACGACGCTGGCGCGGACTACGAACTACAAGGCGAGTATGTCGGCGAGCTCAATTCCAATGAAGGCAAGAGAAAGATCGCTGTCCAAGTCATTGCGCTGGGGGACGGGAAGTTTCGGGCCGTTGCCTATCTCGACGGACTGCCGGGCGACGGTTGGTCTCGGGGGGGCGATCAGCATCGTGGCGAAGGTGAGCTGAACGACGGGCAGATTCAGTTCCATCCGGAGAACCCCGATGCGTCGGAGAATACCACCGCGATCCTCCAGAACGGCGCCTTCAGCATTCGGCGTGACGGCAGCACGGTCGCTGAGTTGAAGAAGGTCGAACGGAAAAGTCCCACCTTGGGCGCTCGGCCGCCAAAGGGGTCAGTCGTGTTGTTCGACGGCGCCAATACCGATGCATGGGAGAATGGGAAGCTTGTCGAGAAGAATCTGCTCGGCCCCACCAATGCGTCGTCCAAGGAAAAGTTTGGCGACCACTTGCTGCATGTCGAGTTCCGGACGCCCTTCATGCCAACCGCCCGAGGCCAAGGCCGTGGCAACAGCGGCGTCTACGTCCAGAGCCGCTACGAATGCCAAGTGCTCGATTCTTTTGGCCTGGAAGGCGAGGAAAATGAATGCGGGGGGATTTATTCGATCGCGAGACCGGCAGTCAACATGTGCTTCCCGCCACTTTCGTGGCAAACGTATGATATCGACTTTACTGCCGCTCGTTATGACGAGAAGGGCAACAAGACGAAGAACGCACGGGCGACGATCAAGCACAACGGCGTGGTCATCCATAAAGACATTGAGCTTCCTCATGGGACGCCGGGCTGCCACCCCGAAGGTCCTGGACCAGATTCAGTCTTCTTGCAGGATCATGGCAACCCCGTCGCTTTCCGCAATATCTGGGTTGTCGCGAAGTGATCATTGTCTGATGTTGCCTTGGTTTATTAGTCCGCGTGGAATGCAAGATTTTTGTGAACTTGCATTCTGAAGGTGCGCCTCATTTGGCTTGCCAGTGCACGTCGACCCTCGAAACAACCTAGGCAGGATTCGAGCCCGCGTTCTCCACAGTGAGAGCGTGGCGACCGCTACCGCTAGCCCACTGGGCCTCGTTCGGAAGCACCTGCAGGAGTCGAACCAGCAGAGGGTCACGAAGGTTTGAGCTTCGTCGCTTCGTCAGTTAGCGTACCGCGTGTGCACAGCATCCCCAGCGCGCATCGAACGGGGAGGACGATTCTCCGATCTCTTGTACACTCCACGACTTGCATCGAGACATAGTCACGCCGGTAGCTTCTGGGCATCGCGCGGACTTCGCGACACGTCTTTCACTGTCACATACTGACACGACTTCGACTACCGACGACCTGCAGATCGAGCGGCGCTAGCGGCCATCCGACCCTACCTGGCCTACTACAATCTCGAACGCAAGCATTCCACGATCGGATACCGAACCCCAGCACCGTTCGATACCCTCAACAAGCCGCCAAAATAAGAGATCCGACTGTCTGTAAACTCAGGACTGCCTCAGTTGGCCTTTTACTCTTCTTGCTGGAAGGCCGTAGTGATAGCAAAGATCCTGCCTTCATTCCTATTTGGCTCTCAGCGCCGCTTGGGCCGCGGCGAGTCGCGCGATCGGCACGCGGAACGGGCTGCACGAGACGTAATCAAGCCCGACCGTGTGGCAGAACTTGATCGAGGCGGGGTCGCCGCCATGCTCGCCGCAGATGCCGCACTTCAGGCCCTTCTTGACCGAGCGACCCTTGGTGACGCCCATCTCGACCAACTGACCGACGCCCGTGACGTCGAGCGATTGGAACGGATCCTGCGCCAACAACTCGTTGTTGATGTAGTCGGGCAGGAACGTGTTGATGTCGTCGCGGCTGAAGCCGAACGTCATTTGCGTCAGGTCGTTCGTGCCGAAGCTGAAGAAGTCGGCTTGCTCGCCGATTTGGTCGGCGGTCAGCGCGGCCCGCGGAATTTCGATCATCGTGCCGATGAGGATATTCAGCTTGCCGGTGAACTTCTTGGCTTCCTTCACCTCATCGATCACGGCTTGCGTCTGGTCGCGGAGCATCTTGAGCTCAGCGGCGGCGCCGACGAGCGGAATCATGATCTCGACCTGGGCGTCGATCTTCTTCTCGACGCAGGCGATGGCGGCTTCAACGATCGCAGTGACCTGGGTTTCCAGAATCTCCGGGTAGGTGACCGCGAGGCGGCAACCGCGGTGGCCGAGCATCGGGTTTTGCTCGTGCAGCTGGGCGACGCGGTTCTTCACGAAGGCCGGCGAAACGTTCAGTTCCTTGGCGAGTTCGCCTTGGGCCTTGGCGTCGTGCGGCAGGAATTCGTGCAGCGGCGGATCGAGCAAACGGATCGTGACCGGCAGACCCTTCATCGCGGTGAAGAGGCCGATAAAATCCTTCCGCTGCAGCGGCAGCAGGTTCTTGAGCGCCTTCTTTCGGTCGGCGAGGTTGTCGGCCAGAATCATCGCCCGCATGGCGACGATGCGATCGCCTTCGAAGAACATGTGCTCGGTGCGGCAGAGGCCGATGCCTTCGGCGCCGAACTCGCGAGCCCGCTTCGCGTCGGCCGGGGTGTCGGCGTTCGTGCGGACCTTGAGGGTGCGGTACTTATCGGCCCAGCCCATCACGGTGGCGAAGTCGCCCGAGAGCTTCGGCTCTTGCGTGGCAATCTCGCCGAGCATCACTTCGCCGGTTGAGCCGTCGATCGACAGCACGTCATTGTGGGTAAACGTCTTCGAGCCAACTTTGATCTTGCGGGCCTTCTCGTCGATCTGGACGTCGCCGGCGCCGGCGACGCAGCAACGACCCCAGCCGCGGGCGACGACCGCCGCGTGGCTGGTCATGCCGCCGGTGCTGGTGAGGATGCCGGCCGCGAGATGCATGCCGTCGATATCTTCCGGATTGGTTTCCTTGCGGACGAGCAATACCTTCTCGCCGGCATGAGTCCGCTCGACGGCCTCCGAGGCCGTAAAGGCGAGCTTGCCGACGGCGGCGCCGGGCGAGGCGGGGAGGCCGACGGTCAGCAGCTTGCCATCCTTCTTCGCCGTCGCCTTGGCGGCGGGGGTGAAGCTGGGCAGCAAGAGCTGCGTCAGGTCGCCGGCCGGAATGCGCTGCACGGCGGTCTTCTCGTCAATCAGCTTTTCCTTGACCATGTCGCAGGCGATCTTCACGGCGGCGGCGCCGGTCCGCTTGCCGTTGCGCGTCTGCAGCATGTACAGGGCGCCGCGCTCGATGGTGAACTCGATGTCCTGCACGTCTTTGTAGTGCGACTCGAGCAGGTCCTTGATCTCTAGCAATCGCTTGTGGATCGCCTTGTTCCACTTGGGCATTTCGGCGACCGGCAGCGGAGTGCGGATGCCGGCGACGACGTCTTCGCCCTGGGCGTTCACGAGGAACTCGCCGTAGAACTTGTTCTCGCCGGTCGAAGGATTGCGAGTGAACGCGACGCCCGTGCCGCAGTCATCGCCCATGTTGCCGAAGACCATCGACTGGACGTTGACGGCCGTGCCGAGCAGGCCGGTGATGTTCTCGACCTGGCGATACTTCACGGCGCGGGGCTGCATCCAGCTCTTGAATACGGCTTCGATCGAGGCTTCGAGCTGCTCGAGCGGATCTTGCGGGAAGGGCTTGCCGTAGTCCTTCTTGTAGACGTCTTTGTACGCTTCGCAAAGCTCGATCATCCCTTCGGACGGTACTTCGTTGTCGACCTTGGCGTTGTACTTCTTCTTGATCTTGGCAAAGGCGACTTCGAAATGCTCGTGATCGACGCCCGAAACGACGTCGCCGAACATGTTGATCAGGCGACGGTAAGAGTCGTAAGCGAACCGCTCATTCTGCGTCGCGTTGGCGAGACCGACGACCGCTTCGTCATTGAGGCCGAGGTTGAGAATCGTGTTCATCATGCCCGGCATCGACGCTGCGGCGCCGGAGCGGACGGAGACCAGCAGCGGCAACTTCGAGTCGCCGAACTTCTTGCCGGTTTCCTTTTCGAGGATGGCGACGTTCTTGCGAACCTCGTCCATGAGACCGGGCGGCAGCTTCTGCTTGTGCTTGTAGTAGAGGTCGCAGACTTCCGTGGTGATGGTGAAGCCCGGAGGGACCGGCAGGCCAATGCTGGTCATGTCGGCGAGGTTGGCGCCTTTGCCGCCGAGGAGTTGCTTCTGGTTGCTCTTCCCCTCGGTCTTGGTCTTGCCGAAGTAGTAGGCCATCTTGGTGGCGCCAGCGACTTTAGCGTGCACTGATGCATCATCTGGATCAATCGCTCTTTCAACAGACTTACGGGACATCAGGACCTCTATAGATTGATAATACCTGTGATCGGCGGGCGAGGGCACTTGTGATGGCGTGCCGTACCAACGAAAGTTGTCGTAGCATTATCCTAAAGAAGGGAGCAAATGCCAGACGCCGCCTACGGGAAACATTCACTCCTCAGAACGACGCGCAATAGCACGCCTGAGCAGACCTCCGTCTTTGCCTGCCTTCAACCGCCCCGCCAGTCGGAAAACAGCTTGAGCCGTCAATTACTCAAACTCCACAAGCACTTGTCCCCCCTGAACGGCATCACCAGCGCCGACGTTGACGCGGGCGATCGTCCCGGCGACAGGCGACGTGATGGTCGTCTCCATTTTCATGGCCTCCAGTACCATCAGGACGTCATTTGCCAGGATCGCCTGGCCGGCTTGAGCGTGGATCTTTACGACGATACCGGTCACAGGGCTGCGGCAAACCTTGCTTTCATCCGCCACGGCAGCATCGACGTTAGTTGTCGCCGGCGACGCAGCTTTCACGGGGGCAGCCGCGCGCGGCCTAATACTGCCATACTGGTTACCATGGCGCGGTTTCTCGGGTTCAGTCGCCTCGACTTCGACTTCATACACCTTACCGTCGATCGTCAGCTTCAGTTTCAAGGCGATCTCCCCTGCTTGGTCGCACCTGCAATCAGAAAGTCGTCAAACCGTTAGGAATGACGACTCGCCAAAGTATGCGAGGCCTGAATTGTCACGCGCCCCTGCTGCGCCCAGTTGGCTCCGTTAAGTAAACTAATCTGTCGGATTCGAGGTGTGACGCCGAGATAGGCTGCCAGCACGGCACTGATCGCCGCAAGCGTCTCAGCTGAAATCTCTGACGTCTTCGCAAGCATCGGTTGGGCGTCAGGTCTTGAGGAGAGCGCCAGCTCCAGCGCCGCGACGCGCTCGCTTAGTCGAGTAACTTCGACGCGCATCGCCTCCAGCGTCTCGCTTTGCGACCGTTCGTTTTGCGGCGTGATGCTCATGTCAGTGATTGCTCGACGCTCAAGATATTCGTCGGCCCAGGACGGCGACCGTGGGCGCATGGCGTTAGATAGGTTAGCAACGGGTGATGGTAGATCCCGGAAAGAGCCTTGGCTTGGTCGTGTCTTACAGTGGAATCAACCCATGCTTCTTCGGCGGACGGTAGTCTCGTTTCGCACAGAGGTATTCTAGCGCCTGCGCCACATGCCGTCGCGTGGTCGCCGGTTCAATGATATCATCCACTAGCCGCCGCCCGGCGGCGACAAAAGGAGATGCGAACATCGTTCGATACTGCTCGATCAACTCAGCTCGTTTGGCTGGTTTATCCGCCGCTTCCTCCACTTCCTTGCGAAAGACAATTTCGACGGCTCCTTCGGCGCCCATCACGGCGATTTCCGCTGTCGGCCAAGCGAGAACGCAGTCAGCGCCTAAGTCTCGTGACCCCATGGCCAAGTGGGCCCCGCCATACGATTTCCGCAGAATCACTTGAATCTTCGGGACTGTGGCCGCCGAGTAGGCGAACAATAACTTCGCGCCATGTCGAATAATGCCGCCATGCTCTTGCTGCACTCCGGGGAGGAAACCTGGCACGTCAACGAATGTCAGCAGCGGAATATTGAATGCGTTGCAGAATCGAATGAACCGGCTTCCCTTGACCGACGCGTTGATGTCGATCGCCCCCGAGAGGACCGACGGCTGGTTGGCGACAACGCCAACCGAGCGGCCCAGCACCCGCGCGAAGCCAACCACCATGTTCTGTGCAAAACCGTTTTGCGATTCCAGAAAATCGCCCTGGTCGACGACGCCGCAAATGACGTCGCGCACGTCGTAACCTCGCTTCGGTTCAACCGGGACCAGCGTCTGTAGGTCAAGATTCGGTTCGACGCTGTCGTCTGAGGACAGCCGCGGCGGATCTTCCAAATTGTTTGACGGCAGAAAGCTCAGTAGCCGGCGGCAGAGGCCGATCGCCTCGTCGTCATTTTCGGCGATGAAGTGAATTACTCCCGAATGAACCATGTGAGCATCGGGGCCGCCGAGTTCCTCTGCGGAGATCTGTTCGCCGGTGACTTGTTTGATCACCTGCGGGCCGGTGATGAACATTTGAGCTTGGCGAGTTTGAATCACGAAGTCGGTCAGCGCCGGCGAATACGCCGCTCCGCCAGCACAAGGCCCGCAAATAAGCGAAACTTGCGGCACCACGCCCGAGAGCATCACGTTCTGGTAAAAGACTTCGCCGTAGCCCGAGAGAGAATCGACCCCCTCCTGCACGCGAGCGCCGCCGGAGTCGTTGATGAAAACGAATGGACTACCCGTTTTCAGCGAACGCGACATCGCGTCGGCTACTTTCTTTGAGTGGATTTCGCCCGCCGACCCCCCCAGGACGGTGAAGTCCTGACTCGCCAAATGAGCCAATCGGCCATCGATGGTCGCCGCCGCCGTAATGACGCCGTCGGCGGGACAGTCCTTACCGGCCATCCCAAGTTGCGTCTGCCGGTGCTGCGCGAAGAGGCCGAACTCTTCGAGACTTCCTGCATCGACCAAGGCGTCGACGCGTTCGCGGGCCGTCATCTTTCCCTGCTCTCGATGTCGCGCCAGTCGATCGGCGCCTCCGCCCAAGCGGAGTTGCTCCTTCTTCGACCTCAGTTGGTCGATAAGCCCTTCCATTGTTTTCTTGGTTTCAGCGGCCATCGCACTTGCTCTTCTCCTGCTTAGGCAGGTTCAACAGTCACTTGATGTTGCTTGCCGCCGATCGTCACTTTATAGTCGATGCGGCGATCAACCGGGTGCTTGCCGCCGTTCGGCTTTCCACCGCCGACGGGCTGGGCAACAGCAGCGGTCGGGCTGCTGCCCAAATTCTTTGGGCCCTTGTCGCGAGTGGCAAAGAACTTCGCCGCCACCTGCGGGAACATCGCGTGGGTCAATACGTCCTCGTCCGAATCATTGCATCCCGGCAGTGCGCCTGCTTGGCGCCGCAACTCGTCCCACTCGGGCTTAAGCAAGTCAGCAGGGCGGCCAGTGATTGCCTCCTTCTTCGCGTGCTGGACCGCTAATTCAATCACTGCCGGATCGCGCGGGCCGATTGTTTCGCCGTAGTAGCCGAGCATCAGGTCGGCAAACTCGCCGGTCATCGCCTTGTAGCGTCCCATCAGCACGTTGAAGACCGCTTGGGTACCGACGATCTGGCTCGATGGCGTCACCAGCGGCGGGAAGCCGGCCGTCTCGCGCACGCGCGGCACCTCGGCCAGCACTTCTTTCAGCCTGTCGACGGCGCCCTGCTGGCGGAGTTGGCTCTCCATGTTCGAAATCATCCCGCCGGGAATTTGACTGTCAAAGATCTCGGTCTCAACCCCCAGGAATTTGGATTCGAACTCTGCATAGCGCGGCCGAACGGAGGCGAAATGTTCCTTAATCTTGAGCAGTCGACCTTTGTCGAGCCGAGTCGTATAGCCGGTCCCTTGCAGCATCTCGACCAACGCCTCCGTCGGATTATGCCCTGGCCCTAGGCTGAGCGACGAAATGCTTGTGTCGACGACGTCGGCGCCCGCTTCGATGGCCTTCATCAGACTTACCATCGTGACGCCCGTGGTGGCATGAACGTGAACGTGAACCTGCGTGTCGTCGCCGCACCGTTCCTTGATCCCGCTGACAAGGTCGTACGCTGGCTGCGGCCGCAGCAGTGCCGCCATATCCTTGATGCAGATCGAGTCGCAGCCCAACTCCTTGAGTTGCTCTGCCATGTCGACGAACCGTTCGATCGTGTGTAGCGGCGACGTCGTATAACAAATCGTCCCCTGGGCATGCTTCCCTGTTCGCCGCACCGCCTCCAGCGACGTCCGTACGTTACGCACGTCGTTGAGCGCGTCAAACACTCGAAAAACGTCCATTCCATTCTCGGCCGATTTCTCGACGAATCGCTCGACGACGCCGTCTTCGTAGTGACGATAACCGAGTAAGTTCTGCCCTCGCAGCAACATCTGCAGGCGGCTATTGGGGAGCAACTTGCGAAAAGTGCGCAGCCGCTCCCATGGATCTTCGTTCAAGTAACGAATGCAGGAATCGTAGGTGGCGCCCCCCCAACACTCGACGCTCCAAAAACCGGCCGCGTCGACGTCGGCGCACGCGGGGGCCATGTCTTCCATTGCCATCCGCGTCGCGAGTAGACTCTGGTGACCGTCGCGGAGAGCGAGCTCAGTCACTTCGATTGTGCGAGACACGGTATAGTCTCCTGGTTACGTTCGTGAGCACTTTTTTCAGCATACTTTCCACGAAGTTCTGTCTTCCGCGTCGACTCACGCGATCACTAAGGGCAGCATGCTGCCAGTTTCCAACAAATTTTGGTGAAGCTCAAAGCAGCGCTTCAAGTCGTGCCGCACATGTCCCATGGGCGCCGCTTCGAGGTATTCGAACAAATAGTCGCGGTACATCGGATGAGCGCATTTCTCGATGATCCGCCGCGCTCGCTCGATTGGCCCTAGTCCTCGGAGGTCGGCCAAACCTTGTTCGGTCACCATTACCTGCACTGAGTGCTCGTTGTGGTCGACGTGGCTCACCATCGGCACCACAGTCGAAATCTTTCCGCTTTTGGCAATGCTCGGCGCAACGAGAAACGACAAATATGCGTTCCGCGTAAAGTCGCCCGACCCCCCGATGCCGTTCATCACCTGTCCCCCGCAAACATGCGTCGAGTTAGCGCATCCTGTGATGTCCATCTCCAACACTGTGTTGATCGCAATCACGCCGAGCCGCCTAATCACGCCGGGGTTGTTCGACAGCTCCTGCGGCCGCAAGACGATCCGCGAGCCGAAGAAGTCCATGTTGTCGTAAACTTTCGCCAGTTGCGGCTCGCTTAGGGTTAGACTAGTCGCCGAAGCGCCGCGCAAGCTTCCCGATTCCAACAGGTCTACTAGGGCATCCTGAATCACTTCGCTGTACATCACGAACGGCGGAATATCTGGGTGTTGCCCCAGCCGAGCCATGACGGCATTGGCGACGTTCCCGACGCCCGACTGTAACGGCAGGAACTCCGGTGGGATTCTGCCCAATCGCATTTCCTGCAAGATGAAGCCGACGACGTGATCGGCAATCCGCTCGCTGCACTCGCCCGGGGCGTCGAACGTCGCTACGCCGTCAGGCTCGTCGGTCTCGACGATGCCAATGATCTTCGCCGGATCAACCTCCGCGAACGGCGTACCGATGCGCGACAACGCATGATCGATGGGAATGAACGATCGATGGGGCGGCAACGGCAGAAGCCGTATGTCGTGCATCTCCGGGAGGCGCTTCGAGTGATGCTGATTCAATTCAATAATTACGCGATCGGCATGTCGAAGAAACGTCGGCGAAGCCCCCACTGACGTGCTGAGGTAGACGCGCCCGTCGCTCGTCACATCGACCGCTTCAACGACGGCGACATCGATGTTCCCAAAGAAGCCGAACTCTACCATCTGCGGCAGGTGCGAGAGGTGCATGTCGACGAATTCGGTCTCCTGGCGATTGATCAGCTTTCGCAGTGCGGAACTGCTTTGGTACGGCGCCCGCCAGGAGATGGCGTTTACTTCCGCGAGCGCATCATCGAGCGCCGCTCCGGTGCTGGCTCCAGTCAACACGCGAATGCGGAACTTCTCACCCCGATTGTGCATCGCCAGCGCCCGCGCCGCCAGCGCTCGCGGCACCGCCTTGGCCGCCCCTGCCGGGGTGAAACCTGAAAAGCCGACTAAAGCGCCATCGGTGATGAAATCGGCTGCTTCACAGGCCGAGAGCTTGCGGAATTTGTTGCCTGCGATCATCACACTTATTTCCCGTATCAAACTTCGCGACTCACATCACGCGAGGTCACGCTCAATGCGTCGGTTCGCACAACTCCGTCAGCACGCTCGCCGAACTCTTGGGGTGAAGAAACGCGATTTTCATCTGGTGAGCGCCGTCCCGCGGCGTTTCGTCAATCAGCCGGACGCCGCCCGCTTTCAGTACGGCGAGCCGCCCTTCAATGTCGTCGACCGTATAAGCGACATGGTGCAGCCCCTCTCCCCGTTTCTCGAGGAACGCCGCCACCGTGCTGGTCGGGTCGGTCGGTTCCAACAGTTCCAGCCGCACGTCTCCCATACGAAAGAACGCTACTCGCACTTTTTGGCTCGGCACCTCTTCGATTCCCTCAAAAACTGCTCCAAGCGTTCCCTCATAAAACGGGCGGTGAGCATCGACTGACTTCACGGCAATGCCGATGTGGTTCACACTCTTGGCGTTGATCATGACTGGCTCCTCTCAGCCCGCGGCGGGGATGCTAGTTGGTTGACTCTGAAAACTCGCCAAAAACGCCGGCCAACGTCGAGCAGATTTCTCCCACCGTGGCATAAGCCCGCACCGCTGCGAGGATCGGTGGCATGAGGTTCTCGCTCCCGACAGCCGCCTGTTTGACGGCCGCCAAGGCCGCTTCGACCCTTGCCACATCCCGCGAGGCTCGCACGCCGCGCAGCTTGTCGAGTTGCCGCTGCGTCGTCGACTCGGGGACCTCGAATAGGTTAATCGTCGGCGGTTCGTCACCGGTGAACTTGTTCACGCCCACGATCACCCGCTCGCCGTTGTCGATCGATTGGCCGTATCGGTAGGCCGATTCCTCGATCTGCTTTTGAACGAATCCTTGCTCAATGGCCGCGACCATTCCGCCGCGGGCGTCGATGAGTTTGATGATTCCTTCGGCCTCCACCTCCAAATCATCGGTTAGCTTCTCGACGTAGAAGCTCCCGGCGAGCGGGTCGACCGTATTGGTCACGCCTGATTCGTACGCGATGAGTTGCTGCGTCCGCAGGGCAACCGTGACCGACTCCTCAGTCGGCAGGGCCATCGCTTCGTCCTTTGAGTTGGTGTGGAGCGATTGCGTTCCGCCCAGTACGGCGGCGAGCGCCTGGATCGTCACTCGCACTACGTTGTTGTCGGGCTGCTGCGCCGTGAGCGTCACCCCCCCGGTCTGCGTATGGAACCGCAGCATGAGGCTCTTCGGATTCACGGCGCCGAATCGTTCCTTCATGATGCGGGCGTACAGCCGCCGCGCGGCGCGAAACTTCGCCGCCTCTTCGAACAGGTCACTGTGTGCGGCAAAGAAAAAAGCGAGCCGCGGGGCAAAGTCATCGACCTTCAACCCAGCCTGCAGCGCCGTATCGACATAGCAAATCGCGTCTGCCAGGGTGAATCCGATCTCTTGCGCCGCCGTCGAGCCCGCCTCGCGGATGTGATATCCGCTGATGCTGATCGTATTGAAGTTTGGAACCTTCTCCGTGCAGTAGGCGAAGATGTCGCTGATGAGCCGTAGCGACGGCCCTGGTGGAAATCGGTAAGTCCCCCGTGCGATGTACTCCTTCAAGATGTCGTTTTGAATCGTGCCATTGAGTTTCTCCGGCGGCACTCCTTGCTTCTCGCCGACCGCAATGTACATCGCCAGCAAGACCGCCGCGGTGGCATTGATGGTCATACTGGTCGAAATCCGATCGAGCGGAATCCCGTCGAGCAGGGTTTCCATGTCGGCCAGCGAATCGATCGCCACGCCTACCTTGCCGACCTCGCCGGCAGCCATCGGGTCATCCGAGTCGTAGCCGATCTGCGTCGGCAGATCGAACGCCACGCTCAGCCCGGTCGTACCCTGTTCCAACAGATATCGATAACGCTGGTTCGATTCTTCCGCTGTCGCGAAACCTGCATACTGTCGCATGGTCCAGAATCGACCGCGATACATTGTCGGCTGGACGCCGCGGGTGAAAGGGTACTCGCCTGGGAGGCCGAGCTTTTCCGCATAGCGGTCGATCGTTGCCGCCTCGGGTGCGTAAAGCCGCTCCACCTGTCGATCGGATGCAGTAACGAATTTAGCTCGCTGCTCTGGAAACTTCGCCAGCAGCTTGGCCACCGGCCCGGCGTTCCACCGTTCGACGGCTTGCTTGATGTGGTCAACTTGCTCTTCGGTTGCGCTCATGATTCTCGTCCTAACGCGGGCCACGCTCTCATCCACGGAGATCATCCATACAACGATAACCACGCCTAGCAACCAGACGATTGCAGACCCCGACCCGCGGCCGCGGCCTCGTACAACAGTTCATCCACCAGCGCCGCCATCGAGCGGTTGCCCTCTGTAGCGCGCTCTAACTCCTCATATCCTTTACGGCCCGGCGCCAAGCGATCGCTGACGCGCCGTCGAACTTCCTCTAACACCGCAAGGCGAATCTCCTCGATCGTTTGCCCTTTGCGTCTGTTTTGCCAGTCGACGGCATGGCGATCGGTCAAACCTTTCAGTTCCATCATCAACTCGGCCACGCCTTCGTGCTTAATCGCACTGCAACGAAACACCGGTGGCGTCTCGTTGTCGAGCGCTACCCGCACCGCTGGCGTCGCCCGCTCGTCCACTATCCCCTGCGGCCCGGTTAACATCGGCCCCCCGCAGGTCATCGGCTCGCCCGGCGTACTTGCCAAGTCGAGCCGCGCCAACCGCTGCCGCTGGAGCATCGAAAGCAACTGCTGGTGGAGTAGATCGGCGCCTTCCCGATCGGATTTGTTCACCACGAATAGATCTGCAGCCTCCAGTAGCCCGGCCTTGAGCATCTGTACCGAGTCTCCCTGTCCGGGCGCTAGCACGACGACGACGAGGTCAGCGTTCTGTGCGATCTCCACCTCGCTCTGCCCGACGCCAACCGTTTCGACAATGACCGTGTCGCAGCCGATCAGTCCCATCACCCGTACCACTCCACGCGCTCCGAGCGCCAACCCGCCGAGATGTCCGCGCGAAGCCAGCGAACGGATGAAAACGTGCGGATCGGATGCGTGTCGCATCATCCGAACTCGATCGCCCAGTAGAGCCCCGCCCGTGAACGGAGACGATGGATCGACCGCCACAATTCCGAGCTTTCGCTCTGGAAAATGGTCGCGAAACTCCGCCGCCAAATGATCAGTAATCGTCGATTTGCCCGATCCCGGCGCTCCGGTCACTCCGAGCACGAGTCGCGGCTGCGGCCAATCGCGGCTCCCGGCGAGCAACTCGCCTAACCGCTGCGGCTGGTTGGTCATGATGCTCATCAGTCGCGCCGCAGCTCGCAACGCACACGATCCGTCGCTCCTGGCGTCCTTAATGAGTTGTTCGAGACGTGCGTCCATTATTCACTCGGGGATAGTGTCAATCACCCTGCCGCTCAGCGCGATTGCACACACTCCCTTAAACGCTGCAATGCTCACCGACAGCGCTGCTTCGTCCAGCAACGCTCTTAGATGCCGATCGGAAAACGTTATGTCACATCACACTGTGGTGCAACAAGCAATCATCAATGGCAGCGACGATTTGCCGCGCCGGCGTCCCTGGAGTGAAGACTTCAGCGACCCCCATTTCCTTTAGTCGCGGAATATCTTTCGGAGGAATCGTCCCACCGCCGAAGACCACGATGTCATCGGCCCCGCGATCGTGCAACAGTTCGAGCACACGAGTGAATAACGCGAGATGAGCGCCCGACAGCAACGATAGGCCAATTGCCGCCACATCCTCTTGAACCGCCGTGTCGACGATTTGCTCGGGGCTGCGCCGGATCCCGGTGTAAATTACTTCGAACCCGGCATCTCGCAAGATTTGTGCAACATATTTGGCCCCCCGGTCGTGCCCATCCAGGCCAGGTTTGCCGATCAATATTCGCGGCTTGACTGCGGCGTTCATAGTCGATGCCTGTTGGAAGAACTTGTGTGCACCTCGTCGGCGGTCCGAAGTCCGGCGGCTTGAGGCAAGGCTATTTGCGGGGCGAAATCGTTCTTATGGTCGCATTTGCAAACACCGCGCCAGCGCACACATTGAAAAAACGTGCGGTTTGAGCCAGGAGGTCGGCCACCGACTGTGCGAATTCGCACGCTATGGCGTAAGTTTAAGCACACTGATGCACATCGCGCTGCGTAAGGAAAAATTACGTGATGACTAATCCATTCCGCTGGTGCGTCGATCGTTGGCGTCTGGATTACAACCACTACCGACCGCACAGCTCGCTGGGGAATTCTCCCCGGCCAAGTTCGCCGCCCGCTGACCCACCTCCGCTACGGGCCCTGCTTCGGCTACGCCTCAGCAGGCCCCTTCGCTACGGAGGGCCAGCGGAGTAAATCCACTAACCCTGATTATTCTCTCATCACAGCTGGTAAATGATTTGTGGGAACGCCAAAGGCCAACGCAAGGAACACGACCACAAGTGCGTAGATCAGCAGGCAGAGCAGGGGACTCTGCCTGGGGAAGCATTCCGGTCGCGTACTGCCCGCTGGTTCGCGTATCGGTCAGCCTTCCCCATGCACGTTCGCCACGATCTTCTCCATCTCGGCGGCGGTGTAGGCTCGGTAAGTGGTTGTATGGACGTTACCCCTCGTCCCCAGGTGCAGGATGGCGGCGGTCGCCGTCTCGTCGTCCGGAGCTTCCAGGATCAGAAGGCCGTCGTGGTCGCCCAAGGTCCAGTAGATCTCCTTGACCTTCGCACCGAGCTTCTTCGCCTCGGCCTTGAAGATCGCCGCCCGCTTGGTCGAGTGGGCGATGTCTTTGATGCCCTGCTGCGTGAACTTAATGTTGGTGATGAACGTCGCCATTGGTCAGTCTCCTTGGAAATAACTGCGTGATTAAGGTTTCTTCGGCTTCGAGGCGGGCTTGTCCCTCTTCCTCGCCACGAACTCACTGTCATCGCCGCCGTGAAAGAAGATCATCCCGTGGAGTTCGTCGCCCATCACGACGGCCCAGCCCCGTCCCTGGGCCGGCTCCATCTCGTCGTTTCCGACCCACGTCCACTCCATCGCCGGCTCACCGTCTCGTGTCGTCAGCTTGCAGTCCATCTGACCATGGACGTAGCCGAAGTGGAACTGGCCCTGGTCCTTGCCCCCGAACTCGACGTAGCCCTCTGCCTCCTCGTCAATGAAGTCCTGCTCCCAGGCGCTCATCGAGACGATCCGCCAGTGGCCAGCGAAGGGGGACGGTGTTTTGGTTTTGACTTCGCCGCAGTGCTTCTCCAACTCGGTTTTGCTCCCTTTTCTCTCGAATCAGCGTCAGCCGCAGCAAGCGATACGACATGCCACCGTACTTCCGGAGGTTACTTCCATATCTTGCTAAACTCAATCCGGTGCACTGCGACAAAATTCTAGAATGCTGCACCCGTTGAAATCACTTGACAACCGGAATATCACGCAAGTTCTCGCCGTCGTGGCCTTCCCGCCGAGACAGATCAACAAGCATCTCTCGGAAGTGCTAGCGCTCGGCGTGCCGGATGAGAGTAGAAACGTCGTATTGATACACCCCCGACCGAGAACCGCCGGAGGTGGTCAACTCCATTGAACGGAGATCGACTATGACCGCGTACACGCACATCCTCGACCTCGCCAAGGAAGTCGAGCCGCCTGCCGACGGCATATTGAGCAAGACGATCTACCAGGACGATCAGATCAAGGCCGTGGTCTTCGGCTTCGGACAGGGCCAGGTACTCTCCGAACATACGGCGGCGAAACCGGCCGTGCTGTTCTTCGTGAAAGGCGAAGCGAGCGTCGGTCTGGGCGACGACAGGCAAGAATCTCAGCCCGGAACGTGGGTTCATATGCCTGCGAACCTGAAGCATTCGATTGAGGCAAAGACACCGGTGGTGATGCTGCTAGTGTTGCTGAAGTGACTCACGAGAAGCCAACCTTCCGACTAAGACTTGCCGGCCTGCAACCGCCCTTGCGCTTGGCGGAAGAAGTGGGAGAGGGTTTGGGAGCAAGTGAAGTATTGCTCGGAGGCGTGCCAGAAGGAGAGACGGAATCGGGGAACATTATGATGAGGCACTTTGGTCGAGTCGCCCGTTGTTTTCTTTGCAAGCGCACCATGAAGGCAATCGCGCAAGTGGCGAACGTGTACGGTGGGCGCCGTGGAGAGTCGGTGGCAGGAGGGATAGCCATGCGGAAATCACTCATCGTGCTGATCGTCGGCCTGCTGGCGTCCTCGGCCTTGGCCCAAGAGCCGCCGAAGCAGCCCGATCCGCTCGGCCCCGGCGATCACACCCGCACGGTGCTGATGGGAGAGCAGAAGCGGACGTACCTCGTCCACGTCCCGAAGAAGTACGATCCGAAGTCGCCCTCGCCCGTCGTGCTGGCTCTGCACGGAGCGGCGATGAACGGCCCGATGATGGTCTGGTTCTCTGGCCTGAACAAGACATCTGACGAGGCGGGCTTCGTCGTGGCTTATCCAAGCGGCACGGGGACCGGCCCGTTCCTGACCTGGAACGCAGGCGGCTTCACCGGCAAGATGGCCGAGGGCAAGTCCGACGACGTGGCGTTCGTCGGCAAGTTGCTGGACGACCTCGGCACGGTCGTTAAGGTGGACGAGAAGCGGGTTTACGCCTGCGGCATGAGCAACGGCGGTATGATGAGCTACCGGCTGGCTGCAGAACTGTCCGACCGGATCGCCGCCATCGCTCCTGTGGCCGGAACCATCGCCATCGAAGACAGTAAACCAAAACGGCCCGTGCCGGTCATTCACTTCCACGGCTCCAAAGACAACATCGTTCCCTTCGAGACTGCGAAGGGTAAAGCATCGTCGTTCATGAAGTTAAAAGGCGTCGAGGACTCGATTCAGACCTGGGTGAAGTTGAACGCTTGCGATCAGAAGCCCAAGACGGAAACGATCTCCGCAGATGGCGACGAAATGACGGTCACGAGCACGACCTACGGCGGCGGCAAGGATGGTTCCGAGGTCGTCTTGGTCGTTATCGAAGGCGGCGGTCACACATGGCCGGGCCAACGACCGCCCGTGGGCTTCATCGGGAAGTCGGCCACGAACGTCTCGGCCAACGACCTGATGTGGAACTTCTTCCAGAGGCATGAGTTGAAGTGAGGCAGCCCCGATGAAAGTGTTATTCGTCATTCTCGGTTGTCTCTCCTTTGGCGTGGTCGTTTCCGCCCAAGAACCCCCGAATCCAAGCCGGGACACGCAGGCCAGCCTGAAGAAGATCGGGAACGAACTCGCAGCCGCTCAGAAGGCTGAAGACGAGCGGGAAGTACAACGACTCGCAAAGAAGGCCATCGAAGCGCTTGGCGACCAAGCCGGAATGCCGGAAATTGCCGACCAGTTTCGGGAAGTTCCGAAGACCGCCAAGCCTCTGACCCCGGAGGAACTTCCCAACGCCTTCGACCGGTACATCGACTTCATCGAGAAGCAGAAGTGGTGGACGATCGGCCTCGATCCCGCCAAGACCAACCACCTACCGCGGGAATTGGCAGCCATTATCGAAGGATGCTTGGCGGCGCGCGCCGTGAACGATGCTAACGCCGAGCGACTTCTCAAGATTGCCAAGGAAGCCGGGGACTTTCTTGTTTGGTCGCAGAACCAAGCTGGAACTGGCGTGGTTCCGTTTCCTGCGGTACGGAACGGCAGAGGGCGACCCTTCGAGGTCGCCGAGCGGTTCATGCGGCAGGCCGAGAAGGAGGGCAGGCTCGATCAGGTCGTGAAGTATGGATGGGCGGTCGAAGACTTCAGCGACGGGGGCCTGCAATTCGACAACGGATTGGCCGGTGTCGCTCTGATCCAGTTGTTCGAGGCGACCAACGACGACAAGTATAAGAAAGCGGCGATACGGGCCGCAGATTGGGCGGCGACACGTCCGGTCGTGACCAACTGGAATTACAACAGCTTCAGCGTGTTCCTGCTGGCCGAGGTCTACCGGGTCACGGGCGACAAGAAGTACCTGGAATCCGCCAAGAAGAAAACCCGCCTCGGAATACTGCCAGGGCAACTTACCGAAGGGCCACGCAAGGGCCGGTGGGCCGACGCCCACAACGCACGTCCGGCGTACCACTACATCATGGTTCGAGGGCTGGCGGCACTGGCGGCGACGATGCCGAAAGACGACGCCGATCTACCCGCAGTCGTGGACTCGTTGCGGCGGGCGCTCTCGGCCCGCAACCCGGACTTCGAAAAGGGCATCTTCAATGCGGATTCCTCAATGGAAGCACTGATACGGGTGAAAATGCTGCCGCCGCATGTTGCCGTAAAGTTGACCGAGTGCAAAACGCAGGAAGCGTTGGAAACCCTCGAACGCTATGCGGCGGAAGGCTTCCGGGCCCGGAAGCCTCCGCTCGGCCCCGGTGCTTGGGGGCAATTGCTGGCTTACTGTGAAGGGCGGGAGCGGTGAATGGCGTGTCGTCGATTAGTCGAGCCGCCCGCCCGATGCAGCATTTTTCGGTCGCAGCTTGAAACGCGCGCAATCGCGCCGATGCCCGCGGCGCGCGGAACAGAGACCTTCTTTTCCTCAATTCCAAACAAGTACGCCAGCGTCGCGTGGTAGTCGTGGTGGATCAGGATGTCTTGGAACTCTTTGTGTCCAAAGTCGTTGGTCTTTCCCCCTAAAACTGAGCCAGCCTGCATGAGAGAATTCCGCGCTGGGCGGTTCCCCCGCATGGAGGTTCCTTAGTGAAGCGGACGAAGCATGCGACAGAGCAGATCATCGAGAAGCTGCGTCAAGCGGACTTGGCTCTCGGCAAGGGACCGAACGTCCCCGAGGTCTGCGAGACGCTTGGGATTACCGAGTAGACCTACTACCGGTGGCGTCAGAAGTACGGCGGCATGGCCCCCGACGTGGCGAAGCAGTTGCGGGCTCGATCCATATGGGAAATGTCGGCTAAAGAAAATTGCCAACCAAATTGCTAGGCTCAATGTAGCAGGCACACTCCGTGTGTCGTCGCGACTCCACTACTGACGCACCTGCCGATCGTTCAATAAAAAAATAAACGATCATATTCGCCGGGTTATTTGTTCGCTCATCCAAGTTCTCCCGCCGCCGCAGTAATATTTGCGTCGCGGGCATCTTTAGGAGATACTAACCCCCGTTACACCTGAAGCAGTCGAACGCTTATGACATCAACGGCGCACGGATCGCAGGAGAAGAGAGCCGTGAGTATCCCGCAGCGAGCTGGCTTTCCACGTCGACGTTCCACCTCTCTCAGCACATACCCAACCCTTCACGCCTCACCCAGGCTGCTTCGCTTGGAGCATCTCGAAGATCGCCGCATGCTGGCAGGTCGAGCCGCCGAGGCGATCAACACGTTTGCTATCGATCTCTATGAGCAGATGCAGCGAGAGGGGGGCAATCTCTTCTTCTCCCCGCTAAGCATTGCCACCGGCATGGCAATGGCCTACGCAGGCGCCGCCGGCCAGACTGCCGCGGAAATCGAACAGGTCTTGCGCTTCGGCGACGAACCGGGCATTCACGCGTCGTTCGCAGAACTGCTCGACTCTATCAAGTCGCACAACGAGATCTTTGCATTTCCGAAGCAGCCTCACGTTCTGACGTCGGCCAACGCGATTTGGCCCGACAACGACCTTTCCGTCGTGCAGGCATTTCTCGACGTGATGCAGGGCGAGTACGAAGCCCATGTTCAGACGGTCGATTACAACAACCCCCAACAGGCGGAGAATACCATCAATTCATGGGTCTCCGGCATGACCGCTGGAAAGATCCCGCATCTCGTCAGCGATCTCTCGCCCATGATCCGCATGGTGCTGACCAACGCTGCCTATTTTAACGGTTACTGGGAAAAACCGTTCGACCCTCGCTTCAGCGGCCAAGGGCCGTTCACGCTGGCAGATGGTCAATCCGTTGTCGTTTCCACGATGTACACCGAAATGATGGCGCCCTACGCCGTCTTTGATGGCTTTTCGGTGTTGGAGCTGCCGTTCGACGGCGGCGCGAAGAATGCTGACTATTCCATGGTGCTCATCTTGCCGCCGGAGAATGGCGCCACAAGCCTCCCTTCTCAGACGTTTGCCAAGATCGATGCGTGGCTTAATGGACCGCAGTGGGAGCAACTAGTTCTCATCAACCTCCCAAAAACGAGCACTTCCGTCAGTACAAGTCTCAAAGAAATGCTCGCCGGAATGGGCATGCCGACGGCGTTTGAACTCGGCGCGGCCGATTTCTCCGGCATGACGCCCGAGCAAGTCGCCATCACCAAGGTGTTTCACCAAGCGACGCTCACAATGAACGAGCAGGGGACCACCGCAGCGGCGGCAACGCAAGTCGATTTCGGCATTTGCTTCGCCGCCGGCACGCCCGTCCTGACGCCTCAAGGCGCCAAGCCGATCGAGGAACTCCAAGTCGGCGACCTTGTGCTCGCGCGCGACGAGAATAACGTCGCAGGCGACGTCTCCCCGCGACGCATCGAGAAGACCCATCAGAACCACGCCGACGTCCTGGAGCTATACATCGCGGGGCAGGTCATTCGCACTACCGCGCCACACCCCTTCTTCGTCCAAGGAAAAGGCTGGATGCCAGCCGGTGAGCTGCGCCCGCAAGACATGCTCGCCACCGAAAGCGGCAGTTGGGTCAAAGTCGACGGCCTCGAGTACATCCGCCGAGCCGAACCCGTTTACAATTTGCGCGTCGCCGATTTACACACCTATTTCGTAGGACGCCAGGAATGGAAATTCGCCCTCTGGGTTCACAATGCTTGTTCGGGATTTGAGCCGGAGTTCTTCGCCGATCGGCCGTACCACTTACTCATCCGCGACAACATCACGTCAACCATTGCGTTCATGGGGCGCATCGACAACCCGCTGCAAGCCGAAAATGACGTGTCGCCCGCCTTCGTCGGCGCGAGCGCCGATTTCGACGGCAACTTACGAGTCGACGGCGCCGATTTCCTTGCCTGGCAACGTGGCTTCGGCGCCCAGAATCCAACGGCCGCCAGCGGCGACGCTGATAGGAATGGGACGGTGGATGCCAACGATCTCGCTGAGTGGAAGCAGGCGTTCGGGCCGACGACGCCACCGCCAGCGACCACCGCATTACAGATTAGCGACAAAACCTCATTAGACGCGGCGCAGCAGCCTGGGCCATATTCGATCACTGATTATATCGACGCCGCCCTGGCGCTGGCTTGGTTGTCGCGCGACGTACGCATTGACGAGGCGTTGATCGTTGACGACGGCGTCCAAGCGTTTCCGCAGTTTAAGCTCACGGCCGTCGCAAACGAGCCTGATCCGTTGGCAGCGTCGGTCGCCTTCGACTCACTGGCGCTTTCCAGCGTCGACGAACTCGCTCCGTTCGATGGCGTTTGGGATGATGAGATTCTTGAAGTGCAGTTCCAATCAATCCTAGCCGAGTAATGGCCGATTGCTACTGAAATTCGAGCGACGGGCCCCCCACGTCGCCATTGGGCTCGGCGCCGTGTTGTAGCTGCAGATGCAGGTCGGCACGCCGCGACGGACGAACAGGTCGCTCAAGCGCTTCAGCACGTCTTCGCTCTTGAGACTTCGAGCTGGCCTTCCCCCAATTTATATGCCAGTCGTCATGAGAGGATCGGGGGAAGCCCAGATCAGGGGCAGGGCAGTAGCCCGTAAAACTCCATACGATTCGGAGGGATGACGCACCTACGGGCTCGCCAACCGCTCGATCACTCAGCTCTTGCGGCACGGGGCGTCGCTGCCGGAGGCAAAGGAAGTCGCCCGGCACACCGACGTGAAGATGACGATGCGGTACGCCCACATCGGACTCGACGACCAAGCCCGGGCGCTCGCCACGCTGCCGTCTCCGCCGATCCCTGCAACGCCGGAACCCGCGTCCTCCGATGCCCAGCCCCAATCGGGGGTGGTAGCGCCTGGGCATCGCGCAAATGGCTCAAGGGGGCAAAATGGGACACCGTCTGTCACAATGACAGGTGAGGAGGGGGGAGCCCAAGAAACGCCAAGAACCTCGCCGCAGCAAGAGTTTTGGCAACGAGAGTCAAGTTGAGTCGTCGGCGGTCGCTGATGACGAAAAATGGAGGCGGCGGGAATCGAACGGGGCGAACGAAATCCCGATCTCCTTAGACGACAATGACTTGCACGCAGAGCCAACAGCCGTGGTAGCGCTTGGGTATCGCGCGAGCGACATCACGAGTCAATGTCTGTCGTCGAATGACATGAACGACTCGCCCGACGACCTCCAATTCGTCATCAATTCTTGGCAGCGTTTGTCATTGGAAGTTCGTCAGGTTATTTGCTCGATCGTGGAAGCGGCTGTCGTACAGTGATTTCGACTGCTACACCCGACTGACAGTGCGCTGCCGCAGAAGCAGGCAAGGGCCCTAACAGTAACCATACGTTCGGTTGTCCTTTATTGAACAGACTCATCCTGTCCGATGGCTTGTCTTAATTTCGACATTTCCATTCCGTGGGCTCTCATCAGGCGCCCGACCTGCTCTGACGGCGCCGTGTCCGACGGTAGACCGAGACGCAGAAGAATATCCGAGACGGGCACGCCGGACTGACTTGCCACTTCTTCCAGTGTCATGAAGCCGCGGATCGATTCACCGTCACTTGACTCGACTTCCTCCTTTGGTCCCCCGAGGTCAGTCTGCTGGTCGCCGCTCGAACTCTTGAGAAGTTCTGAGCGGGGCGCCGTCTGAGCTGGCGTTATAAGGGGCGCTGCTGCCAGCAAGGTGACTAACGCAAGGCCGGCGACACCCAGCGCGAATCGTCCCCCCGAAACATCGGAGTGAGGTTTGCCACGGAGGACACAGACGATCCATTTCCAATGAAGCAATAGGTGCACGGCCAACACGGCCATCAAGCCGAGCGCAATCCAGTAGTGAATGCTGCCCCACTCGTGCCGGCTCAGTCCCCAAACGACCGTCACGGGTCGGCTACCCGCACCCGCGCCGGACCCCATGCCGTGCAATCCGCCGCTCCCTGGGGGCATTTGCCAGCGCAGCATCAACCCCGTGGCGGCCAACACAACGAGCCCAGCGTATGCGACTGCATCAATAATCGCATTCAATGCGGTTCGAGACATGACGTTTCTCCTTGTTCTTGGCGATCCCGGCGACGGCGGCGGTTCGCTGCGCGAACTCAATACCCACGGGCATGTCCGTGAAGGGGCGTCGGCATTGGGTATCGGGACGGCAATCTCACTACTCTTTGCTGGTCTCCGATGAGGAAACTGGTTTTACTTTCGCGGCCGGAGGCACTGCGTGATTACGATGGGCCTCCTCAAACCCGCGAGCTACAAACTGACTAACAACCTCAGCGTGGGCCTGAATGAGGGCGACCGTAACGGGGTCGTCCGACGTTTCCTTGACTCGAACGCCCTTCTCCGTGTTTTCCACCGACATCTGGATACTCGCGTGCCGCTGAAAGATCGCCGAGAACAAATCGTCCCAGTATCGCAGTCCGCGACCTTCCTGGATGCGTTTGTGCATCGCGGCTACATGCTCCTGAATTTTCTTAGTGACCTCGGGGCGATCAGATTCCGTGACCGTTTCAACGCCCTTGTCCGTCCGCGTGACCGTACGCCGAATGTCCGCATGACGTCCTAGCAAGTAGTGGAAGACTTCTTGATCCGCGTTCATCGCCGCCCCTGGGCCGCGCCCCCTACCAAACCCCGGTCCTCGACCGCGGCCCATTCCCCGGGGTGGTCCTTGCGCCGGCGCTGGTTCGTCCGGCTTGCTTTTCTGGAATACCACAAAGTAATTCTCCCGTAGCAGATCAGGCTCTTCACTTACCTTTTCAAAGCCCGATTCGCTGATCTCGGACTCAAACACTTCCTGGCCAGCGCGGACGTGGTTCAGTACCCAGTCGGTGCTCGTTCCGGGGATGCGGCGAAAGTCCACCAGAACCACCCGGCCGCCGGGCTTGAGCGCCCGCTGGAGCGATGCCATCGTCTTCAGCGGAAACTCGAAGTGATGATAGGTGTCGCAAATGAAGGCGACGTCGACCGACTCCACGGGAAGCTCTGTGGAATCGGCGGTCGCTAGCAGCGTGTCGACGTTTCGCTGGCCCGCTTCACGACTAGTCGCCTTGATGTGATCGAGAAACTTCTGCGAAATGTCTACAGCGACTACTCGACCATTTTTCCCTACGGCTTCGGAGAAGAGCCGCGTGAACAGGCCGGTCCCGGCGCCAATGTCGGCAACGGTTTGTCCGGGCTCGATCTGACAGGCCGCCACGATCTCACGACGGCGGGCGAATACTTCCCGGCTCTCTACCTCGAAACGGCCGATGAATTCAGGCACTTCCGGGTCACGAAAGGAATCGTTGATTCCCGGGTTCACGCTTGCGTCTTGCGACCAAGCGGTGGAGTAAGTTGATATCGCACAGATGAGGACGGCTAGGAGTCGCGTGGTACGAGTCATGGATCGTACTCCTTTCGAGAGTTGTGACGGAAGCTTTCTCTGACGTTTACTTGACTGGAATGTCCGTATCATTCTCTAATGTCGACTGCAGGAAGAGTTCGAAAAGGCCGAAGAAGAATTGCTGTGGCTTGTTGGCTGGCGTCATGTGGGCGTACGACACCTGTTTCACCAGTCTGAAACGCGGCCCCAACTCGCGCGACAGTATTTCCGCATCGTATCGGCAGACCGCCAAGCCACTGCACTTCTCAGGGCCGTCGACCGCAAAGGCGCCGATGATCAAATGGCCGCCGACGCGCACCGTGCGAGTCGCCAGTTCGACATACTTCCGGCGATCGTTTGGATCGGTGAGAAAATGGAACACGGCACGGTCATGCCAGACGTCGCATTGCCCCAGGTCCGCGATCTGAGTGACGTCTCCCACGATCCAGTGGACCTGATCGGCTTGGGGGCCTAGTCGTGCTTTCGCACATTCAAGTGCGACTCCCGAAATATCGAGCACCGTGACCGAGTCGAAGCCAGCGGCCAGCAGCCGATCGACGAGGCGCGAGGCCCCGCCGCCAACGTCGATCACGCGGCCGCGCGTCGGTGACGCTGCGGTGATCAACTCCAGCGAGATTTGCGGTTCCGACTCGAACCAACTCACGTCAGTCACCGACTTTGTGCGGTAAACGGAATTCCAGTGCTCGCGACGGTCCATGAGTTTGGCTTTCAAGATTTGTAAAGGACGCCAATTGCAACTCTTTCTCTCCTCTTACATGCGGCCCTTGAGCATGCCGTGCCAATAGAGGATTGGCAGCAGAAACCTTTTGAGCAGCCACATGCTCCAGCGTTCCTTCGATTGATCGAACGGGAACGTCTCCATCGGATTCTTGTCATAGTCAAACTCCGCCAGAACTAGCGAGCCGTAGCCGGTGATCAGCGGACACGATGTGTAGCCGTTATATCGCTTCGTAAGCGGGGCGCCCGCCATCGCCGACTTGAGATTCGCCACCAGCGCCGGAGCCTGTTTGCGGATCGCGGCGGCCGTCTTCGAGGTCGGCAAGCTGCTACAGTCGCCGAGGCCGAAGACATTCGGATAGCGTCGATGTTGGAGCGTGTCCTTGTCGACGTCCACCCAGCCGTCGGCGTCCGCCAGCGGACTCTTCGCAATGAACGCTGGCGCGCTCATCGGCGGCGCGACATGGAGCATGTCGTAGGGAATGACCACCGTTTCGCCGGTATCCAGTCGCTGCAATACCGCTTCCTTCTTATCTGGGCGGATCTCGATCAACTCATGCTGAAAACGACAATCGATCCCCTTGCGCGCCACGACATTTTCGAGCGCAGTCCGATACTTGGCGACCGCAAACAGGTTCGGATTCGCGATCGCGAAGATGACGTTGGACTTGTCGCGCACGCCCGATTGACGAAAGTAGTCGTCGGCGAGGTACATAATCTTCTGCGGCGCTCCACCGCATTTGACGGCGCCGCTCGGATGCGTGAACAGCGCGGTGCCGCCACGGAAATTGCGAATGTTCCGCCAGGTAGAATCGACGGTTTGATAGGAGTAATTGCTACACACCACGTCCTTGCCGATGGACTCCTTGAGCCCCGGAATCTTGTCCCAGTTAAGTTGGATGCCTGCGGCCACGACGAGCCAGTCGTAGGTGATCTTCGTCCCAGCGGAAGTCACAACCAAATTCTCGGTCGGGTGAAACTCAGCCGCGGCCTCTCGAATCCAAGTGACCTTCCGGGGCATCACCGACGCCTCGGAGCGGAGCGTCTTCTCTTTGTTGACGACTCCGCCGCCGACGAGCGTCCACAGCGGCTGGTAGTAGTGCTTGTCCGATGGCTCAATGACGGCGACATCAAGCTTGTTCGACCAGCCCTTGGTCAATTGCGAAGCGACCGTCAGGCCAGCGGCGCCTCCGCCGACGATGAGAATCTGATGGTGGCGGATGGGAGTGTCCAAGTGCGGGCTTTCTAAAGATGAAAAGTGGTGCGGAGGATCACAAAGATTGCCACGGCGACGATCGCCACGGCGAAAACTCTCTGAAGTGCAGGGCCCGACAGATAACGACTGGCCCAGATCCCGGCGAACATTCCCACGACCCCGCCGACGACAAACAGCGATGTCGTCTCCACAGGAATGGTCCGCCCCGCCAACAAATGCGAAGCGACGCCCGAAGCGCTGATCAGCGTGATAACCATGAGCGAAGTGCCGACGGCGCGGTGAATGGCCATGCCGCTAAAGAGGACCAATGCCGGGACAATCACGAATCCGCCGCCGACCCCAAACAATCCCGACAAAACGCCCGTCAGCACGCCGACGCCGGCCAACAGCAAGGCGCAGGGAGAGGTGAGACGAAGGTTTCCGGCCGCGTCGCGACGGCAGGTCGGCCCCTCGGCCTCGTCGGTCGCGCAAGCGATTTGGACGGTTGACGGGTCCGCCTTACGCCACATGCGAACGGCCACCACGAGCATCAGCAGGGCGAACAATGTCAGCAAAAGCCGCTCGGGGATCTGAGCCGACAGCCACGAGCCGATGGGCGCTCCAAGCATCCCGGCTACTGCAAACATCATCCCCGTCGTAATCTCGACCTGGCCTGCCTTCCAGCGTCCCAAGAACCCGATTGCGGAGGTCATGCCGACGGCGGCCAGCGAAATCCCTACCGCCTGCCGCGCGTCGATCGACAGCCCGTAGACGAGCAGCGGCACCGCAAAGATCGCTCCGCCGCCTCCGGTGAGACCCAGCGAGAAGCCGACCAGGGCTCCAAAGATGACAGTCACCCATAGCATGTTGAACCATTCGATTCTCTAGAATCGACTTTCGTTACTTCAAACCCCATCCAAGCTCGACTCAGGGTCAGCTTTCGCTCATGCGGAGAGATAACACCTGGGATCGGTCCGCTGCCCCATTTCTTCCTGAACCGTGTCGTCAGCCAAACTTGAAGCGGCCGACATTTCTGCCACTGACCGTTTTTCTTGGGGAGTCATGGGATGCATACCGCCTTTGCGAATCGCGACGCGGGCAGGGCAAGGACGCCACGCCCGCCGTTGGACATGTCTGTTATCGATTGCTTGGCGCTATCTTCGTCGCTTCGACGACAGTGGGGTTACGTGTCACTTGATCGGTCGCGCTGTGTAAGTCGATTCGGACTGGATGCGCTACTCGCGTGCATGCGCCGCTCATGCAGGTCTCGACGCCGAAGAGCGGCAGCACCCAACGGTTAAGGACGATCCAAAACACGACGAAACCGATGACTAGCAGAGGAGTTGCCACAAGAATGACTGCCTTTCAATAAAGGGCGTGGGAAGAGATTGAATTAAGCGACGGCCGTAACGTCCTCACGGACCACCGGGAGGCCAGCGTCAACCCAGGCCCGGTAGCCGCCTTGCATGTTGACCACCTCGAACCCGCCGCGTTGCAGGATGCTTGCTGCGATCGCCGAACGGCCTCCCGCCAGACATTGGGTCGCCACGGGTTTGTCCCGGCCAAGACTACTGAGATTCCGCAAGAGCGTGCCGAGGAAGCGATGTTCAGCGCCGGCAATGTGCCCGGCGTCAAACTCCGTCGCCGCACGCACGTCGACGAGCGTCACTTCGCCATCGTCGATGCTGCGGCGCAGCTCCGCTGGCGTTGCTGACCGATACGATTCGGTCCTCAGGCCAGCGGTCTTAACGGATCCGGCATCCAAGAATCCGCCCACGTTGTCGATTCCAATGGAGCGGAGACTCCGTAACTGAGCCGGAAGCGATGCCTCGTCGGCGATCAGGTAGATTGGCTTGGCGTAGTCGACAAAGAAACCGGCCCACTGCACGAGGTTGGACGCTGGAACGTTGACCGTCCCCGGCACGTGCGATTTGGCAAACTCGCCAGCAGCAGTCGTGTCGATCACGAGATGCTTTCCGGCCGTCGTCGCCAGTTCCGTCGGATCGATGGCCCGCACAGGCGCCAAGTCCTTCGTCAATTCAGGGCCGACCTTGTTCACTCGCTTCATCACCGCAAAGTAGAAGGGCGTCTCCGGCTGGTCGGTCAGGATGTAATCGACGAACTCTTGCTCGTCGTCGAACTGCAAGGCCGGGTTGAAGAGCTTTTCATAACCCACCGTGCTCGACGGAATGGCGCCGAGGCCCTTGCCGCAGGCGCTCCCCGCACCGTGCGCAGGCCACACCTGCAAATGATCCGGCAGTTCGCGAAAGCGGAGCATGGAGTGGTAAAGTTGCCGCGCCCCGACTTCGGCGCTGCCGACGACGCCGGCCGCGGTTTCCAGCAGATCGGGTCGCCCAATCGAACCCACGAACACGAAATCCCCGGTGAAAATTCCCATCGGCACATTGGCGCCGCCGCCAACGTCCGTCAGTACGAACGAGATGCTCTCCGGCGTGTGCCCCGGCGTGTGGAGTACTTCGAGTTTCACCTTGCCGACGTAGAACTCATCGCCATCGTGGAGGAGCAGCGCGCCGTATTGATTAGCGAACGCGTACTTCCAGTCGGCGGGTCCTTCGTCGGAGAGATAGAGCTTGGCGCCAACGCGATCGGCCAACTCCCGCGACCCCGACACAAAATCCGCGTGAATGTGCGTTTCGGTCGCGCCAACGATGCGCAGGCCCTCCGCTTTGGCTGCTTCGAGGTAGGGAATTACGTCACGGCCCGGGTCGATGACGATGGCCTCGCCGCTCTTCTGGCACCCGACAAGGTAGGAGGCATGGGCCAGTGACTTGTCGTAGAAGTATTTGAGAAGCATGGAATGACTCCTTGTGACGCGTCCCATGAAGCATGGACGCCGAGGTCTAATGGATTGCTGCTTCCAGGTTTGGAAATGTGGTTCGCTGCATACTTTCGGCAGTACCGCCAGCGCTTCGCATCGATTGGCAATAGGTCAGATAGCCGCCGCTGAGGTTGGCGACGTCGTAGCTGGCTTGCGCGAGAATCCGCGTGGCCAGATAGCCACGCTGGCCCGATTGACAGTAGGCAATGGTCCGTTGGCCTCGATTGACTTCGCCGAGCCGCTCGCGCAATTCATCGAGCGGCAGATTCACGGCGCCCGGAATATGGCCGCCCTCAAATTCTGTTCGCGTGCGGACGTCCAAAACGGACGCTCCGGCGAGATCGGCTAGGTGCGCGACCTTCCCATCCCCGCGGACGACGGCGGCCGCGATGAAACCCGCCATATTGATCGGGTCCTTCGCCGAACCGAACTGGGGAGCGTAGGCCAGCTCCGCTTCCTCCAAATCGAACACCGTCATCCCGGCCTGAATAGCAATCGCCAGCACGTCGATCCGTTTGTCGACGCCGCTCACCCCCACGGCTTGCGCGCCCAAGAGCTTGCCATTCTCCGGATCGAACAGCAGCTTGAGCGACATCCGCTCCGCGCCGGGATAGTAGCCGGCGTGGTGCGTCGGATGCAGATAAACCTTCTGGTAGTTGCGAGCCGTCCGCTGGAGCGCCTTCTCGCTCATCCCCGTCATGGCGGCCGTCATGCCGAACACGCCGACGACCGCAGTCCCCTGAATGCCACGGAAGGAACTCGGGCGGCCGAAGAGATGATCCGCAGCGATGCGACCCTGCCGATTGGCGGGTCCCGCAAGCGGGATTTGAATGGCGTCGCCAGTGATAAAGTCGCGCACTTCCACCGCGTCGCCGACCGCATAAATGTCGGGATCGCTCGTCTGCATGTGCTCGTTGACGCGAATCCCGCCGCGCGGGCCGATTTCCAGCCCCGCTGTCACGGCCAGGGCATTCTCCGGCCGCACGCCGACGCTCAAGACCACAAAGTCGGCGGGCAGTTCCCGTCCGCCCTTAAGCTTCACCGTCAGCCCCGCGCCGCGTTTCACGAACTCTGCGGCCGAATCACCCAATAGCAACTCCACGCCCTGCGACCGGAGGTGCTCAGCAATCGGCGTCGTCATTTCGCGGTCCCACGGCGGCAGGACCTGATCGTTGAGTTCGACCACGGCCGTCCGCAGGCCGCGACGAACAAGGTTCTCGGCCATTTCAAGGCCGATGAATCCGCCGCCGACCACCACGACCTGCGCCGCCTTTAATGCGACTTCATGCAGGCGGTCGGCGTCGCGCATGTCGCGCAACGTATAGATGCCCGGCAAGTCGATGCCCGGGATCGGCGGCCGCAATGGCGAGGCCCCTGGCGAGAGAATCAGCTTATCGTACGACTCCTCGTAAGTTGTGCCGTCGACAAGGTTCTTGATTGTGAGCCGCTTTCGCTGGCGATCGATCGCTTCGACCGACTGTCGCGTGCGAACGTCGAGCCGATGCCGGTCGATCAGCATCTGTATGGGCGCCACCAGCAGTTTTTGGCGGTCGGCAATTTCGCCGCCGATGTAATAGGGCAGCCCGCAGTTAGCGAACGAGGGATCGTGTCCGCGCTCGAACACGATGATCTCAGCCGCTTCCGAAAGCCGGCGAGCCCGCGCCGCCGCGGAAGCCCCGCCCGCCACGCCGCCGACAATTGCAATCTTCATGGGTTACTCCCGGGAGCGGGTGCTCGACAAATCGGTGACGGCCGCAACTTGATTCCATGGCCCCTTTGGCCAAAAAAAATTCCCATGCCGCAGGCGTCCGTAGACGAGCGAGTCTCAACTTGCGGTTGATAGGTCTTCTTCCGCCTCGCGCTTGCAGAAGTACCAATCCACGCAAGCAGGATCGCCAGCCGTCACGCGCCGGTCAGCTTCCGCAGTGGTCTTCGGGGGCGGAACAATCACTTCGGCGCCGGGGGTCCACCCCTCGGGCGTGGCGACCTTTTGCCGATCGCTCGTTTGCAGCGCCTGCACGAGCCGCAGAATCTCAGCGACGGAACGGCCGTTGGACATGGGGTAGTAAAGCATCGCCCGCAGCATGCTTTCCGGGTCGATCACGAACACGGCGCGAACGGCGGACGTGTCGCTGGCTCCCGGTTGCACCATACCGTAGGCATGCGCGACGCGCATCGAGAGATCTTCAATGATCGGGAAGGGAATCTCGACGCCAAACTTCTCCTTGATGTTCCGTGCCCAGGCAATGTGCGAAAACACGCTGTCGATTGAGAGGCCGAGCAAATCGCATTCGATGGCCTGAAAGCTGGGATGAGCCTTGGCGAACGCGATGAATTCGGTCGTGCAAACCGGAGTAAAATCCGAGGGATGCGAGAACAGGACGAGCCACCGGCCGCGGTAGTCGGTTAGTTGATTTGGGCCGTGCGTCGTAAGTGCTCGAAAGTCGGGCGCCAGTTCGTTGAGCCGCGGGGCGGCGGCAGCAGTCGTGATGGCAGGCTCATTCGCTGGTCGCTCCGCCAGCGATTGGCCCGTCACGATTGACTCGCGTTGATGCTTCTGTTCGCACATCGTTGTGTTCCTTTGTTTGAACGCGGACGTTCTCTTGTGTTTCGTGAAGCGTTAGGCTGCGACCCGCGGCGCCGCGACGGGATTGAGTGGCCGCGCGACGAGGGCGCCCGCGACAATTGACAACGGCGTGGTCGCGACTGCCTTGTCCCCATCGTCCAGCACAAACGAGGCGGCGAGCCAAGCGCCCAGAATTCCGCAGCTGAACGCAACATGGGGATTCATCGCCAGTCGCGACGCCCACTCCACGCCAAGCATCGCGGTGACGAAGAATGTGACGACCCCGCCCAGCAATGCGCCCGCTGCGGCGCCCGCCAGGGCGACCGCAGGGTTAAACGGAAATCGCGCCGGCGACCCGACGTGAGCGCGACCTGCCAGTTCGAAGCGGTTATTTGTCTTCATGGCCATTTTGTCGGTGAGCGGGGGGAGGCGAATGGGACAGACGTGCTAGACTTGGCAACTCGATGAAACTTGCTTCGCGTGGTTCGCGGACGCTGCCGAGGTTTCGGGCCGCGGGCCCGATGCGTCGGCGACCTGATTCCACGGCATGCGCGCTAGCACCATCCCCATGCCGCAGGTATCGGTGATGCCTGCAAACGTCAGCCCGGCGCCCACGAACGCAGCCAGTCCGATCCAGGCGGGACTCACGAAATAGCCGAGGGCGGCTCCCGTAACGACCAACAGCCCAGCGGCGATGCGTACCTGTCGCTCAAGCGAGATCGCCTTCTTGCCCCGCACCACCGGCAGCGCAGCCTGGTCCCAAGCTTGCGTTCCCCCCTCGACGTTGACCACGTTCGCGTAGCCTGCTGCGAGTAGCTTCTCGCAGGCCTGCTTGCCGCGACCGCCCGACCGGCAGATGACGTACAACGGCTGGGCAGCGCCGCTCCGACCCGCCGCAGACGTCGCTGACCCTAACTGTTCCAGCGGCACGTTGCGGGCAAAGCTCACATGCACCTCTTGAAACTCGACAGGGGTGCGGACATCGATCAACTCAACGTCCGCGCCGGTTTGCACGATGTCATGCAGCTGCCGGGGGGTAATGGTCGAGACGCTCATGGCTTGCTCCTTGGCACGATCGCGCTCACGATTATTAGAAACATCGGAATATTACGATATATTAGGGGAAAAGAAAGAACTACCTGCTTGCGGGGGTGACCCCAAAGCGATCCTCAATGCACTTGAGAATGCTCTTCAAATGAGGCTCCGCAACCCGGTAGTACACCTTCCGTCCCTCCTTTTCACTGGTAAGAAAGCCGCAGCGTTGCATTAGCCGCAAATGCTCAGAAGCCATGGGAGTCGGCAACTTGCACGCCGCAGCCAACTCGCCGACGGCATACCTTCCCTGAAGCAACATCTGTACCATCCGTAAGCGGTGCGGGTGAGCCAGTGTGCGGAGGCATTCCGCCGCTTGGGCCAACGCCTCTAATTCGGTTAGTCGCAACTTCACGGCCATATGCTTTCGTTCTCCCTGCTACACTCAAATATATCGACAGTTTCCGATACGTCAATAACTTATTCGCCGATTTTCCCTGCAACGGAGCACGACGCTGGCGCCTCGTTACCCTCGCCGCTGGTCGGCAATTTCGCAGTGTGGGCGACAGGCGGGTCTGGTACTGCATCACGGCGCAATTTCGCAGGGGCAAATCGGCGCCCAAATCACCGAATGTGATGCCTCGCAAGCCAGCCCCGCATCTGGCAGCCGGTGGGGGCCGCCTAGCGGTCGAATGCAGGCTCATTGAAGGGCTGCAATTCGGTTCATTTGTGATTGGCGAGTTATTCTTGTCGCGCGGGCTTAGCTGCGTTGCGGTCCTTGTACATCATTGCGATTGCGCCGGCGGCGGCGAGTCCGAACGCTGCGGGCTCGGGGACGGCGCTAACTGTTGGCATCAACCCCAGGCCCCCGCCGTAGTTCCGTTTCCAGTCGAACAGGTCGAAGGTCGAATAGGTCGTCCCTAGTCCGCGCTGCCACCTGAGAAAGTCCGCCCCGTCAACGCGCAGATTGCCGTCGAAGTCGCCGGCAATGGGGCCGATTCCTACATCTCCGGTCGCGATGCCAACGCCAAGCTGATCCTCGTACGCCCAATCTTTCAGCAGCATCGTGCCGGCGGCATTGTCGACGTCGAGGCGGAGCCATCCATAGTAGAGATTGGTCGGACCGATCGGAAACGCAAATCCGATGAACGCGTCAGTGACATCGTTGAATTGTGACGCGGGCGCGAGCGCCCCGTGCGCCAGTGTTCCCTGCCACAGTGAGCCGATTGTCGTCGCGTTGACGGCGGCGCCGCGGGGTAAATCTGAGATGTAGTCGTCGCCGGCGCTGAATCCAGCTACTTTGCCTGGCGAGTAGGGGATGTAGAGCGATTGAAACACGTTCCCGTTGGCGACATCGTTTTGCAGGACAATGTCATCGTAACCATCCCCCTCGAAATTGACGTTGATCGGTTGCTCAGAACCCAGTGCGACTTCAATATAACCCACGTAGTAGTGGATCGCCGCTTCAGCGCAATTGCAGCACATAGACATCGCCGCGCCCGCCGCGAGAACGCATGCCAAGCGAAGCTTCGTCGTCGCGAGTCGCTGTTGGCGCAAGTTTCGTGCTTTCATGTTAACTCCCCCTCCGCGAACAGATGGCGGCGAAAAAACTCGGTGTGAAGAGCGGCGACGGCAAGCCTATCACTGCGGCGCGGCGGAAGCGGTCGATCGATCCTGTGGTTTCGGTGTCCGCATCGGCGCAGTGTCACTATGGATAGAGCCGAAACGGGAACGAGCATCCGCCATATCGACACGCGTCATGGGGTCGATCGCCGGCAAATACTGATCCGCCGCGCACTGGGGCCGCGGACGGTTTAGACCCCGAGTCCATTCAACCCGCGATGCATGTCGCGAGTAGATCTCCGCCTGCCAAATCATCCACTGCGTCATCAATGGGCGTCGAGATGTGCGGAATACGTTTTCAACCACCGCCACAAGCGCGCCATAGTGGCACACTTTCTGGGCGGCCACGCAACGCCACGCGCAGCGGCACGCGAATTCGTTTACACGCACAAAAAAGTGCAAAGAAAATGCAATTCGATGGCGTACTTGAGGCACCTATTTGACTCCTCTTTATAAGCTGACGCGGCGCTTGCGTATGATCCAAGTCGCTGGGCGTTACCATGTCGGCGCAGCCTTCGTTGGCTCGATCACAACGAAGTCGGCAACGGTCACACTTTTCGGCAACTAATCATCGTCAAATCGCCGCGTCGTGAGTGAGGAGCGTGGACTTGCTTCCATTGATCGTTGAGGCGACTTGACCCGTCGTGCGAGTAATCACATGGGACGAGTTCGACAACGGCAAGAATCTTCTCAGTCCGCGGATCGAAGATTGGCCCTCAAGGTAGGGGCCTTTGCGGCGTGCGCGGCGAGCCTACAGTTTTTCCTCCCGGGCGGCTATTCCGCGACGCCTCGCGGCAGCGACGCCATTTCGACGGCGCCGCGTGCTGCCCAACTGCAACAGTCTGAGCCACGAGCGGCCCAAATCCAACCGCCGTCGCGTCCTGTGAAGCGTCCCACGCAGCAGAAGCAACAGCCGACGAATGACGCATACGTCGTGTTGGGGTTTAACGATCTTGGCATGCATTGCATGAACCAGGATTTTTCGCAGCTGTGTATCCTGCCACCCTTCAACTCGCTTCACGCGCAGGTCATTCGGCGGGGTCGCGAGCCGCGGATCGTCACGAGCGGGGTGACCGTCAACTACTCGATTCCAAACAATACGTCGTCGGTCCAGAAGACGAACTTCTGGCAGTTTGCGCCGCAACTTTTCGGTGTGATATTGCCGCCGGACGTCGGCCTGACGGGCCACGGGTTGTCGGGCTCCATGGCGCCGACCGGCGCCAACGACTGGGCCGCAACGGGAATTCCCGTGACGCCCATCGACGATCGAGGCTTTTTGAGTCCCTACAACCTTGCCAAAGTAGAGGTCGTTTCGCAAGGAAACGTCGTGGCGACGACTCGCCCTGTGGTTCCCGTTTCGTGGGAAATCAGCTGCAACGTCTGCCATGCCCCGGGCATGCCTGGGCCGATGGTCGATGCCGACATCCTGCGCAAGCATGATCTGAAGCACAACACAAGCCTCCTCGGCAACGGCCCGGTGTTGTGCGCGTCGTGCCACGCCGACCCCGCGTTGGGAACGCCAGGCGTCGTTGGCATTTCCACGATGTCGCACGCGATGCACAGTTCGCATGCCAACCGCATGCAGCCGCTCGCGGCGATGGGGGTGACGAACGCTTGCTATGCATGCCACCCTGGGTTCCAGACGAATTGTCAACGTGACGTCCACTTTGCCAAAGGGATTTATTGCATCCAATGCCATGGAGACATGGCGGCCGTCGGCAATCCGACGCGAACGCCGTGGGTCGACGAACCGACTTGTGCGGGCTGTCACCAAGCTCGCCAGCCGGAATTCGACTTTGAGGAGCCGGGCAAGCTATTTAAAGAATCGCACGGTCACGGCAACGTACATTGTGCGGCCTGCCACGGCAGCCCGCACGCCATTGGGCCGGCCCTGACGTTCCAGGACAACATTCAAGCCATCGAACATCAGGGGCACGCCGGCGTGATCAACAAATGCACCGTGTGCCACACGACGCCGCCGAGCCCGCAGTTCGAGCACCATCGAGGCGACTAGAGCTTAGCCAATCCCAAGACCAAGACGAGAACCTCCCTTGACGTAGAGCCGGTTCGGAAGGTCAGTACAAATCGTGAGTTAAAATCCGACAGTGTACGCATAGACCTGCCGCACGGCGTTGGCATGAACCACGTCCACAAGCCGCTCCAGATGCAATTCGACGCCGCCCTGCTTACCGGGCAGTAAGTAGGGCGGACCATCCCGCGGGCGGTCAGGGCAGCGCGAATAAACCTGCGTTCGCATTGCCTGACGGTACTCCTCCATAGTTGGTAGTGCGGGCATGGCAAGCTTCCCGGAACCTTCGTCCCAGCGCGAGCAACTTTTTGAATTGAATTACCGTTGAATCAACCGCATATGGCAGACCGCGATTGGATCGTCAATCAATGCAGCCACTACTTACGGAGTTCACGGCCCGTTCAGGCAGGCTGAGCCGCGGCTACCTTGCGAACTCGCACAATTATGGACGAACCGTACCGCTGCGGCAGCTTTCTCTAACGAAGTATTCCGCAGAATCGTCTTGCCCGACGGCTTGCCGCAATGCCGACATGTCCAGACTATGCGTTCTCAAAAAGCATCCAACCTGCTCCGACGGCGCCGTGTTTGGCGGCAGCTTGAGCCGCTCAAGGATCTCCTCGATTGGCACGCTGCTCTTTTCGGCCACCTCAGCGAGCGTCATGAATAAGCGAATGGCTTCCGCGTCACCGGACGCTGCACAGGCCAGCTTCCCTAGCCAATAGTTCCCAACCTTGGTTTCGAGGATGTAACAGCGATGGAGCAGCCGGGCGTTCAGACATGCTGCCGACGACGCATCATCATGATGGCCGCCAAAGCCCCGGCTGCGATCTCGAGCGCCGGTGGTTCAGGCACAGGCTCGCCCACAAATCGCAGCTTGTCGTAGATCTCATAGGTATGGAAACCATTAGTCACTCCGCCAGCTGGTGCAGAGGGATCGCCGCGCGTCGACATCATCAGCGCCGGCCCGCCAGGTACGTTTCGGTTATGGTAGTCGTAGCGGGCGCCGGTGAACGTCCATGTGGTCCCGACCTTAACGGCGGATTGGAACGACGCCAGCGGGATTCTCGCCTCAGCCGCCCAGCCGAGATCGGTATCCGACGCTGCATCAACGGTGCCGCTGACGAGGACGGCCGAGAGAAGCCCCGATTCCCAGGCGGCGCCTGGCGCGCCGAATCTCGACTCGAAGCGAGCGTCGAAATCCGAGCCAAGCGGACTCCATTCAAACTCGTGATAGCGAACCTGCGACGTCGATTCGCGGACGAACAGTTCGACCACGTCGCCCAGAAATAGCGCGGCGTCATGTCCGCAAGCTCCCGCCAAACTGCACGAGGAGCGGATGTCTGCGTCACTCGCCTGCATCGAGACATAGAGGAACAGATCGTCCCACAAGATCCGCATCGAGGTCTCGGCCGCGGCCGGTGCCCCTCCCGATCGATAGGCGAAAAACGGCCCGATCGCCTGGGCGGAAGACCAAGCGGAGTCGCTGAGGTCTCCGTCGATCGTCGGCGCGGCAGTCGTGCGTCGCGCCTCGTAAGTCGCCGGCGTGAACGCCGCCATGGCATCGTTTCCCAAACAGCTGGTTAGGAGGACGCTTCCCAGGAAAACCGTCAGACGCACAGTCGGATGCGATCGTGTTTGATCGGGCATGCCAAAGCACTCCTCAGTTGGTCTTGATCCGGTTGTCCGGAGTTATGGCGGCCCAACGCGGTCAACGCTGGCCCTGAACCCGCTCTCTTCGCAGAGCGACCCGCCCCGTTCGCCCGCGACCGCGTTGGGAACGGCTAACCGAGGCGTTGACTTTCACCCTGCAATACCGCTACGGTGTGAGATCGATCGGGAACTCGATGCGATCCATGGCGGCGTCGACCTTCACTTCAAGCTTGCTGTCCTCGCGATTCTGGTAACGTCGCGCGATAAAACTCTTGGCCGGCGGCCCGTCCGGAGTGGGAGGAACCTCCCAACACGAGACCAGCACTCGGTAAGTCCCCGGATACAAGCCATCGCCCGGCTGATACGACTGAGCGCTATACTCGCCATCGACAGCGAACTCCGCTTTGGCGGGGCGCGTCGGAAAACCAGCGGCGACCTCGACCGGCACAAACGTCAGGTCGCCGGCGCCCGGCATCTGCTTGCCTTCAAGCGTGACCGTCCCGTACACGGGGATTAGACCGCGATCTTCGCCGCACCCACAGGCGAGCATGAGCCAGGCCCCCATGCAAATCCTGTAACTGTAAGAGACAGCAGATCTAACGCGCCCTGAGTCGCCGAGGCGCCGAAGTAACAAGGCGTTTGGCATGCTAGTTACCGAGCAGCGACGCTGTTTCGCCGCCCGCTCGCGTTCCGAGTTGGTTGTAGGCGCGGTAATCGATCGTCTCATTGACATAGTGGACGCTGGTATCACCCATTACCAAATGGGCGCCGCCGAGATGCTCGCTTTTAAACCCGCTAGTTTCCCACCACCGCTCGCCGCGGCCCTTGTCGCTAATGCGAGTGTTCAGCGGAATCGAGGTCGAGGTGAGGGTAAAGTTCGTGGCGTACAGCGAAAAGAATACGCATTCCTCTGGTAGCGTCTCGCCGCACATGACGGTGTTCGACAGGCCGTCAGTCACCTTTTCGAACGACACCTTGGGCAAGTGATGCCTACCAAACATTCCCACGGAACTGCCTATCGGATAACCATTGCCCGCAGTGGTGCCGAAGTTGTTGCCTTGACAGCAATAGTTGTCATCACTGGCGATCTGTCCGGCCGGACAGAATGGACATTGATCGGGCATGGTAGGGCCCATGGAAGCGGTATACCACGTTCCAGCCGCGACGACCGGATTATGGTTGAATCGGTCGGTAAATATGGGCTCACTTGCTCGCACGCTGCTGGGGCAGATGAACGTTGGAACGACCTGCTTCACGGCTTCGCGATTAGAACTCGCGTCATTGAAGGGCTTGGAGAGGTTCAACCGATTGTAGGCGGCTTGCTGCTCGATGAAAGGAAAGGTCGACGTCGTCCAGAGACTGCCCGGCACGCTGCAGCAATCTGGCGAACCGGCGGGCAACGCGCCGTGGGCGTCATGAAAGTTGGTCAGCGCCACGCCGATTTGGCGTAGATTGTTGACGCAATGCGAACGCCGCGCCGACTCGCGGGCCGCTTGGACAGCCGGCAGCAGGAGCCCGACCAACACTCCAATAATCGCGATCACAACAAGCAGTTCCACGAGCGTGAAACCGCGTCGTCGCACCGAGGCGCCGCGTAAGGATTTTGAGTGATCCATTGAGAAGTCCGCACCCAAGCTTGAATGGCGGTCGCCTAGGGGCGTGGTGGAGTATAGTCGATCGGTGCTCCGCGCCCAAGTGAAAGCCTCAAACGTCGATGAGTCCGCGTCCTGAGCGGGCGTACCTAAGGTGAACGACCAAAGGCGCCAGTTCAACGCCATTCGCGCGAGAGGCGCTTTGCAAGCCGAAAACTGCGTATTGAGAGGGCCGCAGACTTCACGTCGGAATGTTTCGCCAGCGATGACCTCCCAAGGGAAACGTCAAGGCAAGTTGACCTTTGAGGACTTCGAGTTGGACGTCCAGGGACGCGTCGTGCTGTCCGACCGGTCACTCACCGGTGGGAACGAGCGTCGCGGAAGTGCGCTTCGGTGTGTCGTTCGATTCGGCCGTGTGTCAGGCGTGCCCGGGCCGAGACGATTGTTGCGCCGCTGCGGTCGGACGCAATGAAAGTCGCTGGCAATACGATCGCGACCGCGTGAAGCAACGGGCGCGACGGCTTTGGGACGCAAGCGAAGAGTTCCGGGACCGATTCTGCTGGCGGGCTGGCGGTGAGGCGACGATGTCGCGTTTCAAGCACCCAATGGGCCTGATCCGATGGCGCCTTCGCGGCATGGTAATCGTGACGGACGCAGCGATGTTACGCGCCTTGGGGCTCGCCATCCTTGGCGTGGCAGCCTATCGAGCGGAAAACGGGCAATCTGGTGAGGTGTTCCAGGCACTCGATACCCGAACCCAATCGCAAGCTCAACGGCGCTTCAAGATTCAATGGCTGCCGCCAACAAACTCAGCGTACATCCTCGAACGCGCTCTGGCCGAACGCAATTTCAACGCCCTTTGTGCCGCCGCGTCAACGTCTTGCAATTTCTCGACCCATTGAGACGCAGCCCAACGGTTGTCGGTCGATCGGTCAAGCGCCGCGCCATGAATGCCAAAGGCCGAGCACGAGTGACGCCAAGCTGACAATCGCCGCCGCCCAGAGGACGGAATAGATCAATCCATACTTCTGATGTAACGCTCCGAGCGCCTCCATCAGCCGTGAGATATCCTTCCCCTTGGTCATCACAATTCCTGCGAATCCGACGCCGGCCTGTCGAGTCCACAGGCCGACCAAAAATAAAAGCAGTCCGGCCAGCGCCAGTGAAATGGCTGAAACGGTGACCGGAGAGGACCAGAAGCCGCCGGAAACGGCTTCCTTCAACGCGCCAAGCTGTTCCTCTGAAACGCCAGCCTTCTGCGCCGCGGCAATCACACGCTGTGGATCACGGGCCAAAAACAGTGAAGCGACACCGTTGATCAGTTGCAGCAATCCAAAAAAACTCATCACAAAACCAACCAATGCCATCTTTCTGGCGAGACTTCCGATCAGTTGGTTCTGGGAATCGTTGAATTCAAATTCGCCAGCCGTATCGTTGGGTAAGGGGGACATGATTCAATTCCTTTCAAGTGGCGGATAAGTCGCCATGTGGTCTCAGCAGCAGATTAGCCGATAGAGGCGGCAACCGAAAGAACGACGCATTAAGCCGCAAACTGCACCGAATGGGCCCGTTGATGTTATGACATTCCTAAAGTTACGAAGTTGCCACGACCCGAGCATAGGTTTGGCGGAAGGATTCCGTGAGAGGAGGCATCGGCGCCGCCAGCGCCGCTTCATCATGGACCAGCGGCCGGCAGGTTGAATCATTGCGAAACGCACGAAACAGGTCGGCCACGATTTGCTAGTCGGAGCGACTTGGCAACAGCTGACCAAGTCAGCAAACCGTTGTTGGTCGTAGACAGAGGTCGGTTCTAGATTCCTGACGCCCATGCTCCGCTGCACGAAGAGCCGGCTTTGCGTTGGCTCGGTCACTTGCTTGCAGAAATTCGCGCGCCGAGCGTCGGTCTTTCCGCGAGCGAGTTCGACCTCGGCCTCAAGTCGTTCCGCGATGACCTCTTCCGGCTAGAACTTCGTTCAGCGTGCCAACCAAATGCTCTCCTACAAACGGCGCCCCAAGCTTGGATTCTCGTTACCGGAGCGGGCTGTTTTGACGGGGCTAGGTCAGTTCGAAGAAGAGTTCATGCGTGAGTTGCGAATTTTAAAGAAACGCATGAGTGCGATCAGCGCCCAGATGGCCTCGACGATCCCAAAAGGCCAAGCACCTTGCATAAATCCGTAAAATGAGCCGCAAATACAAGCGATGGCGAAGGCGAGTGTGAACCATGTACTGCGATCCTCCAACGCATAGCACAGCATTCCAGCGGTGAGGGCAAGCAGCCCGAAGATCGTCAGCCTGTCCACTATAAGTCGTATGCCCCCTCAGTAAGTGATGTTGATACGGCATGCCCGTCACCAGACAACGCGTTGGTGCCCCGGACGCGTGTGCACCACGGTTCCTCCGAGAATTGGTCGATGACGGGTGTATACGCGTCTTGGATGATAAACGACCATCGGAGACCGGTGGACATAAACTACCGGGCGCGGGGTGACGAAGACGGGCTGTGGCGCTACCACGACCGGAGCGTGCCATTGCGTGGCCCATTGGGCTTGGGCGCTTGACGCGACCGAAACGAACAAAGCCATTGCGATCAGGGATACTAGACGGCGAATCATCATGAATAGCGTCTCTGTAGGCAAAAACTCCAGACACCAGTTCCCGCCGGGGGCTCATCCACGCACCAGTTGGCTGGCTCTCGCAGACGACTTCACGAAAAACGAGCCCCAATTCTAACGCAGCTTCCGACTGCTGCAATCTTCGGTCGGCTATCAGAAAGTGCTGGAAAATACCTTCGACAGATTCAATTCTGAAAGATTCGACGTCGTGCAGCGTGCAATCGCCGCCATCCTTAAGCGATTCCTGCGATTTACATGCAGAGTCGCAATTATTGGACTCGGTCGAGCGTCCAAGCCACGACGTCAAGCCGACGACTGAAATGCAATACGGGTTCGGCGGCCGGCAATTCGATGCCCGCGGCAGTCGCCAGAGTGTTGGTTTCGAAGGCAGCTTCCGCCGACTCAAGCGGCCAGGGAGCGTGATTTATCTCCCCTCGCCACAGTCCACCGCGTGCATCAGCGGCGTACAGGCAGTAACGCGCCGTCAGCCAGCTTGCCAGAGGATCCTTGGCAATCGCGTCGCTTGGGCCGAGAGATCGGTAACGCACCGAAAATTCCGCTGGTTGATACAGTCGGTCGGTGCGGCGACTTTGATACTCGATCCAGCCATCGGCCGCGCGGGTCACCTGGATGCGTGCATCGCAGTAAGGCAAGTGAAAAGCACGTCGGGCGATGCGAACTGCCACGCGGCACGAGGCATCGAGCGTAAAAAACCAGACGCCTTGCTTGCTCCCCGCCGTCACGTAGGTGCGGAGGTTGAGCTCGGGAAACGTCGACAAGCCCGGAACTGGCGGCATCCAGCGGGGCCGGACGCCCGACATGCGAAACGGAACAACACCTAGCCAGGCTTGGCCGTTCAATACGTCTAGCTCGAGCCCCGCGGGCAACTGGCCGCGCAACAATTCGGGCGCGATGGGCCAATGAGCGAATAGCAAGTCCTCCCAGGTCATTCGCAGGGACCAAGGCCTGCGCGGCGCGGCCCATGTGCGCGTTGGCGATGCGAGAGTCTGCGCGGCGTTGCTCATCGTTTTAATTGTTCGGGGGGCGCCACGTTGCTTGGCCATTCTCGATATTCCTGACCCCTAATAAATCTCCTCCCGCAATCTGAAGGCCACAACTAGACGCCGTCCTCGAGCCGTCTTCCTCAACCGGTTGCAGAACAGCCGGCATCCCATCCTGCAACCAGACTGCATATATGATTCGCCGCAGATTAAGAATTAGCGTACGCCCAGCGCCTAACGCCTGATCGTACCGCCGGCTGTGAACTCAAAAGGTTCGAGCTCGGGGACTCGAACTTTCGATCGACGGCCCGATTGCCGCCGCCCACTTCCATGCATTCCATGCGTTCTGAAACAAGTGGACTCACGATAAGTTCACTCATGAAGCGGGCGGCGCACTGCCTTGAAGACGCTACGGTTTGGGATTCGACGCTGGATTTCTTGCCAACTCTTGCTCGATGAGCTTGATAATTTCCGGAGCGTCGGGTTTGGCGCCGGACCCGAACCGACCGACCACAAATCCTCTGCGATCAACGACGAACTTTTCGAAGTTCCAGCCGATCTCGCCAGCCCCCTTGGGCTTGGCGTCTAGCGATGTCAGCTGCTTATAAAGTTCGCAGGCGCCCTCGCCATTCACCTCGACTTTGTCGAACATGTCGAACGTCACGCCGTAGTTGGCACGGCAAAACTCCTTGATCTCCGGCGCTGTTCCAGGCTCCTGCCCTAAGAACTGATTGCAGGGAAAGCCGAGAATGGCAAGCCCTTGCTCAGCGTACTTTTCATGGAGCTGTTGGAGTTGCTCGTACTGGCCAGTGTACCCGCAGTGACTTGCGACATTCACGATCAGAAGTACTTTGCCGTCATATTGCTTGAGGTCAATCTCCTCGCCGTCCAACGATTTCATGACTGATCTGAGCACGGTCTCCTCCTGTGGAACGCCCTTCACAGGGGCAGCGCACCCTGGGACAGGGGCAAGGATCAACGCCACAAATAGCAGCTTCAGTGGGATGCTCACGGCAAATTGCCCCGTCATTGTTTTGTACCGACATCAGCGCTAGCGTAGAATATCGCCCTGCTTCGTGAATTATTCGTCGCTCGGCACGATTTGGATGCGTCGATTGCATCGACGGCGGCCGAAACCATGTCGGTGATCGTTCTAATCGAGCCCTCTGCGGCCGCTCGTCAACCCCGGAATCGGCCATGCATCGGATGGAGTCGGCGGGAGTCATCGGCGCTGGGATCGCGGGGCTCGCATGCGCTCAGGCTTTGCGTAGTGCCGGCGTGCCTGTCAGCGTCTTCGAAAAATCCCGCGGAGTCGGCGGACGGTGTGCGACTCGTCGAATTAACTCAACTGCGGGAGTTGACCACGGGGCCCAGTATTTTACGGTTCGTGACGCGAGATTCGCGGCCAAAGTCGAGGAGTGGTGCGCGGCCGGCGCCGCCGCATGCTGGTCGGGGAGGATCGTTTGTTTGGCTCGAGGAGTCACGGCCGAACTCTTGGAGCAGAATATTCGGTTTGTCGGCGTTCCGGGAATGTCCGCCATTGCCAAGTCGCTGAGCATCGGCTTGGACGTGCGGACCGAATGCGCGGTGCAAGCGATCCGTCGTAATGACGATCGCTGGCATGTCGAAGACGCCGAAGGAGCGATGTATGGTCCCTTCGACGCGCTGATCGTGACGGCTCCGCCGTTGCAAACGTTGGCGCTCGTAGGCGGTCATTCGACCATGATGGCCCTGGCACTTTCGCGCGTCCGCATGTCCCCTTGCTGGGCAGTGATCCTACAATTGAAAGAGATGCTGCAGGTTGCATTTGATGCAGCGTTCGTCCACGAATCACCGCTGGCGTGGATCGCCCGCAACGACAGTAAACCGCAGCGACAGACCGGAAATTGCTGGACGCTCCACACAACCGAAGACTGGTCTCTCGTTCATCTTGATCAATCAGCCGACGACGTGACGCGGACGCTAGTCGATGAGTTCTGGCGCACGGTGGCGCAACCCACGCAGTTGCCTGAGTTCGTGGCGGCGCACCGGTGGCGATACGCGAGGCCGATTGAGCCTTTGCCGCAGCGATGTTTACTCGATTCGGCGATTGGCCTCGCGGCGTGCGGCGATTGGTGTGGCGGTCCACGAATTGAGGGGGCTTTCTTAAGCGGCCTCGCTGCGGCCAATGGCTTGCTCGATGGAATTGGTGAGCGAGCGACTATCTCGTGATAACTGTCGGCGCTGGCACTCAGATGAGCGTCTGCTTGTCGTTGTCCGGAACTGGAACGGACTTCAGCTTATGTCTGGCTCTGTAGCCTGGGAGCAGAACCTCGCCGTGGGATTTCTCGACTACAATAGAATTTGCCGTGCCTGACGGCGAGGGGCGCGTATCACCATCAGGTGACGATTCGGGGAATCGCGTCAGCGAGGCCTTGAAGAGTTCAGATGGTCGATCGACTTCTTTGACGCCGACCAAGCTTGTGACGTCAGTAGTCATCTTAGATCAGCATGAGGCGGCGGACGGTAAGGCTATTGGCGGCAGCGGCGTCTTCGCTGATTGCCTGCGCTTGCAGCAGCATGAGATTTCCTTGCGGTGAGCGAAAAGTCACCTTGCGACTGCCAATCTGAGCTTCAATTCCGTCGGCGCGACGAGGCGTGATGTCTTATGCCGCCAATGGCGACCTCGGGTCGCTGAATTCGCATGCAGTCGATGTAGGGCACGAACGCCAAGCCTCAAAGCTCAACGGACTACAGATTTGCGGTTACGTCGGTCTCAACCCGATGCGCCGGGCGGTGCAGTACCGGACGAGTCGGCAAGCAATTGCCGAAATTCGGCGCGCAGCTCGTTCCGCAATTGATCTATCTGAACGGCGAGCTCATCGCGGAGCGATCTCTTGAGCCGCCGAAGCAGGTACGACCTCATTAGGAACGTGAGCGTACCCATCACCACCGTTGTGACGGTGATGCAACCGATCATGGCCCGCATGAGTTCTGACATGCCCGCTCCAGAACAAGGTGAACAAAGAAGTGAACGACCGACGCATTGCCGATGCGTAGCCTGGTGCGAAGTCGAGCTCGGCCATGACCTGCCGGTCGCAAATCATGCAAACGCGTTAGCGTGGCTGCTGCCGCTGCTGGCGGTCAATCGCCATTTTGACTATTCGCTGAGCCTTGCCAACCGAGTAAAGCTGGCAAGCGTCGCGAACGGCGTCGAGTCGGTCAAGCTAGATGCCATTGGCTGTGCTGGGATCTTCCGCGATCGATTTGGCATCAGAGAGAAGTGCGCGGTCGCTTACGGAGTCGCAGCGGATGCTGCGGCCGGCGACTTGGATCTGGCGCGAATTGTTGTATTGATTCACAAGTTCTCCAGGGGAAGACGGTATGGACGCCAGCAATATTGCACTGCCATCAGCTGGCCGCTATCCCGTCTCTTGTCATTACTCCGCTCGGATAAAGACCACTCCGTTATGAGTGACAATCGCTCGCCCTCCCAGCGTCCTGGCAAGGGCTTCAGTAGCCGGTCAGGGCGACAGCTTGGCCCTGGTCGGGGCGGCCAACCCAGGCGCAATCGCTTGAGGTCGGCGGCTCCGTTTCGGCAATCGCCGGTGCATCCATCCGATGGGCTGTGGGACGCCAACCGCGACGGCTCGCGGAGCGAGTCCACGCTCCTTCGGCGCCGCAGCTCGGGCCGCAGTCTGGCGGGATTTTCAGGCGTGGTCAGACGATCGGCGCCGGACATGATATCCGGCAGCTAACTCAACCTTGCGGGCGGCGTGCAAGCTTCCTGATGCAGCCATCTCAGCAGACGAAGCCCTGTGAACCCTCAGCGACTGGAATGAGACCAATGCCAACCCATCCTGGTCGCGGCGTACCTCGTGCACACAATTCGCTCGGCATTTGGTACGCTCACTAGGTATCAATCAACGAAAGCATCGCCAATGCGGGCAGTCAGTCTATGTCCAACGCGGAAATTCTCAGTGCGGCTTACCATGAAGCGGGGCATTTTGTCTTTGCATCAAATGAGATTGAGACTCCCACATGCATCGAAATGGAGTTCAACCCATCACTGTCTCGTTGGGTAGGCAAGACGCCGGCGCCGTTGACTGGTTCTTTGTCAGTCGAAGACCAGTTTGCGACAATCTTTGGCTATTGCTTTTCGGGCTGTTTTGCTCAGGTCAAGCACGCTATCGGTCTGCTCGATTCAGATGCGGCGATTCCATGGAACCAGGTGCTGAACTGGATGCTTGCGGCTGCGGGCGAACCCCTGCGGTTATCGTTGCCTAACGGCCAAAGCCTTATGGCTCCGGCGTGGTGGTTTGATGAAGCCGATGCCGACGCGTTCAAATACAGTGCGAATGTCGCCCAGTTCTACCTGCCGGATTTTGAGTCATATGGGGAGTACCTCCACCGGGCCGTTACGATGGCGGTCTCGTTGATGGAGGATGACCGGGCATGGAGCAAGATTGAGCGTCTCGCCATCAAGCTCGCCAGCTCGATACGCCAGCAACGCGCCCGCCTTGAAGCCGATGAGATTCCGCAGTGGTGATCCGTAAGCTCAGCGGAACTCGAGGCGGCCAATCATCTCTTCTGTTTTGTGCGTCCTCTAGAGTGCGGTGAGCTTCTTGATGAGGTACCGCAGATGTTTCCTTCGTCAACAATTTCCTGCCAAAAGTTGGCAGCATATTCAACCTATTCACCGCCGGTGGCGACTTTGTGGCTCCTGAATCGCTGAGTTTTGTATGTGCGCCGGCCGGTTTTGAGCACGAGGCGGGCTTTGACTGGCGGCGTCTTCTCGATCACCGTCAACGCCATGCCAGAAGCTGCCATTCTATGGCCAATAGGATTGGCAGCGAGTGCTGGGACTCTAGCCGGTGAAAAGCAGGGCTGGCTTGACGTCCTCCTAGCGCTTGGCCGACCGTTGATTCAGTCAGGCCTTAGCTGGTGCAGCTGAGGCCTGCGATAGCTCAGGACTCTCAGGCGGCGGCGAGAATCTAAGCCGCTATTCACCTCGCTACCGCGGAGTTCGCCAGCAATGACGTCCCGATCTAGGCGGCCATTAGTAGGCTGGCCGGGGAATTGGTATCCGATGCCATGCCAAGTGGTTTGCGATCGTATCAACGTCGATCAGGAAATCGGCTTTTGACACAACGCCGGCGAACGAATGACTTTCCGCGTAGTAGCGTCTTAACGATTCTTCAGGGGGGCTTTTCGCTTCACGGCCCCGCTACTTGGAACTGTCCAGAGAAAAAATCTCCGGGCTGGCGTCCGAACGGATTCTGAATGGAGGCCCCCCGGCGAGTCTCCTAAGCTCGCCGGGGGACAATGTTGGTTCGGATGAATTTTATCCTACTGAGCGGTCATCTCCAACACGATTTGGCACGCCATGCCTTAATTGTGAAGACGCCGGCGCCGTTGACTGGTTCTTTGTCAGTCGAAGACCAGTTTGCGACAATCTTTGGCTACTGCTTTTCGGGCTGTTTTGCTCAGGTCAAGCACGCTATCGGTCTGCTCGATTCGGATGCGGCGATTCCACGGAACCAGGCGCTGAACTGGATGCTTGCGGCTGCGGGCGAATGACGCCGTCTGTTTTTTGGAGCGGCTTGAGTATGAAAAACAGCCGGCCGATCGCGACCACGTCTTCTAGCAAGTGCTGCCGCCGTCAATGACAAACGTCTGCCCGGTGACATACGACGATTGATCGGACGCCAAATAAAGCGCCGCAAAACTGATCTCTTCAGGCAGTCCGATGCGTTGAATCGGCTGCGTTTCTCGCAGGTGCTCCATAAACTTTTCGTCTTCCCAGAAGTAGCGACTGAGATCGGTTTTGATCAGGCCCGGAGCAATCGCGTTCACGCGAATGCCGTGCGGGCCAAACTCGCGCGCCCAACTTCGCGTCATCATCAAGAGCCCTGCCTTCGTGAAGCTATACAATAGCCCGCCCGGTTGCGGCTCAAGCCCGGCGATCGACGCAATGTTGATGATCGAGCCGGCGGCGTTTCGCTCGATCATCTTGGGGACGATGAGATTCACTAGTCGCAGGCACGATTTGACGTTCACGTCGACCATCTTGTCGAGCATCTCGCCTGTCGCCTGGAGCGCGGGACCTTGTCCGATGTTCGTGGCGCTATTGTTGACGAGCACATCGATGGGGCCGAATCTTGCTTCCGTTTCGCGCACGACATCTTCGAGCTGATCGGGTTTGCCGACGTGGCAGGCGAGCGGCAAGACTTGGCCTGGCAGATCGGACAACTCCTGCGCGGCGGCTTCGAGAACCTCCAGCTTGCGGCTCGCAATCACGACGTTGGCTGAGGCCTCGGCGAAGCGGCGAGCGATTGCCTTGCCGATGCCTCGTCCGCCGCCAGTCACCAGCGCGACTTTGCCTTCCAGCGAAATGCTATTGCCGATGGGGCACCTCCGTGTTCTTGAGTGGTCGAGTGAACGAATGAACGACGACGGGGCGCGTTACGCTGCAATCTCACGCGCGGCCTGCCGCGCCAGACTTCGAACGCTGGCGTCGAGCGCTTCAAAGCGAGGATCATGGGTCAATCCTCGCTTGAAGCGTGCGTAGATTTGTTGGACGATCACCGCGATCTTGAACAGGCCAAAGACTCGGTAGTACTGCATGTCGGAGCTTTGGATGCCGCGGCGCTCGGCGTAGCGATCGATCAATTCCTGACGCGTCATCGCGCCTGGCAGCCATGTCGGACCGACGAACGACGCCGCCAGTTCCTCGGCTTCGGAGGCCTCGACCCAGTACCCTAGCGTCGACCCAAGATCCATCAGCGGGTCGCCGATCGTCGCCATCTCCCAGTCGAAGACGGTGGCGACGCGACGAGTATTGTCTGGATCAAAGGCGATGTTGTCGAACTTGAAGTCATTGTGAATGATCGCGACGCCGCTCTCGGCGGGAAGCTTCGCCGCCAACCACGCGGAGACGTCCCCCATCTCGGGAATCTGGTCGGTTTCGGCGTCGCCGTAGCGCTTGGTCCAGCCCTCGACCTGTCGCCGGACGTAGCCTGCCGGCTTGCCGAAGGTCTCGAGTCCCGCCTCGCGCGGGTCGATCGCGTGCAGGTCCGCCAGGGCATCGATGAGGGCTCCGCACATCTCGCGCAGCAATTCGGGATCGCGGGGCAGATGGGTGGGCCACTCTCGCCGCACGATCAGTCCGCGCCGCCGCTCCATCACATAGAATGGCGCCCCCAAAATTGATTCGTCCGTGCACAGCGCCAGTGGTCGAGGGGCGGCTGGAAAAATGGGACTTAATCCCGAGAGCACGCGAAACTCTCTTCCCATATCATGGGCCGACTTGACTTGATTGCCGAAGGGAGGGCGCCGCAGCACCCACTCTTCTGTTCCGCAGCGCAGCAGATACGTGAGATTCGAGTGTCCGTGTGGGAACTGCATCACGCTCAAGTCGCCCGAGCGGATAATGCCTTGCTCGCGAAGAAAGGCAGCGAGACCGTGCAGATCGAGCTCTTCGCCTGGACGAGCGGCGACAACTTCTGCTTCTCCGGTGGACATGATCGGTCAGTGAAAAGAAGAAAAGCGGAAAACGTCGATGCGAAAAGTCAGCGTGAGAGAAGAGAACGAACTCGCTTAGAGTGACTGGTTCCGCAGGAAAATGCAATTCCTTGCAGCAACGAACGTCTCGATTGCCGACTGAACCCAACGTACGTGAGATCCACTTGAGCGCTTTTGACTACTTTGGATCAACTGAACCTTGCCGACCGTCGTCCGGGCTGACGCGATCCCAAAGTCGACGCATGCCGCGCAGCCAGCGTTCATTCTCGCAGGCTCGATGCTCGACGTACGTGGCGACTTCGGCATGAGGAAGAATGAGAAACGATTCGTCGGCCAGACCTTGAACGACCGCATCGGCGACCTGCTCGGGCGTCAACGCAGCATCACGCAGCAAGTCGGCCGGCGCCGACTCGCAGTCATCCAGCATGCGCGTATGAACGCCTTGCGGGCAGAGACACGAGACGCGAAGACCCTGACGGTGGTACGTGATTGATAGCCACTCGGCAAACGCCACCGCGGCGTGTTTCGTCACCGAGTACGGGGCGGCGCCGATTTGGGTCAATAATCCGGCAGCGGATGCGGTTTGGAGGAGATAGCCTCCTCCTTGCTCGATCATGTGCGGGACGAGCGCCCGCGCCGCATAAAGGTGAGCGAGAAAGTTGATCTCCCAGGCGCGTTGCCAATCGGCGTTGCTCGCCTCAATGCCGCCATCCTGCATGACGCCGGCATTGGAGCAGTAGAGGTCTATCCGCCCAAATGTAGCGAAGGCGGAATCGACGAACGCTTTGACGTCCGATTCGCACGCGACGTCTAAAACGATTGGGGTGCCCCCGCACTCGGCGGCAATTTGCCGCGCCGGCCCTTCATCGCGATCGACGACGTAGACGCCGCGAGCCCCCTCGCGAGCGAATCGGCGCGCCAGCGCGGCGCCGATCCCCCGGCCCGCTCCCGTCACGACGACCACTTGATCACGAAGTTGCAAGGCAGCCTCCAATTCAGGTTGACCGGCGACGCTCCAAGGCGCTAGCCGTCGGCGCTCGGGCTCGACGGCGCCGACTTGCGCAGTTCCCACTTGGCGATCGCTTCGCGATGAACCTCGTCGGGACCGTCAGCCAATCGCAACGTCCGGGCCTCGGCCCAAGCCGCCGCGAGACCGAAATCTTCGCAAACTCCGGCCCCGCCGTGCGCCTGAATCGCTCGATCAATGACGCGCAGCGCCATGCTCGGCGCCACCACTTTAATCATCGCGATCTCATTCCGCGCCGCCTTATTGCCGACCGTGTCCATGAGATGCGCCGCCTGCAGCACGAGCAGACGCGCCTGTTCGATCTCGATCCGTGAATTGGCGATGTCGGCTCGAATCGTCCCCTGCTCGGACAGCGGTTTGCCGGCCGCGACCCGCGACGCAACGCGACAGCACATCGCCTCCAGGGCTCGCTCTGCCTGGCCGATCAGTCGCATGCAATGATGAATCCGCCCCGGCCCCAATCGTCCTTGGGCGATCTCGAAACCGCGCCCTTCCCCTAATAGTATATTGGAGGCGGGGACGCCGACGTTCTCGAAGGATATCTCCGCATGTCCGTGCGGGGCGTGATCGTATCCGAACACCGAGAGCGTTCGTCGAATCGTCACGCCGGCGGCGTCTAGCGGGATCAAGATCATCGACTGCCGCTGATGCGGCGGGGCATGTGGATTCGTCATGCCCATCAGGATGCAGATCTTGCATCGCGCGTCGCCGGCTCCGGATATCCACCACTTACGTCCGGTGATGACGTACGAATCGCCCTCCCGCGCGATGTGAGCTCGAATATTCGTCGCGTCGGATGAGGCGACGTCGGGTTCGGTCATGGCGAAGCATGAGCGGATGGTTCCTTCGAGCAGGGGCGTCAACCACTGCGACTTTTGCTCGTCGGTGCCGTAGCGGGCGAGCACTTCCATGTTGCCGGTGTCGGGAGCCGAACAATTGAACGCCTCGGGAGCGATCGGCGAGCGGCCCATGATCTCGCAAAGCGGCGCGTACTCAAGATTCGTCAGGCCGGCGCCATGTTCGCTCGCCGGGAGAAACAGGTTCCAGAGCCCTCGCTGACGAGCCTTAAGCTTCAACTCCTCCATGATCGGCAGCGGTTGCCAACGATCGGCGGCGTCGCGCAGTTGTTCTTGATACGTTCGTTCGTGCGGGTAGATCAACTCGTCCATGAACTCCAGCAGATTTCGCCGGAGTTGACTCACTTGCGGGGAGTCGTCAAACGACATGATCGAGTTCCAGTTCCCTAGACGCCATCGCTTAGTCGAACGACGGCAAGATGAGCGTATCCACAGGAGGAGCGGGCCTCGAAAAACCTCGCGACGCCGCATCTCCAGGCCGCCAGATTCTATCCAGACGAAGTCTATCACGACCGCGGCAAGTTGCCATCGGTTCGTCAACGCATCACTGGCTGAATGTCGGGATGCCTAGCAAGCGCTGGAACTCTTCCAGAATTGTGTTGCGGTCGCTGGTGCGCACCTTATACACTCTTCAGCAAGCGTCCGGCCGCTATCAACACTTTTCTACCATCTACCGCGTTTTGCATTGACGACGACGGTCGATTCCTGCGGCGACTCCGCTGAGGAACGCGTTCTAGCCAGCATGCGCAGAATCGATCGGATTTGCCGGCGCCGTCGTTGAAGCGGTCGGCGACAAAGCCTCTCTTTGCCAAGTTCTCCCCTGATTGCGAGCGTACCGATGATCGGACTTCTGGGGCTAGTGCTCTCGCTGCTGTTGTTGATGTACCTCGCGTATCACGGGGCGAGCGTCATCATTCTCGCTCCAGCGATGGCGATGCTGGCCGTGGCGCTCAGCGGAGAAGTTCCGCTGCTGGCGGCGTACACGCAGATCTTTATGCCCGCGCTGGGGAAGTTCCTGGCAAAGTACTTCCCGTTGTTCCTGTTGGGAGCGGTATTCGGCAAATTGATGGAACACTCGGGGTGCGCCCAGTCGATTTCCAACCAGATCACTTCGCTGCTGGGGCCTCGGCATGCCATCTTTGCCGTCGTGCTCTGCACGGCCGTGTTAACCTACGGCGGCGTATCGCTGTTTGTGATCGTGTTTGCCGTTCATGCGTTGGCTAGTTCCGTCTTTCAACACGCCGATATTCCGCGGCGGCTCATTCCTGGCGCGATCGCGCTTGGTTCGGGCACCTTCACGATGACTTCTTTTCCAGGGTCCATGCAGATTCAGAACCTGATCCCCATGCCCTACTTCAAAACCACGGCCTTCGCGGCGCCGGTGCTGGGAACGATGGGGGGGCTGGTGATTTTCGCACTCGGGATGCTCTGGCTAAATCGTCGGGCCAGTAGCGCGGCCTTGCACGGCGAAGGATACGCCTCGGGAGGCTACGGACCGAGCATGGCTCGCGCACCGGCCCTCGATGCGGGCGAAGCATTGCCGCCGTTTTTCCTCGCGATGGCTCCAATCGTTTGCGTATTGCTCGTCAATTTTGTGGCGGCCGAACTGTGGATCCCCCATTGGGAAGCAGCGTACTTGGCTGAGCCGCTGTTTGGCGGGGTGAAGATCGCCGACGTCCGCGGCATCTGGTCGTCGGTCATCGCCATGCTCACGGCCTGCACCGTGGTGATCGTCGGCTCGGCGCGGTGTCGTCGACGGCTGAACGAGATCCTGAAGGGAGGCGCCGCTGATTGTTTGTTGCCCGTGTTTAACGTTGCTTCGGAGGTCGGCTACGGCGCCACGGTCGCTGCGCTGCCAGCGTTTACGGTGATCAAGAATGCATTGCTCAACTTTGTGCCGCACAACCCGCTCATCTCCGAAGCAGCGGCGATCTCAGTGCTCGCCGGGATTACCGGCTCCGCGTCGGGCGGTTTGAGCATTGCCTTGGAAAGCCTTGGCTCGACCTTCTACCAACGAGCTCTCGAAAACGGCGTCAGCCCCGAAGTGATGCATCGCGTGGCCTCAATGGCTTCAGGCGGACTCGACTCGTTGCCGCATAACGGAGCCGTGATCACGTTGCTCACCATCTGCGGTCTCACGCACAAGCAGTCCTACTTCGACATTGGAATCGTCACGGTCGTCATCCCGCTGATCGGCATGGGGCTGGTAATTGCGCTGGCGAGCTTCTGACGACGGCGCACGTAGCGTGCGCAGTCTCTGGCTTTCAGCAGCTGATCTTACCGTTCCGCGAAGAGATGGAATGCAGATAGAATTGGGCTGACGAACAGCCGCCTGAGGGCTAGACGCTGTTTCATTTCAGGGGGATGATCATGGCCTGGTAGTCATCGCCATGCGCTCGTTCCAGGAAGGCATCGGGGGGAGCACTCTTGGTTTGGCACGGCCGTATCGCCTTCGTCGCTGACAAACAACCGCTGCACGGCAATTTCGTGAACGCCATACCTCATGCCGTACAGATCGATCGTCAGGGCATGAGCCGACTACTTCGGATTGGTGAGAACCGATTGCAGCGATTCGTCCTATTAACCGTCGCCGCGCTGCTGTTCGCCGTCGCTCCCAGCCGAGCGTTGGCCGAACCGCAAACAAGCGTCGTCTTCGAGCGCGGCGCTGATGGTTACCACACGTTCCGTATCCCCGCCATTGTACAAGCGCAGGCTTCGCTGATCGCCATCTGCGAGGGGCGAAAGAATGGCGCCGGCGATGCGGGCGATATCGACGTCGTGTGCCGACGGTCGAACGACGGCGGAAAAACGTGGGGGCCGCTCCAGTTGATCTGGGACGACGGGGCGAACAGCTGCGGCAATCCTTGCCCCGTAGTCGATACGACGACTGGCGTCATTTGGCTCCCTCTCACTCACAACCTGGGAACTGACCGCGAGGACGACATCATATCTAAAAGCTCCCGCGGAACGCGGACCGTATGGATGACGCATAGCGATGACTTGGGCGCTTCTTGGACCGCGCCGATCAACGTCACGTCCACGACCAAGGACGAATCGTGGACCTGGTACGCCACCGGACCCGGCGCCGCGATCCAAATCCACCAGGGTCCGCATCGCGGACGCCTGGTCGTTCCCTGCGATCACATGGAGCAGTCGAGTCGTCGTTACGGCTCGCACGCGATCTATTCCGACGACCACGGCGCCAGTTGGCAGCGCGGCGAGCCGACCCCGAAGGACGACGTCAACGAATGCGAGATTGTGGAATTGTCCGACGGGGCGCTGATGATCAACATGCGAAACTACGACCGCTCGATCCCTGCTCGTCAGGTCGCGTATAGTACCGACGGAGGCGACTCGTGGGACAATCAGCGACACGATCCAGCGCTCATTGAACCAGTATGCCAGGCGAGCATACGCCGCGTCCGCTGGCCGTCGGACGCGGACCCTGGTTTGATTCTGTTTACAAACCCGGCCGATGAGACGATGCGCCGCAACCTGACCTTGCGCGGCAGCGTTGACGACGGCTCCACTTGGCCCTTTCGACGACAACTCTACGGCAAGAGCAGCGCTTACTCATGCCTGGTAGCGATCGATGAGACCTCGGCCGGCTGCCTGTATGAAGTTGACGATTACGGAAAGATCGTCTTCACGCGATTTTCGCTGGATTGGATCGAATCGAGTGGCGCTTCCACAGCGGAAGCTAAATAAGATCGCCGCTCGGCGGCAGCGGCATCACTCTTGCATAAAGCTGCCGGGCGCCGAGATTGCTCCCGACGCCCGGTCGTTAGGCTGACTACAACAGATTGACCACGCGGTCGGCCAAACCCTTCTCGCCGAGGACTACGTTAAGCTTGCCGCTCGCGGCGACTCGCTCCAGCACCTCCAACTCCCGGAGCCGCATCAACGTGGGGTTGTCGGCGAGCAGCCGAGCCGTGTTCGCTTGGCTGCGCATCGCGGCGGTTTCCTCGCGGCGGACGATCAAGTTGGCCTCGGCCGCCTTTTTGGCCTCGGTCACCTTGTTCATCAGGTCCTTCATGTCGCCCGGCAGGATGACGTCACGGACGCCCACCGAGACGATTTGCAGACCCAACTCGCCCGCGCGACGGCTGACCGCTTCCTCGAACTCGCCGGTGACCGCATCCTTCTCGGTCAAGAACGAGTCGAGATCGCGCGTGGCCACAATCGCCCGCAGCGCAAGTTGCGCCTCGCGGTAGAGCGATTGCGTCGCGCCGTCGGCTACCATGATCGACTGCCGTGCATCGACCACTCGGTAGGTGACGACTGCATTCATGCGGAGCGTCACCTTGTCGGCGGTCATGATTTCCTGACCGGCGACGTCGAGGGTCTGCTCACGGAGGTCGATCTCGGCCACGCGCGCGTCGCCCATGCCGCGCCACCAAGCGTACTGGCCTGGCGGCAAGGTTTCGACGTAATCGCCGTTTTTGAACACGACGCCGACCTTGTGACGGTCCACGGTGCACACGTCGAGCACTTGCGACGCTTGCTGGCTGCGGATGATCACGTTGAAGTCGTCGTGCTGGAAGCGGACCTTCCGCGCGTCGATCGTTTCGATGCGCACTTCCTTGAAACCGGTCCAGTACGCGTACAAGCCCGGCGGCGGGATGTGGCTGAAGCGACCGTCGATCCAGACCAGCGCCCGCTCGTGGTCCTTCAGGTCCACCACTTGCGCACGACCCGCCAGAGCGCCGCTCTTAACGATAACGTCGAGCTTATCGTGACGGAGCCACGGCAGTCGCTGCGACGCGACGTCGATGCGGACTTTCTGCAACGGATCGAAGATCCAGCGTCGGCCCGCATCGAGCAAGCCTTGGAACTCGCCGTCGCGGAAGTACAGGCCGACTTCGTCGCTGTGAATGTGAACTCGCTTGAACATGATGGCCGCACCTCCTTTCTTGACATGACTATGCGGCGAATGTCGTGATGCTTTCTTACTTCGCACTCTTCACGATGGCTTGGCGTGAAGATACTAACCACGGAGGCACAGAGGACACGGAGGAAATGCGGTGGGCAATTCGTCCTGTAACTCCTCTCCGTGCTCTCCGTGCCTTCGTGGTTAATGTGATTGGCTTTGCTATGGAAAATAAACGATGCGTTTAACCACTTCTTGGTTCGCGTGATTCTTGAAGAATCCCTCGGGCAACGAAGCGAACGATCGATCACGCCTCCGCACGCGGAGCGTCGTTTGAGCAATCGCGACTGCAGCGCCGTCGGCGAGCGTCCGTCGATGTTGGTGCGAAGCAAACGCTTCGCAGCGGCGGTCGACTTCTCCCTTGCTTCAAACGCTGCAGACGCAAATGCGGAATCCACGCACTACAGAGCGTCGGCGGGCGCTGCCGCGATCGACGTCTCGCCAAGGCGAGCGCGGCGATGCACGGCGGATCAAGTCATTCGTTCGTTGCCCTTGGGGTTGCCTGAGACGCTCTCGCGTCTTCGTTGGAGCGAGTTTTTACACTCGCGGTCGGTACGGGAGTCGAACCCGCGACAGCCAGATTATCGGTCTGGTGCTCTATCCACTGAGCTAACCGGTGGCGGACGACGCGTCCGTTCGAGCCCATGTTCGGAACGCGCTGCGCTAACCGGTTAAGTGGAGCGGAGCGCGCCGCTGGCTTCGGCGCGTCAAACCTTGCATACAAACTGCATTCAAGAGACGCCGGCGGGAGTCGAACCCGCTCCAAGCTGCTTTGCAGGCAGCCGCCTCGCCGTTGGGCGCCGTTTGTGGGAGGCGTCTCCGACGCCGATGCCTGTCACCACGGCAGGCCGCCGTGATATCTTGGCGCTGCTTCTGCGTCGGAGACCCCTCCCACATAACATTCGAGCAATGCCTTATGAGGCTCCAGCACCAATCACGTTGGGCCGCCGTTGCCGACGGCCCAACGCGTTAGTCGATGAAGGCCACGTGCCGCATGGCCGCGGACTGCGTTTCGGTGTTCATCACCACCAGTCGCCAATCGTCGAGCTTGATCGTCTTGTGATCGGGGTGGCGAACCTTCCCGCGAACGAACGCGCGAGGGTTGCGTCGTTGGATCACCCAGCTGATCGATCGCAACTCGGGCCGACGGCTGATCAGCTTCATGTACTCCCTTGGGGTGAGCCCGTTGGGATACGCGTTGCTGACGTAAACCGCCTGACCGCCGTCGCGAACGAGCTCATCGACGATATGAGGCTTGCCGGCGCCGCGTTGCAGCCGCTCGTTCCGCAAGATGACCGACTCGTTCACCTTGGTTCCCAAAGGCAGCGGTACGAAGAACCACTCCCCTTGGCGGACAAAAGCCTCGTTGCGGCGAAGGTTGCGGAGCCGCGGCTTCACGCGGCGACGCGACTGCTCAAACCGAACGACGTCCGGCTTGAGCGCCTCCATCGCCGTCTCCACCGTCGAAGCCGCTCGGCTTTCAGGGACGGCGGCGACGAACCAGTGACGCTCGTCGTGCCCGCAGAGGAACTTGTGCTTGCCCGTACCGCCGGCCGCCATCAACAGGAGATGGCGACTGGCGGGCTGGACGTCGAGCACAATCAATTCGGCGGGCGTGGGACTTGCCAAAGCGACGTCGAAGAACTCACCGTCGCCGTCGCGACCAATGTCGATCGAGACGCCATTGGTCCGCAGGCGCCGATGGGTGCCCGCGCTCAGTCTAGCGCGCGCGCCGATCCGGGCGAAGTGCCGTTCAATCGGATGCGCGTTCATGGAACTACTCCAAAAACTAGGAAATGGAAAAACTAACCAGCGCCCTCGCCAGGAATTGAACCTGGTCTTCAACCTTCGCAGGGTTGCGTGCGGATCCGGCACACTCCGAGGATGGAATTTTTCTTTTAGCCCCTGGCTCTGCCAGGAGGTCGGCAACCATGCCAGTTGGCAAGGCCTCGCGTCGTGCTACCCCCCCGGCGGAGCCGAGGGCTGCAATGCTGCTCAGCACCCAGTAGAGGAATCGAACCCCTTCTTCGACGTTCGAAGCGTCGCGTGCGTCTCCGGCACACTCACTGGGCATTGGTTGTTGGGCGGGCCGCGTGGCCCCCGGTTTGAAGAACCGGGGGCTAAAGAACGCTTGCCATTCAATTCAATCCGGCGGAGGGATTTGAACCCCCGTGGGGCTGTTTACAAAACAGCTGCATCGCCGCTCTGCCACGCCGGAACACTTCTTGCAGCAGGTCCGCCAGGAGTTGAACCTGGTCCGTCAGTTTTGGAGGCTGACTGCTCTCCCAGGAGCACAGACCTGAAAACCCCGTCGATGCGCCCGGCGCGCCGAGCGCACCAACGGGGGACTCGATCACCTTTCTTCTCTTCCACTTCAAACGAGCTATCTGTGGGAGGCGTCTCCGACGCCGATTTCACGTTGCGATTGGAACCGACGTCGATCAGCGAACCGTCATCGGGGTCTGAGACCCCTCCCACAAAAAACTGTCGACTAACCCTTCAGCGGCACGTTCCAGTAGGCCTCGCTGACAAACTTCGACCAACTCTCCAATCGGAGGCGATGGTCGGCATACGCCGGCCGCCACTCAGGAGACACGGGAACTCGCTTCAGGTCATCCGCGCTTGCTGCGGCGTGCGATCAGCCTTGCGGCTATTGCAGTCGACGCAGGCAAGGACGCAGTTCGTCCAGCTCGAGACACCGCCGCGGGCGCGTGGGATGACGTGATCGATCGTCAGCTCTTCGCTCCCCGGCGTAACGCCGCAATACTGGCACTCAAAGTGGTCTCGCTTGTAAATGTTGCGTCGGCTGAACGCGACCGCCCGGCGCGGCAAGCGGTCGAACTCCGTCAGCGTGATCACTTCCGGCACGCGAAAGCGCACGTTGACGCCATTCATGCAGCGCTCGTCATCGCGCGGACGGAGTTGCGACCAATCGTCCCACGTGAACGTCTGGTAGTCGGCCGCGTCGACCACGCGGGCCGCTTCTTTCCACAACAGCACGAGCGCCCGCGCGACGGTCGCTACGTGGACTGGTTGCCAATTGCGGTTGAGTACCAGGACTGGTCGCTGCAAGGTGTTCATGACATTTTTGATGAAGGTGGTAAGTGAGTGGGTGAGTAAGTAAGTAGGTGTCTAGATAGCTTGTGAGCGCCTCGCCGATGAATCGAACATCGTCTCACGATTTAGAAGATCGTTGTGCCGTCCATCACACTCGCGAGGCAGGGTGACCGAGCGGACTCGAACCGCCTGCCGCCTGGTTCACAGCCAGGCCCCTCGACCACTTCGGGATCGGTCACAGCGGAAGGCATGGGATTCGAACCCACACGACCGCTCGCGCAGTCGCACGGTTTAGCAAACCGGCCCGACCAGCCTTATTCGGCTACCTTCCGTCGCTATGCTTTTCATCGTTCGCAGTTTTTCTCGTAAATAGTGGAGCGCCGGGGAATCGAACCCCGATTTCCTGGGTGCAAACCAGGCGTCGTCCCGTTGGACCAGCGTCCCATTCGTTGGTGCTCTCTTATTGGTAGTCGGAGCGGGAGTCGAACCCGCAGACGCCAGGCTCTCGACCTGGCCGCTTTGCCAATTTGCGTACCCGACTGTGGGAAGTAGCGAGTCCTGGATTCGAACCAGGCGGAACCGGGCTTATGAGACCCAGCCGGGATGCCTGCCACTCGCTAACGTGTTGCGCCTAGCCCCGGGCTCCGCCCGGGTGTGTGTTTCCATTTCGGTAGACCTCGTCGTACGGAACGCGACGCGACCCCCCGGGCGGAGCCTGGGGCTATAAAGCGCGGCGGCGATTTGCAATGCGATCCAGTGACCAAGGGGAGAGTCGAACTCCCACGCCTTACGGCACGACGTTCTGAGCGTCGCGTGTCTGCCAATTCCACCACTCGGCCATGAGCACCCCGTGCCGGAATCGAACCGGCCGTTCCAGGCTGAGAACCTGACGTCCTACCGATAGACCAACGGGGCATTGAAGTTTTCTTTGCTGATGAGACGTGAAGGAATCGAACCTCCTCGTCGCCACCCCGCTTGTTTCGTGACAGCTGGTTTACAGCCAGCCGCGGGGAACACGTCTCGTTTTGCAGTGGCAAGGGTGGGGGTCGAACCCACAAAGTCACGTAGGTTTGAGTTTCGCCGCTTTGCCTGTTTGCGTACCTTGCCGCGAGCGCCCTCGATGGGATTTGAACCCACGCTTTCCTGCGTGACAGGCAGGCGCCCACTCCAGGCTGGACCACGAAGGCGTAACGAAGGGGGAAGGCGGAGGGTGGAAGGGCGAAGGGAGCAATGCATGTCAGCTCTCATCTCCCTTCCGCCTTCCTCCTTCCTCCTTTCCCCAGTAGTCCCGGGTGGACTCGAACCACCGATTGTCTGCTTGTAAGGCAGCTGCTCTTGCCGCTGAGCCACGGGACCATTGAGCGGAGACTGAGGGAATCGAACCCCCGACCCTTGCGGGCAGCTGTTTTCAAGACAGTGTCCTCGACCAACCGGACAGTCTCCTTCTGAGCATCGATCAAGCAGCAGCGGCCCGAATCGAACGGGCTCTTACTCGTTCAAACCGAGTCGTGCGAACCTTTACACTACGCCGCAACACGCACTGCATTACTGCGAGCAGGCTCCCGCCGAATCGAACGGCGTCTGACTGGTTCAGAGCCAGTCGTGCGACCACTACACCAGGAGCCAGTACGGGTAGGCGGGATCGAACCGCCGCTGCCAGTTTGGAAGACTGGCGTGCTGCCGTTACACCACACCCGTGTGGAACAAGCTGCGGAGGCTGGGATCGAACCAGCGGGGGACGTGCTTAACAGGCACGCGCAACTACCAGCAGTTGCCCCTCCGCAACGAGTCTGCGCGGCTGGATTCGAACCAGCGATCTCGACGTCCCAAGCGTCGCGGGATGGCCAACTTCCCTACGCACAGTTGCACTCGAAAAGCGTCCAGCGGGAGTCGAACCCGCACTTCCGCCATGGCAAGGCAGTAGGCTGCCGCTACATCATGGACGCCGTTTGTTTGGCAAACTCAGTTGTCAAAGAACATCAGTGGGGTCGGCGGGAGTCGAACCCGCAACGTCCCGGTTAAGAGCCGGGTGCTTTGTCTTTCAGCTTCAACCCCTCGTCATGCGATTCGCTAAGGATCGCAGTGGCTTCGGCGAGAGTTGCACTCGCACCGCCTCGATTAAAAGTCGAGCATGCTGCTGTTGACACCACGAAGCCGTTTGTGGCTCGCGATGTCATGTTTTCTTTTTCGTCTCATTCCCAATTCCTTTCTGTAGTGATAGCCCTGCGAATCGAACGCAGCGCCACGCGCTTATCAGACGCGTTTGAGCGACCAGCTCTCGACTACCGCCGGAGGGTTCAGTGCGTAGGGTTCGGGGTTCAGGAATTCACAGACTGAAGTACTCAATCACTTTTTCTGAACCCTGAACCCTCATCGCTAGTGCCCCTGTGGGGGATTCGAACCCGCCCTCTGCGGCTTGAAAGGCCGCCATCCTCAAACCAATAGACGAACAGGGCGCGTCAGTCTTTGCTCTCTTCTCCTCTGTCTCTGTTTGCGTCTGCGCGCACCGTAAGCGCAGAGTGGGCCGGGAGGCGCTCGAATCCTCGTCTGCGGTTCTTCAGACCGCCGCTAGACCGTCTCAGCTACCAGCCCAAACATCCTGGCGGGTCGGCCTCTTCGATCGGCAGGCGCCAACGAAAAAGGCCCGATGTCGCTGCGACACCGGGCCTAGTGGCTCATCAAAGAGTTCGGCCAAGCGTCATCTGCGCCGCTGCATGCCGGCGGCCGCGTAGCTGGGTTGATCGTTCGCGCTCGGCGCAAACGACCACCCGGCGATATTCGCCGCGAGCCATGATTCGATGAAACTCGGCCGTAACATGGTTCGTTCTCCGAACTGGAAATCACACGCGACTCATCTCAAATCTCACCCGCACTCACGTGTTCGTCGCGGGCTACATGGATAGATCTCGGAATCTCTGCAAGGTTCACGCATCAAATCTTAAAATCCAGCAAATCGTCGTTCGTGAAATCAATCACGAGCTCGCATCTCGCCATTGTCGCACGCCTTGCCTTCATCGCTGTGCAGGCCCCGCTGGCCACGCTCCGGAGCGCGTGACTGACCCTGCGGAAAGCCATCAGGCCTAACGTGTTTTGCTGTAAGGATTTGGAGTGATTTTTCGGCTGGCGGACGCCGTCGCGGGGGAGCTGTATCGCGGCATGCGTTTTTGGCGACACAAATTGTAAGTCTTTTGGAAACAATAGTTTACGGCCCGCTCCACGATAGTCTCGGGTGCGGCGGCGGCGACAGAGCTCCAGGGGCGACAAAATGGCGCGCGGAGCGCGCAGCGACAATCGTCGCGAAACGCGCGTTTGGGCGACAGAAATCGTAAGTTTTGCGGCGTCAACCACTTGCAGCGCACATGGAGATAGCGCCGGAAGTGGCGCGGGCGACAGAGGCGACGACAGCGAAAAAGAGATCGCGCTCGACCTGGCTGCCCAACGACTTGCGCCATGCCGGTGGGACGTCGAGCGCCCCGGCGGCGCGCATCTCATCGACGGAAATCAAGTGTGGGCGTTTCACGGATTGCCTCCAGCAATTTCGCCTGGATCGGTTCCGGGGTAAGCAAATATTCTTTGCAAAGTTAAGGCGTTCACTCACACCCGGCCCCTCTCCGGGCGGGAGAGGTGAGGACGAATTGATTTGTTAGCGTGGTTTGGGATGGGGGCAGCGCTGTTGCAGCATCGCGTCGATGATTTCCAGGACATGATGGGCGTCGTTCTCGGCTTGCCAGCCGGCGAAGCGGAGGACTTCGATTCCTTGAGAGCGCATCCAGGCATCGCGGGCCTCGTCTTCCTGTCTTCCCTCTGTGGTGTGGTGGGGCGTGCCGTCGAGTTAACTTCATGCCGCGGCGCTGGCGGTTGCGGAGGAGTTGCCAGAGGTAGCTTTCGGGGCTGGTGGCGGACTTTCGCAAACGGCGGGCGAACTCGATTGGGTCTTCGCGACTCATGGACGACACCGAATTTCCGGCTCCCTTCTCCCCGAGGGGAGAAGGTCTGGGGATGAGAGTTTCAGTTTGTTATCGCCGGGGGGGAGGCTTGGTTTTTAGTTGTACTCTCGCCCGACTTGTCTGTGTTGGCCTGGATCAGCGTTCAGCGCACCCCCGGCCCCCTATTCCGGTGGGAGAGGGGAGCAAGGATTTTTTGGCGCGCGGGGCGTTATGCTAGGGCGTTACCCTATGGGGTTTGACGGCGGGCGCTGTTGGTGCGGGGTGCTGCTGCAGTGGGGCGTTGACTTGCTCGGGAGGAAAGGGCGTTGAGCGCGGGGCCGTTTATCTTGGCGATTGACCAGGGAACGACTTCGACGAAGTCGATCTTGCTCAATGCGGCGGGACGGGTGTGCGGCGCGGGGGCGGCGGCGCGGCGCGTCGATGCGGCCTATCCGCGGCCCGGTTGGGTGGAGTTTGATCCGGCGCAGCTCTTGGCGTCGGTCGAGCAGAGCGCTGCCGAGGCGTTGCGACTGGCGGGGATTACTGGCGGCGACGTGGCGGCCATCGGGATGGCCAATCAAGGGGAGACTTGCATCGCGTTCGATGCGCGGACCGGCCGGCCGATTGGCGGGGCGATATCTTGGCAGGACCGGCGCGGCGAAGAGCTGATTGACGAGTGGCGCGCCGCCGGGCTGGCGGACGAGGTTGTCGCCGTGACCGGGTTGCGGCTGGACGCTTATTTCACGGCGGCGAAGCTCGCGTGGTTGCTGCGGCATGTGCCGGAGGCGCGCGAGCTGCGCGCGGCCGGCCGGTTGCGCTATGGGACGAGCGACGCCTGGTTGCTGTGGCAACTGACGGGGGGGCGGAATTTTGCGACCGACGGCGCGACGGCGTCGCGGACGATGTTGTATGATTTGACCGCCCAGCGGTGGAGCGGGCGGCTGCTGGAGGCGTGCGGGCTAGACGAAGCGGCGTTGCCCTCGGTGGCGGGGAATGCCGAAGTGATTGGCGCGACCGAGGCGAGGTGGTTCGGGCGTGAAATTCCGATCGCGGGGTTGTGCGTCGATCAGCAGGCGGCGCTGTTTGGGCAGGGGGCGACGCGCGCGGGCCAGGCGAAGATCACCTACGGGACGGGGTGCTTCGTGTTGGCCAATGCGGGCGCCGACGGCCAGCGGCGCGCGGAGGGGTTGTTAACGAGCGTCGGTTGGCGCCTGGGGGCGGAGCCGCCGTGCTATGTGTTTGACGGCGGCGTCTACAGCGCGGGGTCGTTGGTGGAGTGGCTTTGCACGTTGGGATTGGCGGCCGACGCGGCGGACGCGTCGCGGCTGGCAGGCGAGGTCGAGACGCCGGGCGGGGTGATGCTGGTGCCGGCGTTCAGCGGGCTGGGGGCCCCGCGGTGGGCGAGCCGGGCGCGGGCGTGCTGGCTGGGGATGGATCAGGGGACCGATCGGCGGATGCTCGCGCGGGCGGCGCTGGAGGCGATTGGTTTCAGCGTGAAGGAGATTGTCGAGCGGATGTCGGCGGCGGGGGTGCCGCTGGAGCGGATCGATGTTGACGGAGGATTGACGCGTTCCGACCTACTCATGCAAATGCAGGCCGATATGTTGGGCGTCGGCCTGCGGCGGCGCGAGATGCCGGAGGCGACGGCGCTGGGGGCGGGTTACCTGGCAGGGATCGGCTGCGGACTGTGGCGCAGCGACGGCTTGCCGGCTCCGCCGAGCGACGAGGTGACGCTGTTCGAACCGCGGGCGGCGGCGCACGACGGCTATGTGGCGCGGTTTGAGAAGTGGCAACAGGCTTGCGATGCGGTGATCGCGCTGGGCGACGCCGGCGGGTTCGAGAGCTAGGAGGCGCGTCGGCGACGCCGGGCGGATGGCGGAATCACTCGACGGAGCAACGCGATGAATGACGCTTCGCACGCGTCGCAGGGGATTGTGTGGCTCGATTGGCCGGGCGTGGGCTGCGCTGCGGACCACCGGCTGAATGCGGCGCGCCTGGCGGCGGCGGGGCCGTATGACGTGGCGATTATCGGCGCCGGCGTGATTGGTTGTGCGCTGGCGTACGAATTGTCGCAGTATCGGTTGCGCGTGGCGCTGATCGATCGGGCGCTGGACGTCGGCGAAGGGACGAGCAAGGGGAATAGCGCGATCATTCACACCGGTTTCGACGCGGAGCCGGGTTCGCTGGAGTCGCAGCTCGTGACGGCGGCTTCGCGGCAGTGGCCGGAGCTGGCCGCGCGGCTGAAGATTCCGTTCATGCCGGTGTCGGCGCTGATGATTGCGTTGAATGAGGAGCAGCAGGCGCAGTTGCCGGCGCTGCGCGAGAAGGCGCTGGCCAACGGCGTGGACGACGTGGAATTGGTTTCGGCCGCGAGGGCGCGGCAGCTGGAGCCGCAGCTGTCGACGGCGGTGCGGGGCGGGCTGGTGATTCCGCGGGAGAGCATTGTCGATCCGTTCACGACGAGCGTCGCCTACGCCGAAGTGGCCAGGCGAAACGGCGTCGACATGGTGCTGGGGTGGGAGGTGACCGGCATTGGCGGCACGGACGACGGCCTGCACGCGGTGCGCGGCAGCGGCGGGATCGAATTGCGGACGCGGCTGGTGATTAATGCGTCGGGGTTCGGCAGTCGCAAGCTGGTGGATCATTATGGCGGCGCGCCGATGGAGCTGAACCCACGACGCGGCCAGTTCGCGATCTACGATCGGCAGTGTCGGCAGTTGGTGGAAAGGATCTTGCTGCCGATTCCGACGAAGCAGACCAAGGGGATGCTCATTGCGCCGACGGTGTTTGGTAATCTGATCGCGGGGCCCACAGCCGAGGACTTGCCGCCGGACCAGATCGACGCAACTGGCACGACGCCCGAGGGGTTGGCGGCGGTGCAGCAGAGCGCCGTGCAGATGTGCCCGGCGCTGGCCGAGCAGCCGGTGATTGCGACGTACGCGGGGCTGCGCTGCAACTGCGCGCAGGGAAGCTACTGGATGCGCTTTAACGACGGCCGACCGGGCATCGTGACGTTGGCTGGGATACGCTCGACCGGATTGACGGCGTCGATTTCAACGGCGCAGTACGTTGTTCAGCAGATGGTCGAGCAGTGCGGATTGACGCTCGTGCGGAACGAGCAGGCGACGGACAGCCGGCCGGAGTCACGCTGGCCAGGTTGGTGGCGGCGTCCCTTTGAGGATGCTGCTCGACTGGCGGCGCGGCCCGACTATGGCCGGATTGTTTGTTCGTGCGAGAACATCTCCGCCGGAGAACTGCAGGATGCGATTGAGGCCTCGCCCGGGGCGGCGACGCTGGATGGACTGAAGCGACGAACGCGCGTGCTGATGGGACGGTGCCAAGGGTTCAACTGCTGCGTACCGACGGCGGAGATGATCGCCCGGCATTTTCAGATACCGTTGGCGGCGGTGACCAAGCGCGGGCCGGGCACGGAGTTTATTGCGCCGGGCGATGGCGCGCCGCCGCCGCCAATTGTTCAGATTCGGGACGAGGCACTCCAACAATCAACGCTGCGGCCTCATTATCGCGTGATTGTCGTGGGAGCGGGCCCGGCGGGCTTGGGGGCGGCGATTGAGTTGTCGCGGCGGGGAATCTCGCCGGTGTTGATCGTGGACCGCGCCGCGGGCATCGGCGGGGTGGCTGCGCACTACGAAGTCAAAGCGGGCAGCGTCCCCACGTTCGTGCAGTGGAACCGCGGCCGGGTGCTGTTCGGAGAGCAGATCGTCGCGCGCTGGCGAGCGGAGTTTGAACGGGCGGCCGTCGAGTTGCAGCTGGAGTGTCAAGTAATCGACGTCGAGCGCGAGTCGAAGCGGCTTCGCCTGGTGAGTCCTCGACTGGGCAACGTCGCGGCGACGGCCGACGCGGTGCTGTTCGCTTGCGGCGCCCGCGAGAAATCGCGCAGCGAGCGGGGATGGATCTTCGGTCAACGACCCGCGCGGCAGTTCTTCACGATGCAGTTGCTGCAGCTGATTGACGGGGCCCACGCGCTGCCGATGCGGCAGCCGGCGATTATTGGGTCAGATCTGGTCGCCTACTCGGCGGCGGCAAAATTGCGAGCGGCTGGCGCCGGCGATGCAGTGATGACCGATCGTCGCGCCCAGCCGGCGGCGGGGCGGGCGGAGCGGCTGTACTTTCGACGCTGGACGCGGCCCCGGTGGTTTGGCGCCACCGAGGCAGCGACGATCGATCGGCCGACGTCGACGGAGGCGGTGTGGCTTGATCAGCGGCGCGCCGCGTGCGATGGGATTGTATTTGCGGGCGAACTGCTGCCCAACAGCGAATTGATCGCGGCGGCCGGCCTGGAGATCGACAGTACGACGCGAATTCCGCGGCGTTGCGGAACTCATCAACTCTCGAATGCAGGATGGTTTGTGGCGGGGGCGGAAATTGGCGGCTTCCATGGCGCCGATTGGTGCTACCGCGATGGTCGACGCGCCGCGACGAGCGTGGTGAAGTATCTTCTCCACGCGTCGAGTTGAGCGTGGGGCGAAAGACGGCGATGGCCGCGACAGCTGGACTTATTCGGCCTGTGGCGTCTGGGATTCTAATTCTCGCACCTGCTTCCAAGTGACGATCTCCACGCCGGTCTGCTTCACCGCGGCGATGAACTCGGGATCGGTAAAGACCTCGCGGTCGGTATTGCGGATCTTGCTGCTGCTGGTGATGGCCTGCAGTTCGGCGTCGTCGTAGCCGCAGTGGAGGATGACGTAGCGGACGCCGGGGCCGGTGTCGGCGATGGCTTTGAGGTAGCGGGCCTTCTTTTCTTCCAGCGTGCCGTGGTCGTAGAGCTGAGTCATCGCATCGAGGACGGGGAGGTCGTGTTCTTCGAGCGTCTTGATGAGCTGCAGTCCGCGGGCGCGGATGGCTTCGTCGGGGACGGCGCCGCCGAGATCGCGGAGGAAGAAGACGGGGACGTTGAACTCGATGCCGAGCTTGACGTAGACGACGATCAGGTCGGGGCGGCTGACGACGGCGCCCATGTGGGTGTCGAGATGGGTGACGGGGACGCCGAAGTCGAGGGCGCGTTGGATTTGGGCGCGGAGTTCGGTTTCAACGTCTGCGGCGGTGGCGTTGGCGGCGACTTCACCGACGTTGTCCCAGAGGTAACCTTCGCGGTCGACGAGGCTGGGGACTTTGTCGCGGCCGGCGACGGGGCCCCAGCGGTAGTTGTCCCACTCGCTGTTGAGCGTGAGATGGATGCCGAAGTCTTTTTCGGGGTGAGCCTTCGCGTAGGCGGCGATTTCTTTGAACCAGGGGCAGGGGACCATGATGCTGGCGGAGCTGACGTTGCCTTGCTCCATCGACTCGATGGTAGCGCGGTTGACGGAGTGGGACATGCCGGCGTCGTCGGCGTGGATGATGACGTAGCGCTTCGCGGAGTCGCTGGCGGGGGGAGACGAGGTGTCGTCGGCGTGGGTGTGGGCGGCCATCGCGGTGAGGAGGGAGAGGGTAAGGAGTGATTGGTAGAGAGAGTTGAGGCTCATCGGCGATTAGGTGAGTAGGTGTTTAGGTGAGTAGGTGTTTAGGTGAGTAGGCGAGTATGCGGTTATTGTAGCCACCGATTAAAGGCGGGGGCGAGCATGCCGCCCTGCGGAAAGCAAGAGAACGGCAAAGTTCAAAATGAATCGCTTTGCGGGTTCCCTGACGGCAGAAATGCGGTCCCTTTGGTTGGCGTCGGGCATCGATTAACCTGGGTGGGATGTCGCAGGTCACGAATATTGCCGGGTATCAGTTCACGCCGCTTGCCGAGCTCAAGCCGCTGCGCGAGGGACTACTGCGGCAGTGTAAGGAGTGGGGGCTACGCGGCACGATTCTACTGAGCACGGAGGGGATCAACCTGTTTGTCGCGGGGGACGATGCGGGAGTTGAGGGGCTCGTCGCGGAGTTGCGGTCGTGGCCGGGGCTGGGTGAATTCACGCCGAAGGTGAGCTACAGCGACGCGCAGCCGTTTCGGCGGATGCTGGTGCGGATTAAGCGGGAGATTATTGCGTTCGGCGTGCCGGGGATTGATCCAGCGACGCGGACCTCGCCGAAGCTTGCGGCGCAGGAATTGAAGCAGTGGCTCGACGAAGGGCGGCCGGTGACGCTGCTGGATACGCGGAATGATTACGAGGTGCGGATCGGGACGTTTCGCGGAGCGAAGACGCTGGGGATCGATCACTTTCGCGAGTTCCCGGCGGCGGTGGCGGAGCTGCCGGCGGAGCTGAAGCGGCAGCCGATCGTGATGTTTTGCACCGGCGGGATTCGCTGCGAGAAGGCGGGGCCGTACATGGAGCGCGAGGGGTTCGAGCAGATCTTTCAGCTCGACGGGGGGATTCTCAAGTACTTCGAAGAGTGCGGCGGGGAGCACTACGACGGCGAATGTTTTGTGTTCGATCAACGAGTTGGCGTCGATGCGAGTTTGGCCGAGTCGGAGAACGCGCAGTGCTATCGGTGCTTGGCGCCGTTGACGCTCGCGGATCAGCAGGATCCGCGGTATGTGCCGGAGCGTTCGTGCCCGTACTGTTTTCTGACGGTGGCGGAGCAGCTTGATCGGACCATTGCAGAACGCGAGGCGGCGATCGCGCGGGCGACGACGCCGTTGCCCGGGAGCGAGCCGTACGACAACTATCGACCGCTCAGCATCTCGGCAAAGTACGACGGGGCGCGGTTGCTCGACATGCTGTGCGGCGTGTTTCCGCACCTCGCGCGCGAGTATTGGGAAGAGCGGTTCGCGAGCGGGCTGATCGTGGATGACGCGCGGCGGCCGGCAGCGGCGGAGCGGGTGGTGCGCGCGGGGGAGCGGTATCTCAATCGAATGCCGGCGATGAGCGAGCCGGCGGTGAATGCCGACATACGCGTGCTGTACGAGGATGCGGCGATCGTGGTGATCGGCAAGCCGGCGCCGTTGCCGCTCCATCCTTCGGGGCGGTTCAATCGGAATACGCTGCAGTCGATTCTGAACGAGGTGTATCACCCGCAGAAGTTGCGACCGGTGCATCGGCTCGATGCGAACACGACGGGGGCGGTGGTGTTGGCGCGGACGCGGGAGTTTGCGCGGCAGCTGCAGGCGCAGTTTGCGGCAGGGGGCGTCCAGAAGCGTTATGTGGCACGAATTCAGGGCGTGCCGGCGGCGGATGAGTTTGTTTGCGATGCGCCGATTGGGGAGGCGACGACTGATTTAGGCGCCCGGGCCGTTGACGAGCAGGGACAGGCGGCGCTGACGACGTTTCGCGTGCTGCGGCGACTAGAGGATCGGACGACGCTCGTTGAGGCGACGCCGGTGACGGGGCGGACGAATCAGATTCGGGTCCACTTGTGGCATCTGGGGTGGCCGATTGTCGGGGAGCAGGCGTATTTGCCGGCGGGGCGGCTGGGGGAGACGCAGACGCATGAAGTGGATGACGCACCGCTTTGTTTGCATGCGCGGGAGATTGCGTTTGTGCATCCGCTGAGCGGGGAGCGGGTGCGGTTTGAGTGTGCGCTGCCGGCTTGGGCGGATGATTTCATTTCAGCCCCTGGCTCCGCCAGGGGGTAGCACTACGCGCGACAACGCCGACCGGTGTGGCGGCCGACCCCCTGGCGGAGCCAGGGGCTGCAAGAGGGCGATCACACCTTTAGGAAAATACGCTTCTTGTAGAGCAGGTAGAGCAGCAGCCACTCGACGAAGACGAAGGCGATGGCGCCGAGGAGTGCTTGGTACGCGCCGGCGTGTTTTAGGGCGCCGCCGAAGAAGAATTCGGTCGTGTATTCAAAGTCAACAAATGCCTGGGCCATGTAGATCAGGATCGAGTTGCTGCCGATTACGATGAAGAAGAAGGCCCATTTGCGGAACTGCCAAACGTCGATCACCAGGTAAAAGATCGCCAGAAAGATCAGGCTCCAGCCGGCGCAGTGCAGGACGAAGGAGCTTGACCAGAGGTTCTTGTTGATCGGGAAGTCGAAGTTCCAGACCCACGCCGCGGCGAGACAGACGAGGCCGACGGCGATCATGAGCACTGCTTTCGCGTAGCCGCTGAAGCGGGACGACTTCAGCAGCGTGCCGGTGAGGTTGCCGGCGAGTGCAGTCGCGATGGCGGGGATTGTGCCAAAGAGTCCCTCGGGGTCGCGGTCGCCTTGATAGAGGCGCCCCGGCACGAGTTGGCGATCGACCCAGTCGGTAAGGGTGTGTCCGGGCGAGAGATCGCCGGCGCCGAATCCTGGCACGGGGATGAAGCGCAACGCCGCCCAGTAGCCGATCAGGATGCCGGCGATCCAGACCGCTCGCGCGCGCACGCCGAAGTGGAGCGCGATGAGCGCGGCGAACATGTACGCTAAGCCAATGCGTCCCAGAACGCTGGCAAGCCGCGTTTCTGGCCAATTGAACTCCAGCAGGCCGTTGTAGATCATGCCAAACAGGACGAGGACGAGGCCGCGGATGATCGAGTGCCGCACGAGCTCCTGCTTGGTTCCGCCGTCGGCCAGCCGCTTCTCGAACGAGAAGGGCATCGCGACGCCAGCCATGAAGAGGAAGAGCGGGAAGATCAGATCGTAGAACGCAAAGCCGTGCCACTCCGGATGATGCATTTGGCCCGCGAGCCAGACCAGGACGGACCAGCCGGTGAGTTCGGCGGCGGCGTGGGCGATTCCCTCGCCGCCGATGATCCAGAACATGTCGAAGCCGCGGAGGGCGTCGAGGCTGATCAAGCGGCGGCTAGCGGGGGGCGTTGCGTCTGGAGCGGTAGAAGCTGGCGAAGCGTCGGGCATAGGGCCGTTCATGAACGTGGAGCGCTGCGTCCGCCAAGCAGTGACGGTCGGGGAAGTCGATTGTGGTCAGTCGGCGCGACCGTGAGAAGGGAGATTGGCGCACGGAGCGCCGAGGATTGCGTCGCTCGGAACTGGTTAAATGGCGAGTGAACGGCGACGTCAAGAATTGAACCGCCAAGGACGCCAAGAGCGCCAAGGGAAGAAAGGCAAAGGCTTATGGAACCGCCGATGGACGCGGATGAGCGCCAATAAGAGATTTATCTGTGTCTATCGGCGTTCATCGGCGGATACTTTTTTTCATTTCGGTCATGCTCGCCGTGCCGTCGAGGTTCAGTTCCTTTGTATTTTCCTTGGCGCTCTTGGCGACCTTGGCGGTTAAACAAATACCTGTGCACTTCTGCGGGCGTTGAGGGCCGAAAAGTCGCTGCCCGCGTGGCGCTTCATTATGTTAGAATGAGGCGACCTCGTCGTCGCTACTTTTCCTGGGCCTCGGAGCGTTTTCTCGCATGCCGACGGAACAAGGCCAACCGCCGCGAAGGATGCCTTTGCTCGCACCATGGCGCGCGGCGCTGGTATGGTTGGCGACGATTCTGTTCCCATGTGTTGAGCGATCAGTTGATGCCGCTGTGGCTGCTGATCCAGGCGCTCAGCCATCAGCAGCAGAGTTGGAATTCTTTGAGAAGGAAGTTCGCCCCTTGCTGGCCGCCAACTGCGGCGAGTGCCATGGCGCCCAGGAGCAATGGGCCGGACTGCGGCTTGATTCACGTGAGTCGATGCTACGCGGCGGTGAATCGGGCTCCGCGATTGCGCCAGGCGATCCGGAAAAGAGTTTGCTGATCGCAGCGGTGCGTCAGTCGGGCGAGTTGCAGATGCCGCCGGACGGGAAGCTCGAGGATCAGCAGATCGCGATCTTGGAAAAGTGGGTAGCGCTCGGCGCGCCATGGCCCGCCAGCGATGTGCTGGCGGACGATGAGCGGGCTGTGGCGCAGCGGCGGCACTGGGCGTTTCAGCCGATTGCGCAGCCGGCGCTGCCGGAGGTGAGCGATTCTGGTTGGTGCCGTACGCCGGTGGATCGGTTCGTGTTGGCGGCGCTTGACGAGCGCGGGCTGAAGCCTTCGGCGCCGGCGGATCGGCGGACGCTGATTCGTCGCGTGTCTTACGATTTGACGGGACTGCCGCCGACGCCGGCGGAGGTCGAGGCGTTCGTTCACGACGACGATCCCGAGGCGTATGCGAAGCTTGTCGAGCGGCTATTGAGTTCGCCTCACTACGGCGAGCACTGGGCGCGACATTGGCTCGATGTGGCGCGTTATTCGGATACCAAAGGGTACGTCTATGCGCGCGAGGAGCGAGTGTTCGTGCACGCCGCGGCCTATCGCGATTGGGTGGTGCGGGCATTCAACGAAGACTTAGCCTACGACCGGTTCCTGCTGCTCCAGATGGCCGCGGATCAGGCAGCGCCTGACGATCCGGCGTCGCTCGCTGCCATGGGGTTTCTGACGCTGGGGCGGCACTTCCTGGGCGTGAACGTTGACATCATCGACGATCGGATCGACGTCGTCACGCGCGGAACCTTGGGCCTGACCGTCGCCTGCGCCAGGTGTCATGATCACAAGTACGATCCGATTCCAACGGCGGATTACTACTCGCTGTTCGGGGTGTTTGAAAACTCGGCCGAACGCCTCGTGCCGCTGCCGACGACGAAGTGTGATGATGAGAAGAGCGTCGCCTACGAGAAGGAACTGCAATCGCGCAAGGCCAAGCTGAGCGAAGGGCTGGCAAGCGCCCGCGACGATGCGGCGAAGCGGGTGCGTGAGCGGTTGCCGGAGTATCTGGCCGCGCAGCTGGAGATCGCCAAGTACCCGGAGGAGGCCTTCAACCAGGTCTACAGCAAGGCCGACGTCATTCCCAAGTTCGTCCATCATTGGGCGGCGTACTTGAGGCGCGCGGGTCGGGCCAACGATCCGATCTTCGTGCCTTGGAGCCGGTTTGCGGGCCTTACAGATGAAGAGTTCGCGGGGAAGGCGCCGCAGATTGCGAATGAACTTGCCGCGGCGGGCGACGCCGTTCATCCGCTGGTGCGCGCCGCGTTCGGCGAGCCCCCCGCGTCGATGCGCGAGGTGGCTGAACGTTACGCCAAGCTGTTTTTGGACGTCGAACGGCAATGGCAGGAATTAGTCGAGCACGCGTCGGCGGAAGGGAAGCCGGATCGCCTTCCCGATCCCGCCGCCGAGGCGCTGCGCCAGGTGTTGTACGCTGTTGGTTCGCCCTGCGTCGTGCCTAACGAAGAAATCGTATCGACTGAGCAGTTCTTTGACACCGACACGATCAACTCGATCTGGAAATTGCAGGGCGACGTCGAGCGCTGGCTCAACGAAGCGCCCGATGCGGCGACGCACACGGTGGCGCTCTTGGATCGCGCGACGCTCAAAGAGCCGCGGATTCTGCGCCGCGGCAACCCGGCGGCGAAGGGCGATGAAGTGCCGCGGCAGTTTCTGAAAGCGCTCAGCCTGGCGGAGCGGCAGCCATTTCAGCAGGGGAGCGGTCGGCTGGAGTTGGCCCGCGCGATCGTCGCTCCTGACAATCCGCTCACGTCGCGGGTGTGGGCGAATCGGGTGTGGGCATATCATTTTGGCGCCGGGCTCGTGAAGACCCCCAGCGATTTTGGACTGCGGGCGGAGGCGCCGAGCCATCCGGAACTCCTTGATTGGTTGGCGCAGCAACTGCTCACCCAGGGGTGGAGCACGAAGCACCTGCATCGCGCGATCGTCCTCTCGAACGCTTATCAGCAGGCATCGACGCCGGAGCTCGGTGATGAAGCCCAACGGGCGGCGCATGAGACGGCGAAGCTGGCCGATCCTGAGAATCGACTTTTATGGCGGATGAATCCGCGGCGGCTCAGTTTTGAGGAGTGGCGCGACACGCTGTTGGCGTCGTCTGGCGAATTGGATGTGGCGATTGGCGGCCGCGCGAAAGAACTGTTTCCTGCGAACGGCGAGAACGTACGCCGAACGTTGTACGGGCTAGTCGATCGACAGTTCCTCAATCCGGCGCTGCGGGTGTTCGATTTCGCGAATCCCGATCTGCACATTCCACAGCGGAGCGAGACGACCGTGTCGCAGCAGGCGCTGTTTGGGATGAATCATCCGTTCGTCGCCGCGCGGGCTCGGTCGCTGGTTGCCGCCGTCGACGCTGAAGCCGGGGGCGATCCCGTTGAGTTGGCGGCAAGGCTCTATCGCGCCGTTTACCAACGCGAGCCCTCGGCGGTGGAGCGTCAAGCGGCGCTCGACTTTCTTGCCAACGCAGCGGCCGACGCGCCGCCGGCTCCGCCCGCCGAAACGCTCACATGGTCTTACGGCTACGGCGAGGTGTTGGCGGCCGAGGGACGCGTCACGTTCGCGCAGCTGCCCCACTTCAGCGGCGCCGCTTGGCAGGGTGGTGCGCAATGGCCCGACGCGGCGCTCGGCTGGGTGCAGCTGACGGCCGACGGCGGGCATGCGGGGAACGACTTGCAGCACGCCGCGGTGCGGCGCTGGACGGCGCCGCATCGCGGGGAGTATCGCATCAAATCGACGGCTCAGCACGAAGTGGCCGCGGGGGACGGCATCCGCTGCTGGATCGTCTCAAGTCGGCAGGGAGTGCTGCAAACTCAAACGTTGCATGAGGCGACGATGCCGCTGGAGGTCGATGCCGTCGCGCTCGAAGCGGGCGATACGATCGACTTCGTCGTCGACTTCAACGCCGATCTCAACAGCGACCAATATCTCTGGAAGGCGACGATTGAAGAGATTGCAGCGCCGGCGGGCGATGCGACCGCAGGCGCCAATGCGACGGCGACGGCGGCCGCGACTTGGGATTCGACGCGCGACTTTGCGAACAAGTCGCCGCAGTATCTCGATCCTTGGCACCAGCTGGCGCAGGTGTTGTTGTTGTCGAATGAGTTGATGTTTGTTGATTGATTGAGACTCTGATAGGCGTAATGTCCGTCATTCTGAGCGGGGCGAAGGACCTGGCCGCTCGCTTGGCACTAGATCCTTCGCTCCGCTCAGGATGACAAGAAAACGTAACATGAACCATCGCCGACCAATGCCGTATGATCGCCGCACGTTCCTCCAGCGGTCGGGGATGGGGCTTGGCGCATTGGGTCTAGCCGGCATGTTGGGCGAAGCCGGTTTGGCTCCGTCAGCCGCGTCGGCCGCGTCGTTTGGTTCGCAGCCGACGCGGCAGCACTACCCAGGCAAGGCGAAGCGTGTCATTCACTTCTTCCTGAACGGCGGGCCGTCGCAGGTCGATACGTTCGACCACAAGCCGATGCTCGCGAAGTACGCCGGGCAGCCGATTCCCGAGACGTTGGCCACCGAGCGGAAGACGGGCGCCGCGTTTCCCTCGCCGTTCAAGTTTCGCCCCTACGGGCAAAGCGGCATCGAGGTGAGCGACATCTTCAGCCGTATCGGCGAGCATGTCGACGACATCGCGGTGATCAACTCGATGTTCGCCCATCTGCCGAATCACGAGCCGTCGTTGATGCTGATGAACTGCGGCGACTCGGTGCAGCCGCGGCCGAGCGTCGGCTCGTGGGTGCTGTACGGGATGGGGTCGGAGAATCAGAACCTGCCCGGGTTCATCGCCCTCTGCCCCGGCGGGTACCCGATCAAGGACGCCGAGAACTGGCAGGCTGGCTTCCTGCCGGGCGCCTATCAGGGGACGTATATCGACACTCAGTTCGAGGAGGTCGAGCGGCTGATCGCGAACATCCGCAGCCCGCACGCGACGACGGCGATGCAACGTCGACAGCTCGACTTGTTGGGCCAACTGAACGCCGAGCATCGGGCGTCGCGCAGCGATCCGAGGCTCGATGCGCGGATCGAGTCGTTTGAGCTGGCGTTCCGCATGCAGATGGCGGCGACGGACGCCTTTGACCTCGATCGCGAGCCGCAGCATATCCGCGAGTTGTACGGCGACGGAGTGAATGCCCGGCAAACGCTGATCGCACGAAGACTCTTGGAGCGCGGCGTGCGCTACGTGCAACTGTGGCACGGCGCGGGGCAGCCGTGGGATCATCACTCTGGTCTTGAAGGGGGGCATCGCGACCTCGCGCGGCAGATCGACCAGCCGGTGGCCGCGCTGCTGACCGATTTGAAGCAGCGCGGGATGTTCGACGACACGCTCGTGATTTTTGGCGGGGAGTTCGGGCGGACCCCGACGGTCGAGCTAGGCGCCGACGGCAATTCGCTCTTGGGGCGCGACCACAATCAGTATGGGTTCACCGTGTGGCTGGCCGGAGGCGGCGTCCGCGGGGGGACGGTGCATGGGGCCACAGACGACTTTGGATTCAAAGCGGTCGACCAGCCGACGAGCGTGCATGATCTGCACGCGACGATTCTGCATTTGCTTGGGTTCGATCACGAGCGGCTGACGTTTCGCTACGCGGGGCGCGATTTCCGGCTGACCGACGTGCAAGGGCAGGTGATTGGGAATATTGTGGCGTAGCGCTGCGGCCTCTCGATCAACATCCGTCTGGAACTACGTTCACCAAAGAGAACATAGAGGTCACTGAGAAGAAAACGCTAGACTATCTCCGACTTCTCCTCTGTGCTCTCTGTGTCCTCTGTGGTTAGGCTTTTTTTGATACGACGCCAATAGACTCCAACTGAACTCAGGATATCTTCGATGAAGCTTCATCACGTTTGTATGTTCGTCGTCGCCGTTTTAGCGTTTTCTCAGTTCGATGTTCTCAACGCACGAGCCGCCGATGCGGCGGAAGCGCGAAGCCTGTTCAACGGCAAGGATCTGTCGGGTTGGCACGCCGACGTGCCGGCGCTCGATGACGATCCGCAGGGAAAGTCGCCGTTCATCGTGCGGGACGGCTTGCTGGTGAGTCTTGGAACCCCCGGCGGGCATCTGATTACCGACGACGAGTTCAAGAACTATCGCCTGGAGGTGCAGTACCGCTTCGTCGCCAAGCCGGGCAATTGCGGCGTGCTAGTCCACTCGTCGAAGCCGCGGGCGCTGTATGAAATGTTTCCGCAGTCGATCGAAGTGCAGATGCACAGCGGCGACGCCGGCGACTTCTGGTGCATTGCCGAGGACATCGCCGTGCCCGACATGGAGAAGCGTCGCGGCCCGAAGGAAAACTGGGGAACGACCGGCGACAAGCAACGGCGGATTCTCAACTTGACCGACGACTCCGAGAATCCGCTGGGCCAGTGGAACACGATGATCATCGAGTGCGTCGACGACGAAGTGAAGGTGTGGGTCAACGGCGAACTCGTGAATCACGGCTCGAAATGCACCGCCGACCATGGTCAGATCGCGGTGCAGGCGGAAGGGACCGAGGTGGAGTTTCGGCGATTGGAGTTGACCCCGATCGAGGAGCTGAGCTCTGACGAAGGTTGATGCCAGTGGCGCCAGCATTTCACTTCTGGCTCCGAAGCCTTTTCAACTGTCATCATTCCTGAAATGCTCAGCGAATGAAGACGCAACCGCAGAGGGCGCAGAGACCACAGAGAAAAAGACAAGAGTTATGATTTTCCCTGCGTCTTCTCTGCGACCTCTGTGTTCTCTGCGGTAAATGCATATCGCGATGGCAGGCGCATAAGGTTCGCAGCCATGAGGGATGCGATTCAGAGTCGCATCAGTGCTGCGTCAGGAATTCTTCGGTGTTCAGGAGCGCCCAGCAGAAATCTTCGAGCCCTTCGGTCGGCGTCGGCTTCGAGACGACATGGGCGACCGCCGCTTGAAGTTCGACGTCCGTCGGCGGGCGGCACAGGGCGGCGCGATAGAGCTGGTCGATGACGACGCCGACCGGGGCGCCCTCTTCCAGCAAGCGGTGGAAGCGGTTTTCTTTGGCGACGAGTTTTCGCTGCAGCGTCGAACCGTTGAAGAGTTGAATCACCTGGGAAAGCGTCGAGTTCGTGTTTCGCTCGCAGGCGCATGCGGTGAGCCGCGCCGGCCGGCCGAACGTTTCGAGAAACTCGTGCTTGAAGTCAGGGCTGGGCAGCTCCGTTGCCGTCGTGCCGACGGGAAGGCCAGCGAACGTTTCTTTGATTTCGGTCACTTGAGAAAGCGCATCGAGCAGCTGTTCGGCCGAGAGCGTGCGGATCCTCGCATGCGAGAAGAAGCGAGAGTCATCCTGATTGAGGGGCGTTGATTGGCTGCTGAGCTGGTAGGTGCGGCTGTTGAGGATGGTGCGCAGCAGCTGCCGGTGGTCGAAGCCGTGTTGCGTGAACTCTTCGGCCAGTCGCTCGAGCAGCGCGGGATTCGACGGGGGATTTGATTGCCGGAAATCGTCGACGGGGTCGACGATGCCGCGGCCCATCACTTCGGCCCAGGCGCGGTTGACGGCGACCTGGGCGAAGACGGGGTTGTCGGGCGCCGTGAGCCACTGAGCGAAGGCGCGGCGACGGTCGTTGAGCGCGTGCTCGTCGAGCGCGGCGCCGCCCGGCAGCCATGGCTTCATCACCTGGCCGGTGCGCGGTTGCACCACTTCGCCTTCGCGACCTTCGTAGATCACTTCTTCTTCGACGCGCATGCCGGGCTTGCGGCTCATTCGGTTGAAGAACGCCGTCAGGCCGTAGAAGTTGTCTTGCGTCCAGTTCTCGAACGGATGATTGTGGCACTTGGCGCATTGAATGCGCGAACCGAGGAACACCTGTGCAGTCGTTTCAGCGGCTTCGGTCGACTCGTCGAGAGCGCGCACGAAGTTAGCGGCAGGATTGTCGTAAGTGCTTCCCTGGGCGGTCAGCAGTTGACGGGCGAATTCGTCGAAAGGCATGTTGCGCGCGAATGCGTCGACGAGCCAGCGATGAAACTTGTAGACGCCCGACTCGGCGACTTCGCTCTTCTGAAGCTTGAGAAGGTCGCCCCATTTGAGGGCCCAGAATTGAGCATGCTCTGGGCGCGCCAGGAGCTCGTCGATCAGTTGCGCGCGGCGGTCGGGACTCTGATTGGCCCGAAAGGCCTCTTGTTCGGCGAGCGTCGGCAGCGCGCCGAGCACGTCGAGATAAACTCGGCGGAGAAACTCATCGTCCGTGCAAAGCTCGGAGGGCGCGTACTGCAGCTGGCGAAGTTTCTCGTAGACCAGTTCGTCGATGAAGTTGTTGGCCGGCGGGTTGGTCCATTCGAAGCCGGGAATTTCTTCAACCAGCGTAAACTGGCACGACACGAGCTGATCGAGATAGCGGGCCATGACCGCCACCTGCCCGCGATGGCGCCCCTCAAGCAAGCCGTCAGGCGTGACCGTTGCCAATTGATCGTCCGAGGAGTGGAACAGCGTGAGCCGCGTGACGTCGCGCACTTCGCCATTGTCGAAATGGGCGCGGGCGACGATCTGCTGCCGCCAGTGGGGCTGCTTCAGGACTCGACCCGAGGCGGGCAGCAGTTCTAACTGCACGCAGCGCGTCCCTTCGGGGGCGTCGACGGCGGCCCCTTCGGCGATCCATTGCCGCAGCACTTCGTAGGCGTAGTCCGTCGTGCGCAGCTTCAGCCCTCCGCGATGGGGGACCACCATCGTCGGCTTGAGGAGCAGCAGGCTCTGAGCCGGTTCGATGCTGTTGGTGCGGCGACCGCGATCGCCCTTGGTGAGAGTGAGTTCGTCAAGGGCGTGGTCGTACGCTTGCAGGGAGATTTGGAAGCCTCCCTTGCCGCTAGGGGCTCCATGACAACCGCCCGAATTGCACCCCTGGCGCGTGAGGGCGGCGACCGTCTCGGTGCGAAAAGAAATCGGATCGGGTTGATCGACGCCGCCGACTTCCACCGGAACCTTCGCCTGCTTGCCGGCAATGTTGACCGTCACTTCGCCCGCGCCATTGCCGGCGGGCAAAACGATCCCGTCGCGAACGTCGATCACGGCGGACGCGTCGGAGACGATGGAGGCCTCGCGCGTCACGTCGGCCACCAATCCATCCGCGAAATAACCGGTGACAAGTAGCAGCGCTTGCTCACGCGGCGATCGGAAATTAATGCGCTCCGGCTGAACTTCAATCCGCTGCAGCGTGGAAAGATCGAGTGCGGGGTCGGCGGCGACAGCGGGCGCTGTCACGACCAGCAGCAAGAGCAGCGCGAGCGGGGAGCGATGGAGCAGCATAGCCGAACAAGGTAGATGTGAAGTCATGGCGCTCCTTGCGCAGCGGGCAGGGCCTGGATCTCAACCGAGACCGGCTGACTCCGGACGGAGATTTCCTGACCCTGGACGGTCGTCGTCGCGGCGGCGACCAGCGTGGCGAAAGTCCCAGCCGCGGCGTCGGCCGCCGCGCGCAGGGGGACCACGGCAACGCTGGCGTCGCTGGGGATGGTGATCGAAATCGGCGCCGCCAGTCCGGCCGGACCGTCGACGAATTGGACGCGTACCGGGAGGGGTTCGGGGCCGAAACGTTGCAGACGAATCTCGGCCTGTTGTTCGCCCCCGGCGACGATCGGCCCAGCTAACGCGACCGTGACGACCAACGGTTTGACGACGCGCAGTTTCACGTCGTCCACGGAGACGACGCGGGTTTGTTCCTGGAACTTTCCGGTGGCGATGATTCGCAGCGGAAACTCGGCGCCTTCCGCCAAGTCGACAGGCCCTTTCAGCGAGACGCGCATCGCTTTGAGGCCATCCTCAACCGGCCCAATTTCCGCCGTGACGCCGGCGGGCAACCCTTCAACGGCGATCGCGATCGGTTCCTTAAACGCCTCGTTCGTGCGGTTGATCGGCACGTCGAACGTGGAAGCTCCAACCACCTGCGGCAGATACGCCTCCTTGTTCGTCAGCGCCAAGTCGAAGAAGGGGGGAAAGGCGGGGCCGACGCCGATGGCGATGGCTGTCTCCAGGATCGTCGGCAGCGAGAGCGTGTTGGGGAAGGAAGCCAGGAGCGGTCCGCGCTGGTTGGCCGACACGGCGACGGTCTCTTCGCCGATCTTTGCCTTGCCGACAATCTTGGCGTACCGCACTTCGCCCGCGGGGATTTCTGGCGGTAGGGTGATCTTGAGCAGCGTCTCAGGGCCTTCGAAGGTTTGGCCCTCCAGCTTGACGCCGTCGCCGAGCCCTTCGACGGCTAATTCAATCGGTCCGCCATAGGCCGGCCGCTGCGCGAGGACCTTCACCACGGCCGTGCCGGCTTGCGGCGCGTTGTACTGCGTCGTTTCGGCATTGAGGGCGAAGCCTCCGTACGTTTCGCTGACGTCGACGCGATAGACGTGATCGCCGCCGCCGCGGTAGAGGTCTTCCACCAGCAGCGTGTAATCGCCCTCTTCGGGAATCTCGGCGTCGAGCACTGGCTGCCGTTCCTGGCGGGCCACGGCGATCCGCGCGCCGTCGGCCTGATGGAGGCTCATGTACAAGTCGCATGGCGAGCCGAGTTCGCGGCTACGTCCCACGCAGTGCAGGCGCTGTCCTTTGCGGGCGTGGAATCTGAAGTGGTCGCGATCCCCCGCCTGTTGGAGGCGACCATTGAGCGCTCCGGGAAGCTGGCAAACGGTCGCCGTTTCTACAGCATCGTTCGGTTCCAGTTCGAGCGATTCTGCTTGCGAATTAGCTTCGACCTGAAACCAACCAGATCCGGCGCCATGCGCAGCAGGAACGCTGACAGCCGTCAGCTGCGACCCATCGCGCGTCGCGGGAATCGACACATGCAGCAGCGATTTTTCAGCTGAATCGTCGGCGACTTCAAACGACGCGACTTGGCCGCTATGCCCGCCAGCCGGATAGACGCTGCCGACGAGCGGAAACTCGCCGATGCGGAGACGATACCGAAATTCAGGGCCGCCGAAGTGCCGCACGTCGCTCAGCGCGAGGAGATAATCGCCAGCGGCGTCAAAGAGATGACTCAATCGGCAGTCGCCGCCGACGCCAGCTGAATCGTCGGCGCGCCGCAGTTCCTTGCCGTCGACGGTGAGCAGACGAACAACGGGATCGAGCTTCGAGCCGAGACGCTGCGCAACGACCTCGAAGGAGAGCCGCTGGCCGGCCTCAACATGAAAGCGGTAGTAGTCTTCCTCAATCGGTTCACACTGGCCATCGATCGCGACCGGCCACGCGGCCAGCTGGGCTTGAGCGATTGAGTGGTTGTCGGCGGCCTCGGCCGAGGAGGGGAGATCGTCGACCATCGCGAGGATGGGGTTCGACACCCCTTCGCCGGTGACAAGTCGCAGCGCGCCGACACCGACCTGCTCGTCGCGGGGCACGGTGATGCGGCAAAGAAGCGTTTCGCCCTTCTGGGCGCTTTCGGCGTCGCTGGGAACGAACTCGGTACGCGAGGCGAACGACGTCCAAAGCGTGCGCGGGTTGAGGAGGTTGGCGCCGGTGAGCGTTAATTCGATTGTTTTGCCAGGCGCGGCGGCCAACGGCTTGCACGGGCCGAGCGTTGGCGGCGCCGCTGTCGCATCAACTGCGGCGGCGGAAGCGCAAACGCAAAGAAAGGCGCGGAGGATGGCGAGTAATCGATTCATGCGTGGAGGATATTCAGACGGGCGCCACTGGCATCCTGCCAGGGCGGAAGTGGGTGCTCGCTTGGCACTTTTCACTGGTAAGATGCCAGCGGCGCCCAGGGGGCAGATGAGCTTAGGCAATCAATTCAGCTAACGGATGCGATTCTGGGCTGACGGGTCGTTGCAGTCGGCCTTGGGCGTCGGGAATCGCCAGATGTGGATCAATCCCGAGGTTGTGGAGCAAGGTGGCGTGAACATCGCCGAACGTCACGGGGCGATCAACGACTTCGCCGGCATGCTTGTCGGTGGCGCCAATGACCTGACCAGTGCGCATCCCGCCGCCGGCCAGCAGCGCGGCGTTAACGCGCGGCCAGTGATCGCGGCCCGCCACGTTGTTGATCGTCGGCGTGCGCCCGAACTCGCCCCAGACAATTACCGTGACGTCTTTGTCGAGACCGCGATCGTGCAGGTCTTGCACCAGCGCCGTGACGGCGTTGTCGAGCATGGGGAACTCTTCGCGCCCCTGCTTGAAGTTGTCGTTGTGCCAATCCCAGCGACTGAAGTTAAGCGACACGACGCGTGCGCCCGCTTCGACCAGCCGGCGGGCTACGAGGAAGTTCTCGGTGACGCGGGGCGCCGAGTCATCCTTGAAGCCTGGGTTGCCGGCGCCGTAGCGCTCGATGACTTTGGGATCTTCGCGGGTGAAGTCGAGGGCTTCGACGAGTTTCGGCGACGCCAGAATGTTCCAAGCTTGCTGCACGAACTGATCGCGCTCCTGCCGCAGCGGCGAGGCCGCGACCGCTGCTTGTTTCGTTTCGAGCGCGGTGAGGAGATCAAGGCGGCTGCGCAGGCGGTCGATCGTGACGTCGCGCATCACCAATTGACCTGGATCGGGGGCGAGACCCGCGGTGGTCTCGGCCTTGAAGCCGGGATCATACTTGGTCACCAAGCCATAGGGAGCGTGGGGAGCACCGAGGAAGCCGCCGCCGCCGGAGTCGCCCCAGGGGGCGTGGCTCGTACGGTAACAAAGGGACAGGTTTGGCGGCACGTCGGGGCTGGCCGGACCTTCCAGCCGGGAGATCCACGCGCCGAGCGTTGGCGCGTTGGGATCGACGCGCGGCGAAAAGCACTGCTCGGCGTAGTGGGGGCCGCGGGCGTCGACGATGCTGCGGATGATCGCGAGCTTGTCCATCATCGCCGCCATTTTCGGCAACAACTCGCAGATCTGGATGCCCGCCACGTTGGTGCTGATGGGCTTGAACTCGCCACGAACTTCGGCCGGGGCGTCGGGCTTCAGATCCCAAAGGTCTTGGTGCGGAGGACCGCCCGGCAAGAAGACGTTGATGAGGGCCTTGTGCGAAGCGCGTTGCCCTTGCAATGCTTCAGCACGCAAAAGCGACGCGAGCGTCAGGCCGCCCGCCATCGATCCGCCGATGGTCAAAAAGTCGCGCCGCGAGACGCCATCGCAGAACCGACGACGGCGGGCGACGCTGCTGAGCAGAGTTATCATTCGCGAAACTCCCCAGGCTTGATTAGAGTCATTAATTATAATGCCGGCCTGCAACCCAAGCCAACCGGGATGAGGTGTCATGCGCCTATCTGCATTGACGATTTATGCGCTTTCTTTTGCGGGATTCGTCATAGACGGCGCCGCGGCGCGGAGTGAGTCTAGCGATGCCCCGCGGGTCAGCTTCGTGCGCGACGTGGCGCCCATCTTGGTCGGCAAGTGCCAAGGGTGCCACGGGCCGAAGACGGCGGAGAGCAACTATCGCCTCGATACCTTTGATCTGATGATGCAGCCTGGGGATTTTGGGCTGCCGCCGGTGACCGCGGGAAGCGTCGACGAAAGCGAGTTTCATCGGCTGATCACGTCGGAAGATCCCGAAGAGCGGATGCCGAACAACGGCGATCGCTTATCGGAACGCGAGGTTGCATCAATTGATGCGTGGATTGCGCAAGGGGCGACGTTCGATGGCGCCGATCGGACGGCGTCGTTGCGGACGCAGATTCCGCGCGACGTGCCTCATCCCGCCGCGCCGGCCAACTATTCCTCGCCGCTTCCCGTCACGGCGCTCGCCTTCAGTGCGGATGGCGGTCGACTGCTGACCGGGGGGTACCATGAAGCGTTGATCTGGGATCCGGCGACTGGACAGTTGGTTTCCCGCCTGGGGAATATGCCCCAACGGATTTACGGCATGGCAGTGAGCCCCGACAACGCGTACCTGGCGATCGCCGGCGGCGCCGCCGGCGTCGCGGGAGAAGTGCGGCTGCTTGCCTGGGCTGATGGAGCGACTAGCGGCGATGCTGCGAAAGTGCTGGCAACGGGCGAGGACGTCTTTTTCGACGTGGCCTTTCGGCCCGATGGGAAAGAACTGGCGGCCGCGGGATCAGACGGCTCCATCCGCATCTTCGACGTCGCAACTGGCGTCGAACGACTCAAGGTGAGCAACCATGCCGATTGGGTGACTGACATTTCGTACAGCGCCGACGGCGCGTCGATCGCCACCGCAAGTCGCGATAAGTCGTCGAAGGCGTTCGACGCCGCGACGGGACGGATGCTGGCGAGCAATTCCGAACTAGGCGCGCCGGTTCGCGGCGCCGTGTTCGCGCCCGACGGCAAAGCGGTGATCAGCGTCGGCGGCAATGGAGCGCGGATGTGGAAGATCGAAGACTCGACGACAATTGGAGAATTGCCGGCGTTCCAGGGAGAGACGCAGGCGATCGTCTCTCACGGCGACAACGTCCTCGCGGCGTCGGCCGACCGAAGCGTGCGCGAGTTTAAGATTGCCGATCGGACGCAGGTTCGTTCGTTTGGCGAGCACCCGGCCTGGGTCTTGTCGCTCGCGCTGAATGAGACAGCGCACCGCTTGGCGACGGGTTGCTTCGACGGTACGGTGACCGTCTGGAACCTTGACGACGGCGCCAAGGTCACGCAGTTCCTCGCCGTCCCCACAGTCACTCCGCCAGCCAAGTGAGGTCGCCTTGGCGACGCCGACTCCTCTCATCGCTGGCGACGATTCTGCGTATGCCGCGCGGATTTGGCCGATTGCCAGTCTGCTGCTGCTTGCCTCGGCGATCAACTACATGGATCGCCAGACGCTCTCGAACACCTCGGTGCGCATCACCGAGGAGTTTGGCATGTCGCAAGAGCAGTACGGCAATCTTGAAGCGGGGTTCGGCTGGGCGTTTGCCGTGGGGTCGTTATTCTTTGGGTTCGTGGCTGATCGCGTCTCGCTGCGTTGGCTGTATGCGGCCGTGCTCGTGCTGTGGTCGGCGATGGGGTTCGCCTCGGGGTTCGTCCAAGACTACGACCAACTGCTGCTTTGCCGGACGTTGCTCGGGTTTTTTGAAGCGGGGCATTGGCCCTGTGGCATCAAGACCGTCCGAGCCATTCTCGACTCGCGAGGCCGAGCGATGGGAAACGGCGTGCTGCAGAGCGGCACCTCGATTGGCGCCATTGTCACGCCGCTGATCATGCGGTGGATGCTGACCGACGAAGTCGGCAGTTGGCGATTGCCGTTTCAAGCGGTCGGCGCCGTCGGCGTCTTCTGGGCCGTGGCGTGGCTGATCGTGACGCGCGGCGACTCGCTCCGCACGCGCGTCGGCGACGAGTCGGCGGTGACAACCGCATGGTGGCGAGTGTTGCTCGATCGGCGGATGTTCGTGATCTTGGGCGTGATTGCGCTGATCAATACGACGTTTCAGATTTTGCGCGCATGGCTACCGAAGTTCCTGCAGGAAGGTCGCGGGTACGAGGAGGCGCAGGCACTTTATTTCAACGCCGTTTGGTTTGGCGCGACCGACGTCGGGTGTCTCGGCGCTGGCGCCGTCGCGTTGTGGCTCGCGCGGCGCGGACAGTCCGTTCTGACCGCGCGGATGATGACGTTCTTTGCTTGCGCGCTGATGGCGTTGGCCACCGTCGCCGTTCCGTGGCTGCCGGCAGGCTGGTTGCTGCTGGCGTTATTGTTGATTGCCGGAGCGGGGGCGCTGGGCGTCTTTCCGATTTATCACGCCTTCACGCAAGACTTGTCGCAAGAGCATCAAGGAAAAGTGACCGGCGTCGCCGGCGTGGCGGCATGGGCCTTTTCGCCGTTAGGTCAGCAATTGTTCGGGCGACACGTCGACGCGACGCATTCGTTTGATGAAGGGATTGCGATCGTCGGCTGTCTGCCCATGGCGGCCTGCTTGTTGCTATTTCTGTTTTGGCCTCGATCGACTACCGCGAGGGAGACTTGAGATGTTCAACCGACGGACTTTTCTGGCCGGTTCGGCCGCACTTGCCGCGGCGGCGGCGATGCCGCGAGTTCGCGCCGCGGCGCCGCAGCGGAAGCGAGTCGCCTTTCTAGGGACCGAGTGCCGTGTTCATTCGCACTCGCAACATTTCTTGGATCGGCTGACGCTCGGCTACCGCTGGGGCAGCGGTTGGCAGCAGCCGCGCGTCGACGTGGCGTCGGTATTCATCGACCAGTTTCCCGAGGGCGACCTGGCGCGCGAGCGGGTGAAGCGGCACGATCTGCAGCTGTATCCGACGATCGCCGAGGCGCTGACGCTGGGGGGCGACAAGCTCGCGGTCGACGGCGTCGTGATCATTGGCGAGCATGGCGACTATCCGCTGAACGAGAAGGGCCAGCGTCTCTACCCGCGCTACGAATGGTTCAAGGAAGTGGTGAAGGTGTTTGAGGATAGCGGACGCGCCGTGCCGGTCTTCAATGACAAACATCTGTCGACCACCTGGCCGCGCTGCCAGGAGATGGTCGACGACTCGCGGCGGCTCGATTTTCCGTTCTTAGCCGGTTCGTCGTTGCCGGTGACGTGGCGGCTCCCGTCGGTCGACATGCCGCTGGGCGCCCCGCTGGCGGAAAGCGTTTGCGTCGGCTACGGCGGCGTCGATAGCTACGACTTTCACGGGCTCGAAACGGCGCAGTGCATGTCGGAACGGCGCCGCGGCGGCGAAGTGGGCATTGAAAGCGTCCACGCGCTGCGCGGTCCGGCAATGTGGGAGCATTTGGCGACAGACGATCGGGCGAACACGCGGCGGCTCATGGCGGCGGCGCTGGGGCGAAGCCATTCATTGCCGGTGACCGAGGGGTACGTCTCAGATCCCATCAGCGTCGAGTGGGCGCAGAAAGTGTTGCCTGACACGCTGGCCTACTTCATACAACATCGCGACGGCTTTCGGACGACGCTCTTCATGGCGGCGATTCAGGATTTTAACTACGCCGGCCTGCGGAGCGACAACGACGAGATCGTCTCGTGCCAGATGTTTCTGCCGATGCCGACGTACAGCGCAACAACGGCCGACTTCTTCAATCCGCTGACGCGGCACATTGAGGAAATGGTGCTCGAAAATCGAGCGCCCTATCCGGTGGAGCGAACGCTGCTGACCTCCGGGATGACGCTCGCGGCGGTCGATTCGATCCATCAGGGGTACGCGCCGGTGGCGACGCCGGAAATGGCAGTGGCCTACCAAGCGCCTGAGGCGTCGATGTTCTGGCGAGATTGAAATTTCAGCCCCTGGCTCCGCTAGGGGGTAGCACACCGCAGGACGACGCTTTCCGGCATGGTGACCGACCCCCCGGCGGACAACATAATGCAATAGCTAGCACGCGTCGCTAACGGTAAAAAGGCCCGCGTTCCAGGCTGTTCCTAGAGACCTGACACGTTTCTAGGAGGTGAGCCATGGAACGCGAACTCTGGAGCGTACTATACCGTTTGACTCGGCGGTTATGCAGCGATCGTTCGGGACACGTCTATTCGGTCAGTTGGATCGTCGGCGTCTATCTCTGGGCGGTGATCCACGATCGACCGGTGAGTTGGGCGTGTCGGCCGGAGAATTGGCCGTCGTCATGGCAGGTGCGGCTGCCGAGCCAATCGACGGCGAGCCGTCGTCTCCGCACGGCGGCGGCCGTGGAACTGATCGAGCGGTTGAGGAAGCGTTGCTGGCAGGGCCCGCACCCGCCGGAGGTGAGCTTCCTCGACGGTAAGCCGTTGCCGGTAGGAGGCTTCAGCAAGGATCCCGACGCCACGCGCGGGCATGGCGTCGGCGGCCCGGCCCGCGGCTACAAGCTGCACGCCGTCTGGACGATCGATGCGCTCGTGGCGTGCGAAATCCAGCCGCTCAACGTGAGCGAACAGACGGTCGCCCGGCGACTCTTGCCGCAAGTCGGCGGAGGCTGCGTCCTGGCCGACGGCAACTACGACAGCAACCCGCTGCACGAGATCGCCGCACGGTCGGGCGTGACGTTGATCGCTCCGCAGCGTCGCGCGGGACGAGCGCTGGGCCACCGCCGCCACAGCATCGGCCGCTTGCAGTCGATCGAACTGCTGACGACCGCCGATGGCCAAGCACTCTTCAAGCAGCGGACGTACATCGAGCAACGCTTCGCTCAACTCACCAATTTCGGCGGCGGGCTCGGACCACTCCCCAACTGGGTGAGGCGACTGCCGCGCGTCACCCTCTGGGTGAACGCCAAACTCTGCATCCAGGCCGCTAGAAACCACTTGCGACGAGGAAACGATCTGATGGCGTTTGCATAATGTTGCGGAGCCGGGGGCTGAACGAGGTTGACGTCATTTCGTCAGGTCGCGAAGCACGATGCTCAGCGCGGCGCACACAATTTCGGTAATCTGCTTGCCCTTCGCGGCATTCGCGTTTGCGGGGTCGCCGTACGCCCCGTGCGGGGTCATCTGCTTCATCGTGCGAAAGAGGGCGACGCGCGGCGAACGCAGCAGATCGCCTTCGGCCCAGTCGAACGTCGGCACGTTGCCGCGAGGTTTGATCGCCTCCATGCGCACCAGTTGCGGCGCGATGAGCAGCATCAGCGAGGTTTCGAACTCGCACGCATGGCCGACGCCGCCCGGGCCCGTTTCATTCAGTGGCACGAGCGCTTCGCCCGCCGCGCGCCACCACGTGGCGGCGGCGATTTGGCAATCGGGATGGTCGGCGCCGAAACGTTCCAAGAGCACTTGGCAGGCGCCCTGGTTGCCGCCGTGGGCGTTGAGCACAAGGAAGTTGCGAAACCCGTGCCGCCGCGCGGCGTCGAGCGACTGGAGGCAGACCGCGATAAACGTCTCCTGCGCGAGCGTGAGACTGCCGGCGAAGTCCATGTGGTGATCGGAACAGCCGACGGCCACTGTCGGCAACGTCAGCACGCCGGCGCCGAGCCGCTGATTGAGCTCCGCAACGAAGTGCTCCGCGATCATCCGGTCGGTGGCCAGCGGCAGGTGGGGGCCATGCTGCTCGATGGCGGCGACTGGCAATACGACTGGCGTGGCACGATCGATCGCGCGGAAGTCGGGGCTAGTGAGTTCTTGCCAGATCATGAGGGGCGTGTGGCTTGCTGCTGGAGTTGGAGAACTGCGCGCGTGTCATTCTGAGGAAAGCGCAGAATAGGGAAGCTCGATCAAGGCGGCAGAGCCTTCGCTCCGCTGAGGAAGAAGTAGAGGTTGTCACTTTAGAGTCCTCAAGATGACAACTTTACTTCTTCGCTTCAATCGCCGGATGCTGCTGAGCTACCTCGTCCAATAGTTCATCGAGCGTCGCGCGAATCATTGGCTCCGCTCCCTTCTCCAGATAGCTGGAACGCGCCCGCCATGTGCTGTATTCACCGACCTCGAATTGATCAGGCGGCGGCAGGTAGCCGTTGCAGCCGTTGGCCAGTTCAATCACCATCGTCAGCGGAAAGGGACTCGCCTCTTTGATTGCCAGTCCGGTGCTGCCATACGTTTCACACGGGCTCGTGGCGATCGCGAAGTCGCCGATTCGCAGCGCCTGAAGTTTGACTTCCTTCTCCGCCGGCCAGTCGGCCATCTTCACTGTTTCGCGGGCGTAGTTTTCTTCCCAGTTACGCGTCGGTCGCTCACCGACGGTGTTCGTCATATACTCGCGGGCGAGCTTGACGTCGCGCTCCGAGGGCTTGCGCACGCTAAACGTTTGCGCTCGCTCCGCCATCGCGATTGGAGCCCAATCGTGATAAGTCGTCGACCGAAGGGCTTCGAGCGTTTTGTCGGCCACTTCGCGCGCGACGGTGAAGCGATCACTCTTCCAGTCCGACTTGCTGAAGTCGATGCAGTTGGCGTCGCCGCTCGTTCCGTTGCTGAGAATCGCGACGAAAGGCTGGCCTTCCTCGACGCCCAAGTCGCGGGCCATCACGCGGCAGTACTCGCCAAAGTAATCGGCCGAGACGCCTGGTTCGCCGACGCCGGCATAGTGAGCTGAGTAATTCGCCAATAGGCCGAGCGGTTTGCCGTCGATGGTTTGCAGCGACAATACGGTGACTGCGGGATCCACCGGTCCGACAGGGCGAATTTTATTGGGATTGGAGGCGCCGGGGTTCATCATCACCAGATTGACTGGCTGGCCGGTGAAGGCGGCTGGCGGGTTTTCGGCGGTTCCTGGTTTCATCAGCCAGCGGCGGCAATACACAAACCGCGGACAGTCGACCTTCGCCCAGCCGACGCGCGCGGGAACGCGGTGATTCCACGCACTGGTGATTGCCTGCGCGATGCGCGGGATTAGGAATTCGACGTAGGCCGGCTCGACGTCGTTGCCGTGGCAGCTGTAGGCAGCGGGCGCCGAGTGGGTGTGAGTCGAGGAGATAAGCATCCGCTCCGGCGGGATGCCCGTCTCGCGCGAGGCGATGGCCTTGGCGGCGTCGATTGTTTCACGATCGACCATGCAGCTGTCGATGACGGCGACTGCCGCCGCCGTCGCGCCGTCGTCGAGCACGATCGCGCGGACGTAAAGCGGATCGAGCGACTTTTCGGCTATGGTCAGGGTAAGATTTCCGGCCGTGCGGATCGGAAACGTTGGCGGCGAAACGTCGACCAGCGCGGCGCCCGCTTTGAAGACAGGCGCTGCGGCTCTTACCTCGATCGCGGTGAACGCGATCAGGACGAATGCGAGGCCGATCCCTGCGACGTTCTTGGTCCACTCAACAAGCATTGTTGTCTCCCGGCGTGTAACGACGAAATCGGCCGCAGGATCTCTCAGCGGTCGTCAAATGATTCTGCTGCGATGCGATCATACTCGCTTCGCGCGAAGTCGTATGCTTGCTGCGCGGCTTCCAGTTCATGTTCCCGAATCTGCGGTCGCTTGGCTGCCCAGCAGACGTCGACTCCCTGGCGGCACCACTCCGCACTCTTACGGCTAGCGCGGATCGGCTGCCCGTCGACTTCGACGAAGATCGGATTCGTGTGCGAGCTTGGCAAAATTCGCACCGCCACCCAGCACGAACGCTCGGGGCGATGGTTGAACTTCAAGTCTTGGATCGAGCCATCCGCCTCAATCTCGCGGCGTTCCACCGCTTGGCCATTGACGATCAATTCGACCGGAACGCGCCGCGTGTCGTTGATGCGAGCCCGCTCAACGTGCCAGTACGGCTGCTCGGCGAGCGAACGTTGCCGAATCTGCTCGTTGGGTTGTTCGGCGAGCAGGGCCGCCGCCTTCAATTCCAGCGTTAGCTCATCGCCCGCTTTCACGTCAAGCTGGCTCACCTTGCCGTTAGATCCCTTCGCGCCGACCTCGACGCCGTTGGCTTGAAAATCGAATAGATGGCTGAGTCCGTCGCTCACATAGCTGCGCCCCTGTTTGATTCCGGCAATCCATGTTTCGTAGTCGAGCGGCGTTGGCGAGGCGTCGCCGGACTTCGCTGCCGCCGCCGCGGCCGACGGGGGCTCGATCTTGACGTAGGCGCGGCCGAGGCCGACGCGCTCGTCGTAAATGCAGGGAAAGTCGGTCTCGCCGCTGATGCGGCAGCGGTAGCCGCAGTTGAGCGTGTGGTACCAGATGCTCAACTCCCATACGATGGGCGTGTCGACGGACGAAATGAAATCGCACGCGCCCTGACAGACGTCGACGACGTATTCATTGGCGCCGATGCCGTCGAAACGGGGCATTTTGTAGCTGGGAAGCTCGTCGTCGTCGACCTCCAATCCCCAACCGCTGTGGGAGTAGCCGACGACGGCCCCTTGCCGCTGTCCCCACTGCAGCACCGGGAGATTCCAGCTGGGCCATTGCCCAATGAGCTCTGTCTCCTTTCCGGCAAAGCTCCCGCGCTCGTTGCCGTAGCTGTAATCGAAGGAGGTCTGTTCTGGATACGCGTAGTCATCCTCCTTTAAGTTCAAAAGGCAGAGGTGTCCGGCGTGGGAGGAGGGAAAGCCGCTTACTTCGACGTCGTAACGCATCAGATAGTCAGGCCGGGACCGCGGATCGGTTTGACCTTCGAAGTAGGTCTTCTGGTGATACCAACAGGGACCCCAGGCGAGGACGCAGCCGACGTTGAGGTCCTCGCCCAAAATGTGCCGCATCATGTCGTCGGGGGTCACCCCTTCGGTCGGTGATTCGTAGTGGGAGCAGCCAGCGGCGTGAACGTGATGATCGCCGGAGTACCAGTGGTGGTCGGTGAGTCGGATCCAGCGCTGCAGCTCAAAGCGCTCCACTTGTTTTCCGTCCCCGTCGGGCCGCACGTCGATTTGGCGTTTCCCGACGACATACTCTGGTCCGCGGCCGAACTCGACGTCGTACTTGCCGGGCGGCAGCAACACCGTCTCGCCGTCGTGGCGGTAGATCTGATCGTGAAAGAAAAAGTCGGGCGCCAGGCGCCGCGCGCGCGCTGGGTAGACTCGTCCTTGCGCATCGCGAAACGCGAAACTCGCCGTCGTCGGTTCGCCGCGCTCGTCGCGCACGCGCAGCGTCACGCGCTCCGCCGGTTCGCATGTGAACAGAATTGGCAGCCCGCTCCGAAAACCCAGGTCTTGCGTTCCCTGGCCAACGTCGAACGATAGAAGGGCTTCGCGCTGTCCGGCGTCACGGGAATAAAGCTGGACGATGCGATACTCCAGCGGCAGCCCCGACAGGGCTGGCGTCAGCGGCTGTCCGTCGAACATCTGCGCGTCGAGCCAGCGATTAGCCACGTCGGCAGGCTTGATCTCGCCGCTGCCGCGCGGACTGCTCGTGGAACGCTTGTGAAGCGGCGCCGCGTTGGGGCTCGCGACGGCCAGCGGCGCGGTCACTCCTCCCTCGTTGTGAACCTTTACGAGAAAGCTGCTCCAACCCTGCTCGTTCAACTGCTTGGGGCAGGGCCCCGCCGCCGCCTTGACCCGACTTTCGGGATTGATGTGGACCATGGCGATCGCGCGCCGATCAAAGACGTTTTGGATGGCCTCGACAGCTGCACGGTTGTCGGTTTCCGCAAGCGCCGCATCGAACTGCGCCTGCTCTGCCGCATTGAGCGGTTGCCCCAAGAATTCTAGCGCCTGGACGACGCGCTTGGCTTGTGACTTGAGCGGCTGCCCCTCGACCGCGTTGACCAAGGGCAATTCCTGCCCTCGCACGAGACGGGCGTCGCCTATCGTCGCCGCCGCAAGCAGCACGCACATGCAGAGGGAGTGAGGAAGAGCTAACTTCATAAGAGCCTCGGCGTTCAAGAAAAGCGGCGTTGTGAGCCAACGCGATCTCAAATCCGCGCCGCCGGGGCGCGGAATTGCAGTCTAGCATAACCGCCGCAGGGCGAAATCAAATAACGGCGCCTGCTACAATGCACGAACGGTCGCAGTGGATCACCATGATCGCAGTGGGGCGCCGAATTGCGGCGACCAGTTGCCGTGCGCAGGCTAGGTAGGCGGAGGCCAATGTTGATGACTCGCGTCAGATATGCTCGACTCGCGGCGGCGATCTATTGCTCCATGCTGATCGGGCAAGGACGGGCTGACGAATCGGCGCCGCCGGCCGTTCGTCCCAACGTCATCTTGATCCTCGCCGACGACCTCGGCGTTAACGATCTTGGCTGCTACGGCCGCCGCGACCACCAAACCCCGCACCTCGATCAACTTGCATCGGAGGGCGTGCGGTTCGCCTGTGCCTACACGGCCCAGCCGATTTGCTCGCCATCGCGCGCGGCGCTCATGACCGGGAAGGCGCCAGCGCGGCTCCACCTGACGAACTTTCTGCCGGGCCGGCCCGATGCGCCGTCGCAGAGACTTCTGCAGCCGCGCATCGAGGGCCAACTGCCGCTTGAGGAAACGACCGTCGCTGAACTGCTGCAACAAGCCGGGTACGCCACCGGCTTGTTCGGCAAATGGCATCTCGGCGGTCCCGGCTTCGGGCCAGAGAAGCAAGGATTCGAAACAGCCGTTTCGCCGCCGGCGAACACGCCGCCGACGCTGGCCGACGGCGGCAAGGGCGAGGGCGCCATCACGGCCGCGGCCGAAGAGTTCATCGCGGCGCATCGCAACGAGCCCTTCTTCTGCTACGTCGCGCACAACAATCCCCATATCCCGCTCGCCGCGGCGCCCGAGCTCGTGGCAGAACATGGCGACGCGTTTCATCCCGTCTACGCGGCCATGATCGAAACGCTCGACGATTCGGTCGGCCGACTGATGAAGCACGTCGACGACCTCGGCTTGAGCGAACGAACCATCTTCATTTTCACCAGCGACAACGGCGGGCTGCACGTCCTCGAATCACCCGGCACGCCCGCGACGCACAACACGCCGTTTCGCGCTGGTAAGGGATACCTTTACGAAGGCGGCCTGCGCGAGCCGCTCTTGATTCGTTGGCCCGGCGTCGCCGCGGCGGGGAGCGTTTGCGAATCGCCGGTCGTGCTGACCGATCTTGTGCCGACGATTCTGGCCGCGGCGGGGATCGATGTCGCCACCACGGTTGGCCCGCTGGATGGAGTCAGCATGATTGGGCTGCTCCGCGGCGAGCCGCTGCCGCCGCGGCAACTCTATTGGCACTTCCCCAACTACACGAATCAGGGGAGTCGCCCGGCTAGCGCCATCCGCGAAGGCGAGTGGAAGCTTGTGGAACAGCTCGAGGACGCGAGCGTGGAACTCTTTGATCTTGCGAATGATCCGAGCGAAACGATGAACCTTGCGGCGGCGAACCCCGATCGCGTTGACGACTTGCGACGAAAACTGCACGCCTGGCGCGACCGGATGGGCGCACAGATGCCAACCACCAACCCTGATTTCGACGCCGCACTTCACCGACGGCTATACATTGAGCAAGATCCGTCACGACTGCCGCCGGAAACAACGGCCGCGGCGACGGGTCCCAATTGGAAGGCGTGGCGCACGGCGATGAACAAGGTGCGGGAAGGGGCGGAGCCAGCAGTCACTCCTGCCGCGGGCGACATTCGCCTACATGCTCGCGATGCGATCGTGCACGCAAAGACGATGCGGTACGAAGCCGAGCCGCACAAGAACGTTCTCGGCTATTGGACTGATCCCGCCGATTGGGCCGAGTGGGAGTTCGACGTCCCTGAGGCCGGCGAGTACGAGGTCGAAATCCAACAAGGGTGCGGCGACGGCAGCGGCGGAGCGCTGGTGGCGGTAGAAGTTGGCGGCGAGCGGTTCGAGTTCACCGTGCAAGAGACGGGGCACTTTCAGCAGATGATCTTGCGCACCATCGGCCAAGTGAAGCTGGCGGCGGGCCGACAGAGATTGGCGATCAAACCGCAAACCAAACCGGGCCCGGCGGTGATGGACGTTCGCCGCGTCGTGCTACGACCGATTGCGTTGCCGTAATAGGCCGCGCATTCTTGGGAACTGCAGAGGACGAAATTTGAACCGCCAAGGACGCCAAGGTTCGCCAAGGAAATGCAGCGAGCAATTGAACCACGACGACACGACGAGCACGACGGAAGAAGAGAAGCAGAGGAACGCTAGTCCTCATCAGCGAAGATTAGCGCCGATTAGTGTTCCCTACTCACCTTAGTCCCGTTGAAGCTACTGGGGCTTGTCGGTTCAACTTTTGGATTTTGTAGTTTTCCTGAACGCGCATTACGCCCGTTTGCGACCAAGCATGCGGTGGGCGACAAAGATCGCCGCCGCCGCGAACGGCCAGAGGATCCACAGGGCGAGCTTCGTCCAAGCGGGAGGCGCCGCGACGATCTGCAGCGGGAATGGGATCTCCACTTTCGCGTTTCCTACTCGGCAGTCGATTGTTCCTTGCCAGTCGCCGGGACTGGACGCGTTGAGTAGCGCGGACTGCAGCAACTTGTTCGTCGCCTGATCGCGGCTCGACGGGGCGCTCGTCGTGACCCCCTCGGCATCGCCCGCGGCCGTGAGCGTCACGGCAATGTCGGCGTCGGCGATCACGCTTCCGCTCGCTTCCGCTTGCACGAGTACGCTCACATCGATCGGCCCCACGCGCGGCGGGTCGGGAGTGACGAAGACCGAAACGATCCAGCCATTGATGCGCTCGACCCGTACCAGTCGGCCGCCATCAGCTCGAATCGGTTCGCCGCCGCAGACGGTCGCCGTCAACGCCAGCAGTGCGGTAGCGATGCTCCGTCGCCGTGGCTGGCACGTCATGGCTGCGCCTCGTTTTGCGCGATGACGGCGGCGTCGGCCGGCAGCGTGCCGCGCATTTGCATCGGCTGCAGCAGGATCCAGACGCCGCTGGCGTAGAGGGCGATTGCCAGCAGGCCCCAGGGCGCTGCAGCCCCGATCGCTCGGCGCGTGCATGAGGCCCGCGACTCAGCGATGCGCAGCACGGTGTATAGCGTTCCCAGCAGCCCGACTCCGAGGGCGAGGAACTCGAACCGCAGCACCCAGGCGGCCGCCGGTCGGCAGCAAGCGCAGATCCATTCCGGCGGTCCGAGAAAATCGACGCCGAGATCGCCGCCGAACCGCTGGGCTGCAGGAATGATCGCTTCCCAACTGGTGAAGAAATGAAACGAATAGTGAGCGATCCACATCGCGAAGCCGAGCGGAATCAGGGCGAAGGCGTAGCGTGCGGCCAACGCGGACGTACGCGTACGCCCGTCGCTCAAAATGCGGCTGAAGTAGGCCGCTAGGAAGACGGTGATCGTCGGCAGCGCGACGATCGCCAGCGCGTAGAAGAGCGTCGTCATCGCCAGCGGCGATGCGCTGCCGGCGGTCGCTCGCAACTTGTCTTGCCAATTGAGCACCGGAGCGACCATCCCGGCGGCGTTCGCGAAGGCGCCAAAGACGAGCACTAGCGCGAGCGCCGCGACATCGGGGCGAGCGCTCAGACGACCGACGCCGGCGCGGAAGCGGTCGCTCCAGAGAGTCGCCGCTGGGACGACGGCGAGCACGCCGATGTTTTCATGAGGACAGACGTGAACGCAGTCGAGACAGAACGTGCAATCAAGATTCCCCGCCTTGCGAGGTTGAAAGAGTCCCATCTCGCAGCCCGGCAGCGTGGCTGAACCGCGGATGCACTCTTTGGTGGTGCAGGCGGTGCAAACGCTCGGCTCGCGAACCGAGACCTCCAACGGCGATGCGAGCGATTGAACGAAGTTGAACTGGCCGATCGGGCAGACATACTTGCAGAACGAAGCCCCGGCGAAGAAGGCGTCGACCACAAGCGCGGCGGCGAAGTAGGCGAGCGCGATCCAAGCGGTGAGCCAAGGGCTGTCCCAGAGAGCGAAGGCCTCGTAACTCCACAAAAATAGCGCGACCAGCGCGACGGCGAGCCATTTGTTCTTGAGCACGCGCGGCCAGCGGCGCGTCGGTTGCCAGAAACGGCGCGCGAGCGAGCGCGGCAAGGTAAATGGGCACGCCATGCAAAAGAGGTTGCCGGCGACGAGCAGGCCGAGGATGACGAGCCCGCGCCAATGAATCCAAGGCAACACGCCGGCGAGGTTGAGCGGGCTGACCTGCGGGCCGAGGAGGCCGTCGACGATGACCGCCACGGCTAGGAGGGCGACGATGGTTTGCAGTAACGGGCGGGAGTGACGCCAGCGAAGGAGCGCGCCGAGTAACGGTGCGCGCAGTAGATCGAAGCGGTTGGTCGATTGTAGATGCGCCGTTTGATTGAGAATGGGTAGGAGCGCTGCGGCAGAAAGTTCGCGTCGTGGCGAAGCAGTTTGTCGCGTCGCGCGGATTCGGTTCGGACTCGGTGACGTTCCCCGCATCAACTTGAGGGCGATAATGAACAACGGCAGCAAAAACGCAATCGACCCCGGGACCCACATGATGACGCCGGCGGCGGCTTGGTCGTCGAGCGCGGTGATCCCGGCGATGCGGGGGCCATTCTCGTAGTGAGGATAAATCACCCGTGACGAGAACGTCAGCCACGCGGCGAGCACCGTGTTCTGCACGTCGGCGAGCAGCAAGTACGGAAACAGCAGCCATGGCGACCAGCTGGGGCGGCTCGGGTGGGGCCGCACCACTGGATACCAAAAGAGGAGCGCGGCCGCCGTGAAGACGACATGCTCGACCAGATGCCAGCGTTCGTCGGTAAGCGCGACCTCGTAAAATCGCGGCGCGTGCCAGAACCAAGTGACGCCGACGTAAATCGGCCACGCCACGAGCGGATGCGTTAGTCGCGAGAAGAGGCGTTGCAACGGTCTAGAACGCAGCAGCGGCGCCACCCACACGGTGCGAATTGCCGTTGGGAGGCCCCGCACCAGCGGGAACATCGGCGCGCTCAACCAGATCAGCGGCGGGGCGACCATCATCAGCAGCAGATGCTGCACCATGTGGATTTGCAGCAGCAGCGTGGCGAACGGCTCCAACGGCGAGGCGAGGGCGAGAAAGATCGCGAAGAGCCCGCCGAAGAACGACGCCAGTCGCCAGGCGCTCCAACGGCTCGCATCGCGGCGACGGAGGATGCGCCAACCGCGGTAGTAGATCCCTGCCGAAAGCAGCAGCGACGCGACGAGCCAAGGTTCGCTTGGCCAAGAGCGCACGAAGGCGTCGAGCGTGGAACTCATGGCCGCCTCACTCGGTGAGTTCGACCGGTTGCGGCGTCGTGCCTTCGACAGGCGCATCTTCCACGGCGCCTGCGGGGAGTTGCCCGTCGGGGCGCAGGCTGATGAGGAACGCGACGGTAGCCTCCATTTCGGCCGGGCTCATCTGCTTGCCGTAGGCAGGCATATTGCCGCCGCCCGGCGTGCCGTTGCTGATCTGAGTGATCAACTGGTCGCGCGTGAGGCTCGCGCCGATCGTGGTGAGATCAGGGCCGCGGCGACCGCCGATCCCTTCGAGGGCGTGGCAGTTGCGGCAGTTCTTGAACTGGAACACCGCGGCGCCTTGGAGTTCGAGCGGCGTGCGACCTTCGACCAGATTCACCGGCACCGGATCGCCGCTCCAAGCGTCCATCACCGGCGACCAAGGCGCCTGCACTCCCTCGTAGGTGAGCACGCCGAGCGTCGTGTAGATGACGATCACCAGCAACACTGCCGCGGGGCGGCGGCTTGGCGCACGTTCGCCGCGGTTGCTGACGAACGGCACGAAGAAGAGCGCGCCGAGCACCAGCACCGGGAAGACGAGCATGATGAACGTCTCGATCGCCGGCGGGCTGAGCGACAGCAACCCGAAGAGCCACAGGAAGGGCCATTCGGGCCGCGGGTTGGCGCCGGCGAGCGTCGGATCTGGGGGCTCGGTAGGCCCTTTTGGTCCCACCACGGCGGCGATCACGACGACGATCGTCACCGCGAGCGCCGAAAAGAAAATGTCTTTCAACAGCGCGTCGCCGAAGAAGGGGACGCCTCGTTTCAGTTCTTCGTGGTAGGTCGCGTCGTAGGTTTTGGGATCGACGATTTCACCTGGCTTAGGCGGAGCGCTGATGCCGCAGCGCAACACGAGCCAGAGGTGGATTCCCAGGAACGTCAGCAGTGCCCCGGGAATGATGAAGACGTGGAGGGCGAAGAAGCGGCTGAGCGAACTCGCGCCGATGATGTCGCCGCCGAGCAGCGTGTGAACAATTTCGGGCCCCAGCACCGGCACGCGGCCTGCCATCGATGCCCCGACGGCGAGTCCCCAATACGCGTCAGTGTCCCACCGCAGTATCTGCCCCGTGAAAAACATCCCCATCGTGCAGGCGAGCAGCAGCACGCCGACGACCCACGTCAGCTCGCGCGGATATTTGTAAGAGCCTTGCAGAAACACCTGCGTCATGTGGACGAGCAGCATCACCACCATGCCCGACCCGGCGTAGTAGTGGAGCGACCGCAGGAACCAACCCCACGGTTGCTGGTAGTCGAGATAGAGCAGGCTTTCGTACGCCTGATCGGCCGCGGGGACGTACACCATCGACAGGCCGATGCCGGTGAGAATCTGAATCAACAAAAACGTCATCGACGCGCTGCCGAAGACATACCACCACCCCATCGGCCCATCGATCGACCGCGGCACCGGATGGCGCATCATCGGCCAAAGCGTGGCGCTCACGCCGGCGCGGGCGTCGATCCAGTGGGCTAGTTTACGGAGGAGTTGGTACATCGGCTGGGAATTAAATGCGATTTAACACAGAGGACACAGAGATCACAGAGAAAGAACTGAAGGCAATCATTAGCTTGAGAACGCTCGTTGTTGTTTGTCGATGTTCAGAGGTTTAATCGATCGGGCGCCATTGGCGTGTCGCCAGTGTGAAGTGTCGAACGAGCACCCACTTCAACACTGGCGACACGCCAGTGGCGTCCAAGTTCCGAGTCTCTAATAGGCAGCATCCAACCTGTCTCTCCTCTGTGCTCTCTGTGTCCTCTGTGTTGAAAGTATTTCCGTCTTCAAGATTCAAGCGACTCGGTGAGCGTGTCGTGCAGCGTGGGGTAGTGGGGGGCTTCGATTTCGAGCTTGCCCTCTTTCACGCGCCAGACGCAGTGGAACAATCCGCGCGGCGGCGGGCCGCTGGCGCGCTCGCCGTTTTCGTAGTAGACGCCGCCGTGGCAGGGGCACATGAACAATCCAGACTGGGGGAACCACGAGACGGGGCAGCCGAGGTGGGCGCAGTTGGCGGCGAGGACCAGGAACTGCTCGTCGCCAGCGTCATTCTTGCCCTGATAGCGGACATGGACGCCGGTCATCGACGTCATGCCGTCCCACGGTTGGCGGAGCGGGTTGTCGAAGTTGATTGTGCGTGTCTCGTTGAGGGGGAAGTCGGAGAGGTCGCCCATCGGCACCCACATCGCGGGGCGATGGCGGCGGCCAAAGAAGTAGCCGAGCATCGGCAATGTCAGCAGGCCAGTCGCGGCCGCGCCGAGCGCGCCGGTGAGGAGGCGGAAGAACGCCCGCCGCGGCGGTTTGCCGCCGGGGCAAAGTTGCTTGCCTGAGGAGGGGAGGGGAGCGTTCATGATATTGTTGCGCGGCGTTGAACGTGTTGTTATTTGCCGGCGTCACCGGCGGCAGCATCGCCGCGACGCCAGGAGGCAAGCAGGGCGACGAGCTCGTCGATTTCCGCCGAGGTGAGCGGCTTAAAATCCTCCGGCCGGCCGTCGGGGGCAGCGTAATTTGGCATCCCCAGATCGTGCCGTCCGGTGATAATAATCCTCCGCAGCGCCTGATCGCTGATCAGTGCTAGGAACGCACGGTCGTTGATCGCGCCGCCGCTGGCGTAGCCTGTCTCGCCGCCGGCGCCGTTCGGGCTATGGCATTCGGCGCACGCCCGTTCGAACAGCGTGGATGCTTGATCGGTCGCGCCGGGGGTGAGTTGCAAAATCGTCGCCGACGACAAGTAAGGTGGCGCGTCGGCAACGATTGCCGCATCGCTCACTTCTTCAGTCTTGTCCGCAGGCCAATGCGACTTCAGGCCCGCGGCGATGATCTTCACTTGCTCAGTGCTGAGCGTGCCGCCTCGCTCCGCAGCAAACGCCGGCATCGGCGTGCCGGGGCGGCCGTCGCGAATGACGGCATGGAGCGTCTCGTCGGGAATCAGGGCCAGGAAGAGCGGATCGTTCAGAGGCGGCGCGGGGCCTAGCTCGCCGTCGGCGCCATGGCAGCCAGTGCAATTCTGAGCGAAGAGCGTCGCAAAGTCGGTAATTTCGTTCTGCGGCAGCGGGCGATCGGCGGGGTTTGGTTTGCCGGGGAAGTCATCATTGCAGCCGACGAACGCAGCGCATGCGACCATCACGAGTGCCTGCGCAGTCTGGCGCGGGCCCTGTCGTCGAGTTCGCGTTGGCTGCCGCTGGATTAACAATCGAGTCTTTCCTCGTTAACCGGTGAGATACTCTTCGCGCAGCTCGGGCGCTCTTCCTGCCGGCGGAACGTGAACTGTGACCGAACGGACGACGACGATCGACGCTACCACGCCGAAGACAAACTGCGAGGCAATGAACCAGGGCCACTCGACCACCCGCTGCAGCGTCGGGTTGACCACGCCCATCAGGCCGTAGCTCATGCCCGTCCAGAGCAGCGGCATCACCAGTCCCCCCCACGCCATCGGCCCGGGGATTGTCGGCACGCGCGGCAGCACCAGTCCGAACGCCAAGCCGAACAACACCGACAATACCCCGTGCAAGATCATCGCCGTGGCGAACCAGTCGGCGTGATAGCCCTCAAGCTCCGCCGTGGTGAACTCGCCCGCATGCTGCGTCACCATCGCCGCGAGCAGGTTCGCGGGGTACCAAATGCTGTGATGCGAGAGGACGCTCCAGAGCATCGCGGGGAGCGGCATCAACAGCCCGCCGACAATGCCGCCGATGACGCCGCTCGCCACCGGTCGCCAGGACCGCAGTCGCATGAAGACCGCCGCGGCGATAATGCCGAACACCAACTGCGAGAGTACGAACGAGAGCCAATCGACTCGTGCACGGAGCGACGGATTCGCGGCGCCCCAGGCGATGTAGCTCATCGCTGTCCAGAGGAGCGGCATCAACAGGGCGCCCCAGGCGATCGGCTTCGGCAGGTCGGGGAGCGTCGGCAGCAGCACGCCGTAGAGCAATCCGATGATGAGCGACGTCACCGCATGGATGATCAGGCCAGTGACGAAGAGCGGCAGATGGAATTGTTCGAGCTGCGCCGTAGGCATGTCGCCGACGTTCGGCAACACCATCCCGGCGAGGAGGTTGATCGGCAGCCAGATACCGTGGCCGCTCGCGAGGCCGTAGAGCATCGCCGGCAGCGGCATCACGATGCCGCCGACGATGCCACCCTTGACGCCGGCGGAGATGGGATGCACCCGCACCGGCAAACGCAGCCGAAAGCCCGGCATGCCCGCCTGCAGGCGGGCCACGGCGCCGGGCCGCGGAGCGATGGTGCGTGGACGGCGGGCCAGTTCGACTCGCGGCTCCTGGACGTGGCCACGCCCGGGAACGAGTTGGCTGATCCACATCGAGAGCCCGACGACGAACAGCACGGCGCCGACGGCCGCGAAGGCGAGGCTCATCGCCACGCCGGCGGCGAGCAGCGCAATGCCAAGCGCGAAGACGAGCGGCGCCACGGTTGGCGCCGGTAGTTCAATGGCGCCGTCTTCGCGTTCGCTGTCGCCGGTGGGGCGCGGGGCGTCGCTCATGCCGTTCCCCCTTTGGCGCCGACGTAGACCACTAAGAATACGACGATCCAGACAACGTCGACAAAGTGCCAGTACCATGAAACGAGCTGGACGGCCGTGTCATGTTCCTTGGCGACGGCCCCGCGCGCGGCGAGCAGCAGGACGATCGACATCGCGATCACGCCGGCGGTGACATGGAGGCCATGGAATCCAACGAGCGTGTAGAAGGTGGTGCCAAATAGGTTGCGACTGATTGTTAGCTCCTGCCGCGTGATGAGGTCGTGCCATTCGAAGGCCGTGCCGAGAAGGAACGCGGCGCCCAGTGCGATCGTCATGGCCCACAACACTTTGAAAGCGGCGTGGTTGCCGCGTCGCAGCGCCGCTTCCGCGAAGTGAATGATCACGCTGCTCGCCACGAGGCAGAGGGTCGTGCCGAACGCCAACTTCAGCGACAGCGCTTGCGCCGGCGTCGGGCCGACCGTATCGCGGCCGAGGAACGTGACGTAGGCGACAATCAGCGTGCTGAAGAACGCCACTTCCGACACGAGGAAGCTCGCCATGCCCCACTGCGCAGCGCTGAGCGTTCGCTCGGGAGCGATCTCTGGCGGAATCGGTAATTCTGCGGCGGGGTAGGTCATCTTTTAGCTAGCTGAATCGATCGCATTTACCACGGAGGACACAGAGAGCACGGAGTAAAGGCAAAGCCGGAGGACCCTCTCAATTAGCAGCAAAGTTTTCTCACTGGCTGATAGCTGACAGCCCTGTTTTGTATTTGCTCTGTGTTCTCTGTGTTCTCTGTGATCTCTGTGATCTCTGTGGTTAAAGCGATAACGCGTCCATCACTCATATTGCCAATCAGGATCGTCGGGATGCTTCAAGTCCCACAACGGTCGGCGGCTGTGAACCACCGGCTCCGTCTCGAAGTTGTAACTCGGCGGCGGCGAACTGGTGGTCCACTCCAGCGTCCAGGCGTCCCACGGATCGTCGCCGGCCGGCTTGCCCTTCCAGAGCGAGGTGACGAGGTTGTAGACGAAGATCGCGTAGCTCGGCGTCTGCACGAGCGCGCCGATCGTCGTGAGTTGGTTCCACCACTCCCAATCGCGGCTCGGGTCGTAGGTGTAAATCCGCCGCGGCATGCCGAGGATGCCGGAGATGTGCATCGGCCCGAAGGTAAGAATGAAGCCGATGTAGAGCAACCAGAAGTGCCACACGGCCAGCCGTTCCGAAAGCATTCGCCCCGTGACCTTCGGGTACCAGTAGTAGATTCCCGCGAACGTGCCGAAGAGCGTCCCGCCGATCAGCACCCAGTGGAAGTGGCCCACGACGAAGTAACTGTCGGAAAGCTGAAAGTCGAACGGCGCCGCGGCGAGCATGATGCCCGTCAGCCCGCCGATGAGGAACATCGAAAGGAAGCCGAAGGCGAACAACATCGGCGACGCCAGGCTGATCCGTCCGCCGTAGATCGTCGCGAGCCAATTGAAAAACTTGATGCCGGTCGGAATCGAAACGATCAAACTCGCCGCGGCGAAGTAAAGGTCGAGCGTCCGGCTCATCCCGACGCAGAACATGTGATGGGCCCAGACGCCCAGGCTGATGAACGCGATGGCCATCGTCGCCGCAGCCATGAACTCGTAGCCAAACAGCACCTTGCGCGAGAAGACCGGAATCACCTCCGACACCATGCCGAATACCGGCAGGATAAGGATGTAAACCTCGGGGTGGCCGAAGAACCAAAACAAGTGCTGCCAAAGGTATGCCGAGCCGCCGTTCTGCACGTCGAAGAAGTGGGCGCCGAGTTGTCGATCGAACAAGATCATCACCAGCGCGGCGGTCAGGGGCGGGATGGCGAGCAGCATCTGGAAAGACGTCCAGAGCATCGTCCAGGCAAAAAACGGCATCTTCCGCATGGTCATGCCGGGCGCGCGCATGCCGAGGATCGTGGCGATAAAGTTCACCGCGGCGCCGATGGTTCCGATGCCGCTGATGAGCAGGCCGAGCGCCCAGAAGTCAGTGCCGGCGTTGCGGTCAAACGTGTGCTCGGTCAGCGGCGCGTACGCGAACCAGCCGATCTCCGGCGCAGCGCCAGTGATGAAGCTGAGATACGTGAGCAGCCCGCCGAACAGCGTGATCCAGAACCCAAACGCGTTCAGCCGCGGGAACGCCATGTCGCGGGCGCCGACCATCAGCGGAATCATGTAGTTGCCGATGCCGATGAGAATCGGCATCCCCACGAAGAACACCATCGTGGTGCCGTGCATCGTGAAGAGCTGATTGAAGACGCTCGGCCCGAGGACGTCGTTCCGCGCGTAGAAGAGTTGCCACCGCATCAGCAGCGCTTCAACGCCGCCGATGACAAGGAAGACGAGGCTCATCAGCACGTACATGATGCCGATCTTTTTGTGATCGACGGTCGTCGTCCAATCATGGAGCGCATCGGCCCAGCCGCTCGACGCATTATCCGCGGCGGCCGAGCCGGCATGCTCCAATCGATGTGAACGGTCGACGGTTGCCATTCCCTTGAAATCTGCAGCGTTGCAAATAAATCGTTTGCAGGAAGATCTCACGCAAAGGCGCGAAGGCGCGAAGGAGCTTGCATTGCAGGTTGTTCTTCTTTGCGCCTTCGCGCCTTTGCGTGAAACATTTGATGGAATCTCACTTCAACGTCCTTAGGTACTCCACGATTTGATTTTCTTCGTGGTCGCTCAGCCCAAACGCCGGCATCAGCACCCCCGGCTTGATCGCTTGCGGATCATGCACCCACTTCCGCAAATTCTTTAGCGTGTTGGCCACTTGCCCCGCGGCAATTGTCTCGCGACTCATCAAGTGAGTCAGATCGGGTGCGGCGCTTCCATCAGCCGCCGTCCCCGAGATGCGATGGCAATTCACGCACGAGTTCGCCAAGAACGCCGCTTTCCCGGCGGCGACCGCCGGATCCTCGACGGCGGACTGTGCCTGCTGTACCAGCCATGCTTCGAACGCCTCGTGCGACTGGGCGACGACTCGCAGCAGCATGTTCGCGTGTTGCGCGCCGCAATACTCCGCACACTGACCGAGATAAAGTCCCGGCTCCGTGGTTTCGAACGACAGGAGATTCGTGCGACCGGGTATCAGGTCGACTTTACCGCCCAAGCGAGGGACCCAAAAGCTGTGACAAACGTCGCCCGACTGCAGCGTCAGATGCACGGGCCGCGCAATCTGGTCGTCGCCGATCGGAATATGCAATTCGTTTGCCGTGATGAAGCCAAGCTTTCGGCCGTCGTAGCTGTCATAGCGATACTCCCACCACCATTGATGGCCGATGACCGTAACGAACAGCGATTGATCCCCCGCACGCGGCGTCACCGGCGCCGCCTCGACTTCCCACAGCGTGCGCGTCGTAACGAGCACCAGGAAAAAGACAATCATCGTCGGCGCCGCGGTCCAGGCAATCTCAATCGGCTCGCTGCCGTAGACCTGGGCCGGTTCGCCATCGGCGTCTTGCTGGCGGCGGCGAAATCGCCAGACCGAGTAGAACAGAATCCCTTCGACGACCAGGAAGATGATGCCGATAATCGCCAGCGCGAGGATCGCCAACTCGACGATCCAGCCGGCTTGCGGGGACGCAGGCGAGAAGATCGATACGTCGGCCATCCGTCCGTCGACGGCCGCCGCCAGCATCGATCGCCCAATTGCATCCACTGCACTCCTCCGGCCTGATTGCTGACTCCGCAGCATCGCACGCCAATATATCGCGACAAGACGACGTCGTCAGCCGGCTTTCGGATAAAGTCTTCGGGCAGTCAACTTCAGAATAGGCAATCTGCAATATGATGCGGTATTCTCTCGCGTAGCGTGTCGCCAATTCGCTGAATGTGGGAGGCGTCTCCGACGCCGATCACGCGCGACCTTCAACTCAACGTCTGTTGTCACGTGAAATCGGCGTCGGAGACGCCTCCCACAGGACCAACGCTCGCGATGCCCAGCGCCGAACAAACTCGTCTCACCCAAGGCAATGCTGGCGACGGCGACTGGCGGCGCTGGGGACCATTCCTCAGCGACAGGGCATGGGGCACCGTCCGCGAGGATTACAGCGCCGACGGCGACGCCTGGAACTACTTTCCCCACGACCACGCCCGCAGCCGCGCCTATCGCTGGAACGAAGACGGTCTCGGCGGATTCTGCGATCAGAAACAACACCTGTGCCTCGCCGTGGCCCTCTGGAACGAGCGCGATCCGATCCTGAAGGAGCGGATGTTCGGCCTCAGCAATCCGCAGGGGAATCACGGCGAGGATGTGAAGGAGTATTACTTCTTCCTCGACGGGACCCCGACTCATTCCTACATGCGGATGCTCTACAAGTATCCGCAGGCCGCGTATCCCTACGAGGATCTTGTCAAGGTCAACGGCGAGCGGAACCAGCAGCAGCCCGAATACGAGCTGTTCGACGCGCTGGAAGCCGACTTCCGTGCAAACCGCTACTTTGACGTGACGATCGAGTACGCCAAGGCGAGCCCGGAAGACATTCTCTGCCGGATCATCGCCGTCAATCGGGGTCCCGACGCGGCGCCGCTCCACATTCTGCCCCACCTCTGGTACCGCAACCGCTGGTCGTGGGAAGTCGGCGCCGAGCGCCCCGTGATCCGCGTTGCCGGCCCGATGGCCGCTTACACCAACGCCGACGCGATCGGCGAGCGCTGGTGGTACGTCCGCAGCGGCGACAGCCGGCCAGTCGAACTGCTGTTCACAGAGAACGAAACCAACTTCGAGCGTCTCGGCGAAGGGCCGAACCGAGCGGCATTTGTCAAAGACGGCTTCCACGAACGCATCGCCCAAGGCAACGCCGCGGCGGCCAACGATCGGCAAGGCAGCAAGCTTGCCGGCCACATCCGCTTTGACGTCCCGTCCGGCGGCACGTCGACCGTTGAGGTCCGTTTTCGCGCGGAGCCTCACGCCGTTCCCTTCGGCGACTTTGATCAGATCCTGTCCCAACGCCGCGGCGAAGCCGACGAGTTTTACCACGCCATCCTGCCCGCCAAGCTCGGTCCTGACGAACGGGTCGTCGCCCGGCAGGCGTGCGCGGGCCTGCTCTGGTCAAAGCAGTTCTATCACTTCGACGTGTTCCGCTGGCTCAAAGGCGACGAGCCGCAGCCGATTCCCCCCGCCCAGCGATGGCAAGGCCGCAACCATCGTTGGAAAGAGCTCCACAACGCCGAAGTCATCCTCATGCCCGACACCTGGGAGTACCCCTGGTACGCCTGTTGGGATTTGGCCTTTCACTGCATCGCAATGGCCCGCCTCGATCCGTGGTATGCGAAAAAGCAGCTCATTCGCATGGGTTACGAGTGGTACCAACATGCCAATGGGCAGTTTCCGGCCTATGAGTGGAATTTCGACGACGTGAACCCCCCCGTCACCGCCTTCGCTGCCTGGCGAGTTTATCAGATCGAGAAAGAAGACACGGGGCACGCCGATCTTGAGTTTCTCAAAGAGATCTTTCAGAACGAGATGCTCAACTTTAGCTTCTGGATCAATCGCAAAGACAGCGGCGGCCGCGACGTCTTTGGCGGCGGATTCCTGGGGATGGACAACATCGGCTGCTTTGATCGCGATATGCCGCTCCCCAACGGCGAGTTGCTCGAGCAGAGCGACGGCACGAGCTGGATGGCCCAGTACTGCATCGCGATGCTCACTATCGCCGCCGAGTTGGCCAAGCATGATCCCTTCTACCAAAACATGGCGCTCAAGTACTTCGAGCACTTCCTCTACATTGCCCATGCGATGACCAACATGGACGGGCAGGGGATCGATCTTTGGGATCAGGAGGATCAGTTCTTCTACGACGTCGTCTTGATGACCGATGGCACGACGCACGCGCTCAAAATCCAGTCCATGGTCGGTCTCGTACCGCTGTTCGCCGTGCTGACGGCGGAGCCAGATCGCTTCGCCGGTCTCGATCTGTTCGTGGAACGAGCGGGCTGGTTCCTCAAGCATCGACCCGATTTGCTCCGCAGCGTCGCGCCCGTCGCGATACCCGCGGCGAACAACTCACGGTTAATGGCGATTCTTACTCGCGAACGGCTGACCGCTGTATTGCAAAAGATGCTCGATTCCGAGGGGTTTCTTTCCGATTACGGGATTCGATCGCTGTCGCGCTATCACCGTGACCACCCGTTTGAACTCAAAGTCGATGGGCACGAATTCGTCGTGAAATATCTCCCGGCCGAGTCGGACAGTCGGCTCTTCGGCGGGAACTCGAACTGGCGCGGGCCGATCTGGTTTCCCGTGAACTACATGATCGTCCGCGCACTCCACGAATTCTATCGCCACTACGGGGACGATTTGAAGGTCGAGTTTCCGACCGGCTCGGGCGTGATGAAGAACCTTGAGGAAGTGGCCTCGGAGATTACAGGCCGCCTGGCGCGCATCTTCCTGCCCGATCGCACGCGCAACGGCCGCCGCGCCGTGTGGGGCGAGAACGACTACTTTGCGACCGATCCCCACTGGCGCGATCACATACCGTTCCACGAATATTTCAACGGCGACACCGGCGCCGGCGTCGGAGCGAGTCATCAAACCGGTTGGACGGCGCTGATCGTCTCGATGCTATTCGAATACGGCGGGCAACAGTGAGATGACGATCGCGACGCCAGGACGAGCCGTTCCGATCGGCGCCACCGTTGACGCCGGGGGCGTCAACTTTTGTCTCCACTCGAAGCATGCCACGGGCGTGACGCTGCAGTTGTTCGATCGCCCGGAAGATGCGCAGCCGGCGCACGAGGTCGTACTCGATCCCGTCAAAAACCGTACTTATGACTATTGGCACGTCCATCTCGCAGGGGTCGGCTCAGGGCAGCTCTATGGATACCGCGTTGACGGACCGTTCAATCCAGCGGTCGGCCTGCGATTCGACGCCACGAAGCTGCTGGTCGACCCCTACGCTCGCGAAATTGCTAACCTTTCGAATTATCGGCGGACGCGAGCGATCGACGCGGGCGACAACGCCGCGTCCGCGCTGAAGAGCGTCGTCGTCGATCCTGCCGCGTACGACTGGGAAGGGGACCATTCGCTCCAGCGCCCCTACGTCGATTCGGTGATCTACGAGATGCACGTCGCCGGATTTACGAAGCATCCGACCTCGGGCGTCGCCGTCGCGAAGCGCGGAACCTATGCCGGCCTGATCGAGAAGATCCCTTACTTGCAACAACTCGGCGTGATGACAGTCGAGCTGATGCCGGCGCAGCAGTTTGATCCGCAGGACGCCCCCAGCGGCGTCAACTACTGGGGCTACCAACCCGTCGCGTGGTTTGCTCCCCACGCCGCCTACAGTTCCGGGCCATCGCCGCTGGCCGCCGTCGATGAGTTTCGCGATCTGGTGAAAGCGCTCCATCGAGCCGATATCGAAGTCATTCTCGACGTCGTCTTCAATCATACGGCTGAGGGCAATGAGATCGGCCCGACCCTCTCCTGGCGCGGCCTCGACAATGAAGATTTTTACATTCACGCCCCCAACGATCTCGCGCGCTATATCGACGACACCGGCTGCGGCAACACCGTCAACGCCAACAACCCGGTCGCACGGCGGATGATTCTCGACTGTCTCCGCTACTGGGTGACCGAGATGCATGTCGACGGTTTTCGCTTCGACCTCGCGGCTAGTCTCTCCCGCCGTTGGGATGGCGCCCCGCTCGCACGAGCCCCAATTCTGTACGACATCGAGTCCGACCCCGTCCTCGCCGGCACGAAGCTCATCGCCGAAGCGTGGGACGCTGGCGGGCTTTACTCAGTAGGCCACTTCGCCGGCGATCGGTGGGGCGTCTGGAATGGCCGCTACCGCGACGTCGTCCGCCGCTTCGTCAAAGGGGACGCCGGCATCGTCGGGAGCCTAGCCGATTGCCTCGTTGGTAGCCGCAACCTCTTTCACGAAACAGGCCGCAATCCCGACCGCAGCGTCAACTACGTTACCGCCCACGACGGCTTTACGCTCAACGATCTCGTCTCCTACGACGCGAAGCACAACCAGGCAAACGGCGAGAACAATAGCGACGGCACGGACGACAACTTCAGCTGGAACTGCGGCGCCGAAGGGCCGACCGAGGACGCGGCCGTAGAATCGTTGCGGCAACGCCAAGCGAAGAACCTGCTGACGATCCTCTTCCTCTCCGAAGGCCGGCCGATGCTCGTCATGGGCGACGAGGTCCGCCGCACGCAACAAGGCAACAACAATCCCTACTGCCAGGACAACGAGTTATCGTGGTTCGATTGGGACGATCTGGAGCGACACGCCGACCTACTCCGCTTCACGCGCGAACTGATCGCCTTCCATCAACGGACGGCGCTCTTCCGCAGTCGCCCCTTTTGGAGCGAACCTGGCGCGCCGCAAATCACTTGGCATGGCGTTGAGCTCAATCAGCCCGACTGGGGCGAAGGATCCCACGCGTTGGCCTACGAACTCGTCGGCCCGGACGGCGCTGAGCACCTCTATGTGGCGTTCAACGCATATTGGGAGTCTCTGGAGTTCGCGCTGCCCTCCCTGCCGCAGGGCGCGGCATGGCGGCGGTTGATCGATACGGCTCTCGAAAGCCCGAACGACATTAGCAGTTCGCCCATATCGCTGACCACGGGACAGCGCAACTATAGGTGTGAAGCTCGTTCTTCGCTTGTTTTGATCAAGAGTTGATCGGGTCGGTCAAGGGAGACGAAGAATCGTATTTGGGTCGCCAGTGGCGCACATCCGACAAATTCCTGTCAATCCGCGTCCCGTTCTTAATCGCTAATCGTGACCTACATTTGTGCCTAGCCTGTAAATCCCTCCCCTAACCCCTCCCTGCCAGGGAGCGGGAGTAGTCGCCATGGCCCAGCAGTACGACGTCATCATCATCGGCAGCGGCGCGGGCGGCGGCACGCTCGCTCGGCATCTCGCCCCGTCCGGCAAGAAAGTTCTGCTGATCGAGCGCGGCGACTGGCTCCGGCGCGAGCCGGAAAACTGGAGCGCCGAAGCCGTCTTCGTCGACAACCGCTACGTCTCCAAAGACGTCTGGTACGACAAGCATGGCAAAGCGTTTCAGCCCGGCGTCCATTACTTCGTCGGCGGCGCCACCAAGATGTACGGCGCCGCCCTCTACCGCTTGCGTCAGGAGGACTTCGCCGAGCGCCAGCATCAGGACGGCGTCTCACCGGCGTGGCCGATCCGCTACGAGGAGCTCGAACCCTACTACCAGCAAGCCGAGGAGATGTACCACGTCCACGGCGCCCGCGGCGAAGATCCCACAGAGCCTCCCTCCAGCGGGCCGTATCCCCATCCCGCGGTGTCGCACGAACCGCGAATCCAAAAACTCGCCGACGACCTCGCTCGCGCCGGTTACCACCCATTCCACTCGCCGTGCGGAATCATGCTGAACGAGGCCGAGTTGGCGTTCAGCCGCTGCTGCCGCTGCATCAACTGCGACGGCTTCCCCTGCGTGCTCCACGCCAAGAGCGACGCCGAAACGCTCGCCGTGCGCCCCGCGCTCGATTTCCCCAATGTCACGCTGATGACCAACGCGATGGTCCATCGGCTGGAAACGAGCCCCACTGGCCGCGAGGTGACTCGCGTTCATGCGACGCACGAAGGAACGCCGGTCGAGTTCACCGGCCGCATCGTCGTCGTCTCCTGCGGCGCGGCCAACTCGGCGAAGCTCCTGCTGACGTCGGCCAGCGACCAGCATCCCCGCGGCCTCGCCAACGCTTCCGATCAGGTCGGCCGCAACTACATGTTCCACAACAGTCAGGCGGTACTTGCGCTCTCCAAGGAACCGAACCCGACGATCTACCAGAAAACGCTCGGCCTGAACGACTTCTACTTCGGCATGCCTGGCTTCGAGTTTCCGATGGGAAACATCCAGATGGTCGGCAAGTCGCAGGCCCCGATGTTCCGCGGCGAAAAGCCAATCGAGACGCTACTCGCGCCGCAATGGTCGCTGGAACAGATCGCCAAGCACGCCGTCGACTTCTGGCTCTCGACCGAAGACCTGCCACGTCAAGAAAACCGCGTCACCGTCGACGCGAACGGGGCGATCACGCTCAACTACACCCCGTCAAATCAGGTCGCGAAGAACAAGCTCTACGAGAAGCTCAAGTCGATGCTCAACCAGCTCGACATGCACGACCACCTGATTCCCCGCAACCTCTACATGAAAAACGAGATCGATCTCGGCGGCGTCGCGCACCAAGCGGGTACCTGTCGCTTCGGAACTGACCCCAAAAATTCGGTGCTCGACGTGAACTGCAAGGCCCACGAACTCGACAACCTCTACGTCGTCGATACCAGCTTCTTCCCCAGCATAGGCGCCGTGAACCCCGCTCTCACGGCGATGGCCAACTCCTTGCGTGTCGGCGATCACCTGCTACAGCGGCTCGGTTAGGAGAAGAGTAGTTAGACCACGGAGGCACGGAGGAAGGCAAGTTAAGAAAGTCAGGGACAAGACGCTAAGCGAATGTAGAAAACGGTTTGTACCGGTAATTGATGCTGATGGACGCTAATAAGACTTATCTGTGTTCATCTGCGTCCATCGGCGGATCCAAACTATTCGCCTTACTCCGTGATCTCCGTGTCTCCGTGTTTAATCCTTCATACAAGGGACGAAACTAAATGACTCTCAAAGGCAAAGTCGCCATCGTCACCGGCGGCAACAGCGGCATCGGCCTGGCGATCGTCCTTGAACTCGCCCGCCAAGGCGCCAGCGTCGTCATCGACTACGTCGCCCACCCCGAAGCGACCGTTGCGCTCGAAAAGCAAGTCGCCGCTCTCGGCGTGCAGGCGATCGGCGTCGACGCCGACGTCAGCCAGGTCGCCGACCTGCAAAAGCTCATCGACGCCGCCGTCGCCAAGTTCGGACGCCTCGACGTGATGGTCAACAACGCCGGCGTCGAAACCCGCACCAATGTCCTCGACACGACGGAGCAGCAGTACGAAAAAGTGCTGGAAATCAATCTCAAGAGCGCCTTCTTCGGCACCCAACTCGCCGCGAAGCAAATGATCAAGCAAGGCACGGGCGGTCGCATCGTCAACATCACCTCGGTCCACGAGGATTGGCCAATGCCCGGCAACATCGCCTACTGCCTGTCGAAAGGCGGCATGCGTATGCTCACCCGCACGGCGGGCGTCGAGCTTGCCCCGCACAAGATTCTCGTCGCCGGCGTCGGCCCGGGCGCCGTCGCCACGCCGATCAACACGTCGACGATGAATGATCCGACGCTATTGCAAAAACTGGACGACGCGATCCCCGTCGGCCGGATGGCCCAACCGAGCGAAATCGCCAGCGTCGTCGCCTTCCTCGCCAGCGACGCCGCCAGCTACATCACCGCCACCACGATCTTCGCCGACGGCGGCATTATGCAAAGCAGCCCCGGCCTGTAGGTTTTCCCACCGTTTTCGATTTGCGTCTTCGCGCCTTGGCTTGACACGTCTCTCCTTAACATCTCTCGCCACGGCGCGAAGGCGCAAAGAAAGTATGGGTGACGCCCGGACTTCCGTTGTGCCCGTCGCGTCGTCGTGGTTCAATGTCTTGGCCACTGTAAGAACAACCCCACCCGCCAACCCTTTCCCGCCATGAAGGCGCCGCAAAAACCACCTAAACCGATCGTCGGCTGGCGGGAATGGATCGCACTCCCGGCCCTCGGCATCGACGCCATCAAAGTCAAGATCGATACGGGCGCCCGCAGTTCGTCCCTTCACGCCTTCGACGTCGAAGAATTTGATCGCGACGGCGTCCGCTGGGTGCGGTTTGTGGTCCATCCCTTGCAGCGGGACGTGAAAACCACCCTCCGCGCTGAAGCTCCCGTGCTAGAGTTTCGCCAGATACGCAGCTCCAGCGGTCATACCACCAATCGTCCTGTCGTCAGCATCGAAATCGAACTCGACGGCCAGCGTTGGCCCATCGAGCTCACCCTGGCCGCTCGCGACGAAATGGGGTTCCGCATGCTGCTGGGGCGCGAAGCCGTCCGAGGGAGGTTTGTGGTCGATCCAGGTCGGTCGTATGTTGTAAGCCAGTCGCGCGTTTCGAATGCATCATTGAAGAAGCCAGCGAAGAGAAAGAAACGGAGATCAGAATGAGGATCGCGATCCTGTCGCGGCGGCCGTCGCTCTACTCGACGATGCGACTGAAAGAGGCCGGCAAAAACCGCGGCCACGAAATGTTCATCGTCGATTACTTGCGCTGCTATATGGACATCACGTCCCGTCGGCCGCAGGTGATCTACCAGGGCGAACCGCTCAAGGTCGACGCCATCATCCCTCGCATCGGCGCGTCGAACACCTTCTACGGCACCGCCGTGGTCCGGCAGTTTGAGATGATGGGCGTCTTCGTCGCCAATGAATCGCAAGCGATCAGCCGCTCGCGCGACAAGCTCCGCAGCCTGCAGCTCCTCGCCCGCGACGGCGTCGGACTGCCGGTCACCGGCTGCGCTCACTCCACCAAAGACATCGACGGCGTCATCAGCCTCGCCGGCGGCACGCCGCTGGTGGTCAAGCTGATTGAGGGCACCCAGGGCGTCGGCGTCATCCTCGCCGAAACGAAGAAGGCGGCCCAAGCGGTCATCGAAGCCTTCCGCGGCCTCGATGCGAACATCCTCGTCCAGGAGTACATCAAGGAAGCGGGCGGCAGCGACGTCCGTTGTTTCGTCGTCGGCGGCAAAGTCGTCGCCAGCATGAAGCGCCAAGCTGCCCCCGGCGAGTTCCGCTCGAATCTCCACCGCGGCGGCAGCGCTGAAAAGGTAAAGATCACTCCCGAAGAACGCTCGACCGCGGTCCGCGCCGCCCGCACGATGGGACTGAACATCTCCGGCGTCGACGTTCTCCGCTCCAACCACGGCGCCGTGGTCATGGAAGTCAATTCGTCGCCAGGCCTGGAAGGCATCGAAAAATCAACCGGCGTCGACGTCGCGGCGAAGATCATCGAGTTCATCGAAAAGAATGCGAAGGCGGGACTGCAGCGAGATAAAGGAAAAGGGTAGAGCGTTTGTAGCCCCTGGCTCCGCCGGGGGGTCGGCCTTGCGGCATGGTCGGCGTGAAGTTCTTTAGCCCCCCGGCAAAGCCGGGGGCTGAAAATGCCCGAAGCGCACCTTGCAGTGCTTCGGGTGACAACTCAAGGACGAGCCGTGCCCAAAGTCAGCAATCTACCTATTGAAGTCGCGGGCGTCTTCGTCAACCCCGGCGAACGTCGACGCATCGAAATCCCGGTCGCCAAGCTCCCCACCGGCACTAGCCTCACCCTGCCGATCATGGTGGTCAACGGCGCCAAGCCCGGCCCGACGGTCTGGATCAGCGCCGCCGTTCACGGCGACGAAGTGAACGGCGTCGAGATCATCGGCCGAGTGCTTGAGAAGATCGTCCCGCGCGACCTTGCCGGTTGCCTGATCACCGTGCCGATCGTTAACGTCTTCGGCTTCAACGCCCAGTCGCGTTATCTCCCCGATCGCCGCGACCTCAATCGTTCGTTTCCCGGCCTGGAGCGCGGCTCAGTTGCCGCGCGGCTCGCCTTCCTCTTTATGCAGGAAGTCGTGGTGAAGTGCCAATACGGCATCGATCTTCACACGGGCTCGAACCATCGCACCAACTTGCCGCAGATCCGTGCGAATCTTCACGACGAAGAGACGCGCCGCTTCTCCGAAGCCTTCGGCGCCCCGGTGATCATGCACGCCGGCGCCATCGACGGCTCGCTCCGCAAAGCCGCCACCGACGCTGGCATCCGCACCCTCGTCTACGAGGCGGGCGAGCCCCTCCGCTTCGACGACGAAGCGATCCAACTCGGCCGCGACGGCGTCCTCCGCGTATTACAGGCTCTCGGCATGCGGTCCACGGCGCCTCGGATCAAGGGAAAGCATTCGGCCCTGATTGCCAAAACCTCTTGGGTTCGCGCCCTCAACAGCGGCATCCTGCGACTCGACGTCAAGCTTGGCGCCCGCGTCTCCGCGGGACAGCAACTCGGCATGGTCGCCGACGCTTTTGGCGACGACGCCGCGCCCCTAGTCGCCGCCGAAGATGGCCTCGTCATCGGCCACACGAACAACCCGCTCGTCCAGCAAGGAGAAGCGGTGGTCCACCTCGCCACGATGGCCCCCGAAGGCACCGAAGCCACCCTCCCCGAAGTCGACCCCGAAGGCCGTCCGGTGGTCGAGCCTTAGGCCGTGGACGTCATTCTGAGCGGAGTGAAGAATCTGACATCCCGTCCGAGACGCCAGATCCCTCGCTTCGCTCAGGATGACCAACGATCAACCTATAACTTAATCTTCACCGGCCCGCCCGAGATGCCGCCGTCGACCAGCAGCGTCTGGCCGGTGACATAAGCGCTCGCATCCGACGCCAAAAAGACGATCGCCCCCTCCAGGTCATCCGGCTTTCCCGGACGCTTCAGCGGAATGCGATCGGTCAGATATTCGACCCACCCCTCTTGTTCGTAGAGGGCCCGGTTCTGGTTCGTCTTGAACCACCCCGGCGCCAGGCAGTTGACGGTAATGCCATGCGGCCCCCAGTCGTCGGCGAGGCTCATCGTCAGTTGCTTGATGCCCCCGCGGCTAGCGCCATAGGGGCCCAGTCCGGCGTAACCGCAGACCGATGTGACGGACCCAATGTTGATAATCCGGCCGTAGCCGCGCTCCACCATATGTCGCGCGATTCCCTGAGCCACGAAGAACGACCCCCGCAGGTTCGTGTCGAGGATCGTGTTCCAATCATCCCACGTCACCTCGAGCGCCGGCTTGCGAATATTGCACCCGGCGTTGTTGACGAGGACGTCGATCTTGTCGACCGCCGCGATCGCCGCCTTGCACATCGCCTCGATGCTGTACTGATCGCGCACATCGAGCTCTAGCGGCAATGCCCGTCGCCCTATCGCTTCGACTTCATGACAGAATGGCGTGAGATCCTCCGCCTTTCGACTGGTGACGATGAGATCTGCCCCCGCGCGCGCGAGCGCTCGTCCAAACACCTGCCCCAATCCGCGGCTCGCGCCGGTGATTAACGCCGTCCGACCAGCCAGATCAAAGTGATCAGTGCTCATGGTTTGTTCAAAATCCCTGTTAGCCACCGGTCCATTAGAAGCTTATTCATTTGCTTTCACGAATCGTATTTTCCACAGAGAACACAGAGAAGATTAGAGGGCGATCAGACTCAGTATTCCTCCGTGCTCTCAGTGCTCTGTGTTTAAGTCGTCATCCGCTAAGCACTTCGCGAATGATGGCTGTTGAACTTACTTCCTTCAAACCGAGGGCTCACTACGGCGTCACCACCACCTTCATTAACCCTGGCTCGTGTGAGTAAAGCCGTTGAAACCAGTCCGGCGCCTCCTCGAGCGAAATCGCCGCGCTCAACAGCGGCCGCACGTTGACCGCGCCGCTCGCCATTAGTTCGATGCACTCGGGATACTCGCCGCTCGAGGCGCACGTCCCATGCAGCGTCAGCTCGCGCGTTACCACGGCCTGCAAAGGCAACTCGACGTTTGGCGAAACGTTTCCCACCAGCGTGACGTGACCTCCCTTGGCCACGCAGTTGACTGCCGTCTGCACCGTCGGGGTGGCTCCCACAGCCTCCCACGCCGCCGCGACGCCGCGTCCGTCCGTCAGTTCTAAAATCGCTTCTGTTGCGTCGACTTGCTTTGCATTGAGCGCATCAGTGGCGCCGAACCTTTTCGCCAGCGCCAGTCGATCGTCATCGACGTCGACCGCAATGAGTCGCCGGCAGCCATAGTGCCGCAACACCTGGACGACGAGCAGTCCGATCATCCCGGTCCCGATGATCGCCACGTCGTCGTGCGGTCGAGGTACGAATCGCTTCACCCCATGGACGGCGACCGACACTGCCTCGATCAGCGCGGCGTGCTCCAGCGACAGTCCGTCCGGCAGGCGATAAAGAATCCGTTCCGGCACGGCGACGAACTCGGCAAACGCTCCATGCCGTCGATAGTCGCCGCATGAAACCCCCAGCACCTGCCGGTTGTCGCAGAGATTCACGCAGCCTGCGCGACAGTAGTCGCACTCCCCGCAGGAGACGGTCGAATCGAACGTCACCCGCTCGCCGACGGCAAAGTCGCGCACCTCGCCGCCTACCGCTTCGATAACGCCGGCCGCCTCGTGACCCATCACGAGCGGCGGAATCCGCCGTCCGGTCGAGCCGTCGAAACCATGGACGTCGCTACCGCAAATGCCGCACGCGCCGACGCGCACCAGTACTTCGTCGCTGCTGATCGCCGGAATGGGCATCTCGACGACGTTCAGTGTTCGATACTCGCTTAGCAACAGGGCTTTCATCAGGTCGCCATCGCCATTCAGGGGAACGCACGTCAACAAGGGCAGCCCCTGATTGTAGCCGGCGGGCCACGCCCTCCGGGAGTGCGTCGAGACGCCACTTACTTATTGCAAGCCCCCATTTTTGGCCAGCAGAATTCCGCAAACTTTTGTGTTGAAAATAGGCCACAGGTCATCCCAGGATGCGCGTACAGCAATGCGCTGATATTTGACAACGGAACCCAATTTCAACCCATCACTGCGGTCGCCCGCTTGCAGTGATGCGAAGAAGAATGCGCGCCGACCTCAGGATTTTGTCCATTTTGGCCCGAGTCGGCCAAGAAACCGCCTTGGCCAACATGGCCGACTAGCAATTTCTCGGCATTAGTCTTGCAGCCCCTGGCTCCGCAACATAATGCAATAGCTAGCACGCGTCGCTAGCGGTAAAAAGGCCCGCGTTCCAGGCTGTTCCTAGAGACCTGACACGTTTCTAGGAGGTGAGCCATGGAACGCGAACTCTGGAGCGTACTATACCGTTTGACTCGGCGGTTATGCAGCGATCGTTCGGGACACGTCTATTCGGTCAGTTGGATCGTCGGCGTCTATCTCTGGGCGGTGATCCACGATCGACCGGTGAGTTGGGCGTGTCGGCCGGAGAATTGGCCGTCGTCATGGCAGGTGCGGCTGCCGAGCCAATCGACGGCGAGCCGTCGTCTCCGCACGGCGGCGGCCGTGGAACTGATCGAGCGGTTGAGGAAGCGTTGCTGGCAGGGCCCGCACCCGCCGGAGGTGAGCTTCCTCGACGGTAAGCCGTTGCCGGTAGGAGGCTTCAGCAAGGATCCCGACGCCACGCGCGGGCATGGCGTCGGCGGCCCGGCCCGCGGCTACAAGCTGCACGCCGTCTGGACGATCGATGCGCTCGTGGCGTGCGAAATCCAGCCGCTCAACGTGAGCGAACAGACGGTCGCCCGGCGACTCTTGCCGCAAGTCGGCGGAGGCTGCGTCCTGGCCGACGGCAACTACGACAGCAACCCGCTGCACGAGATCGCCGCACGGTCGGGCGTGACGTTGATCGCTCCGCAGCGTCGCGCGGGACGAGCGCTGGGCCACCGCCGCCACAGCATCGGCCGCTTGCAGTCGATCGAACTGCTGACGACCGCCGATGGCCAAGCACTCTTCAAGCAGCGGACGTACATCGAGCAACGCTTCGCTCAACTCACCAATTTCGGCGGCGGGCTCGGACCACTCCCCAACTGGGTGAGGCGACTGCCGCGCGTCACCCTCTGGGTGAACGCCAAACTCTGCATCCAGGCCGCTAGAAACCACTTGCGACGAGGAAACGATCTGATGGCGTTTGCATAATGTTGTCCGCCAGGGGGTAGCGCTACGCGTGGCCATGCGTACCTGTAAAGAAACCGACCCCCGCCGGAGCCGGGGGCTAAAAGCCCGCACCGCGGGTCTTCGTCTTGACGCGCGCCAAATACATGTGGCTCGTCATGTAGAGCGTGCCGCCATCGTCGCCCCAGGCGCAATTGGCAATCGCCTCGCCGGTCGAGATCGTGCCCAGGTGCTTGCCGTCCTTCGAAATCACTAGCACGCCGCCCGGCCCGGTCGCCAGCAGGTTACCGTTCTTGTCGACCTTGAATCCGTCGGGGGCGCCTTTGAGTCCCTGCTTCACCAGGTCGGTGGCATCGAAGAAAACTCGCTCGTTCGTCAGCGTGCCGTCCGCCTGGACGTCGAACGCCCGCCAGATGGCCGCTTCGCTATCCGATTGGCCGACATAAAGAATCTTCTCGTCAGGCGAAAAGGCCAGTCCGTTTGGCTTGGTCATCGCCCGCGTAGCGAGGGTCACCTTGCCGTCGGGACCGCAGCGGTAGACGCCCATGAAGTCGATTTCCGCCGTGCTGGGGTCGCCCCCTTTTTGCAGCCCGTACATCGGATCGGTGAAGTAGACGGCGCCATTCGAGTGCAGGACCAGATCGTTCGGACTATTGAATCGCTTGCCGTCCCACCGATCGGCGACGGTGACGAACTTCGCCGCAGGCTTCGTTCCCGGCTTGAGCGGCGACTCGAGCCGCGCGACCCGACGGTCGCCATGCTGGCACATGACCAGCCGTTGCTGGGGATCGATGGCCAACCCGTTCGAGCCAAGCTCCCCGCCGCGCGGAATCTCGCCGGTGTAGCCCGAGGGATTCAGGAACTCTTCGAGTCCGCCTTGTTCGCTCCACTTGAAGATCGTGTTCCGCGGAATGTCGGAGAAGAGGAGCGACCCGTCGGCCCGCCACCAGACGGGGCCTTCGCTCCACTCGAAACCCTCGGCGAGAATCTCGATGGGCGTGTTCGGATCGACGATCGCGTCAAGCGCCGGATCGTGTCGTTCGATTTTGCCCACTGGTCGCGGCTCAACGCCCATAGGTTCGGCTCCCCAGCTGAGTGTGGTCATGCACGACGCTGCGAGCGTCGCCAGAGCAATATCCTTAAGTTTGGTCGTCATGGCAATGAAGTAAGTGAGGATGAGTCGTCGCACGTCTCGCACCGGCCGCCGCTGGCCGACGTCGTGCGAAAAATGAAAAGGTCCGCCTCGCCGGCGCCCTGACAACCTACCACGGAGACCGCGCAAATGCGACAATCGACCGACCGCCGCTTCCACGCCCGAACTTGTCTCAGTTGGCGTCTTTTCCTGTCCGGTTCGTTTTGTCGAGCTCCGCATGAATGAGTCCGCTCTTGCTACGTCCTCCGAGTCGACGCCTCGGTTGCAGATCGGCTCGAAGGAAATGCCGCCGTGGAAGCTAGGCGAACTTCCCGAGGCGCCGCCGATGTCGCTGCGCACGTGGACGCAGTTGATTGGACCGGGCCTCGTGATGGGCGGGGCCGCGATCGGGGCCGGCGAATGGATGGCCGGCCCGCTGACCACGGCCAAGTACGGCGGCGCGATCCTCTGGCTGTCGACCCTCTCGATCCTGGGGCAGGTCGTCTACAACCTGGAGATCAGTCGCTACACGCTTTACAGCGGCGAGTCGATTTTTACTGGCAAGTTTCGCCTGCTGCCGGGGCCGTTCTTTTGGCTCGCCCTCTACTTGCTGCTCGATTTCGGTTCGGTGTTCCCCTATATCGCATCGGCCGCCGCCACCCCGCTGGCCGCCGTGATGGTCGGCGAAATCGCCCAGCCGGATCGAACCTACGAGTTGTTCAGCCAGTCGATCACCGGGGACGCACTATTGCGAACGCTGCGGTATGTGCTGTTCATCGGCATGATGACCCCGCTACTGTTCGGCGGTAAAGTCTACAATTCGCTCAAGGCATTGATCAGCGTCAAGATTTTGCTCGTGCTTGGTTTTTTGATCCTGGTCGCCGCGCTGTATTCAACCATGGAGACGTGGATTGAAATCCTCAGCGGCTTCGTCAAGTTCGGCAGCGTCCCGGTGATAGGCGGCGGCGACGCCGATCAGCCGATGACAAAGAATATCTTCGTATCCCTATGGAATGGCGAGGGTTTTCCGCATATCGATTCCCAGATGCTGGCGATCCTGGGGGCGCTGGCCGCCATCTCCGGCAGCGGCGGGCTCACGAACACGGCCATCAGTTCCTACACCCGCGACCAGGGCTGGGGGATGGGCGCCAACGTCGGCGTCATCCCAAGCATGATCGGCGGCGAGAATATGCAGCTTTCGCACACCGGCATGGTATTTCGGATCACGGCCGAGTCGTTGCGGCGTTTCAAGGGCTGGTATCGCTACGTCCTCCGCGATCAGCTGGCCGTGTGGATGCCCGCCTGCTTCGTCGGCATTGCGTTGCCCTGCATGCTGTCGATTCAGTTTTTGCCTCGCAACACGCAGGCCAAGGATTGGGAGGCCGCGGCGCTTACCGCCAATGGTCTGCGTGACGCCGCCGGACCCGTGTGGGGCCAATTCATGTGGTTCGCCGTGCTCTTTTGCGGCTTCCTCGTCCTGGCGCCGAACATCACTACCACCGCGGAGAATGCGCTGCGCCGCTGGGTCGAAGTGAGTTGGACGGCGCTCCCGCCGCTCCGCCGCTGGGATCCTCACCGGATCCGCACCCTCTTCTTCGGCACGCTGTGCGCCTATGCCGCGTTTGGCTTGGTTTCGCTCACGCTGTGGGACTCCGTGCGTCTTCTCAAATGGGCGGCCGCCCTCTACAACGCCGCCATGGGCTTCAGCTGCTGGCACGTCCTGGCGGTCAATCTGATCCTGCTCCCCCGCGAGTTGCGGCCGAACTGGTTCCTGCGGATCGGCCTATTCCTGGGAGGGGTGTTTTTCATGGGGCTGTCAGTGATTTCCGGCTACAGCATCTGGAACGAAGTCGTCAAATAACCGCCAGTCGCGCGTTTCGCGCAGGATCCCCGAGGCTCCTTGTCCCGCGGCCGTGCGCGAGCTAGAATCATTGATCTGACGCGGGGTGGAGCAGCCAGGTAGCTCGCGAGGCTCATAACCTCGAGGTCGTCGGTTCGAATCCGGCCCCCGCCATTCTGAATGCTTGTACAGTATCGCAAGGATTCGCTAGCCCCGGCAAAACCGGGGTTTTTTTGTGCGCGGCCACCACCGGCTGCGACTCTCTGCACGTCGAAACGTGCGCCTGCTGCGCCGCATTCTGCGCCGCTTTGTCCGCATCGGCCTCGGCCGTCAGGTTGTCATCCCGAACCGCCGCCGCGAAGTGTTCGTCGGTCGTCATCAGGTAGTGTCGCATGGCCACCTTGGGGGTGTTCCCCAGCCAGTCGGTCACGACTTGCAGCGGGTAGCGTTCCACCAATTCCGTTTCGCGGCTCGCGCGTAGATTGTGGAATAGTCTCGGCCACGGTTTCAGGCCGGCGCGCTCAACGATTCTCGTGAAGTGCGTTCGCAAATTGGGGTTCATCCAGCCGGCCGGCCCCATTGCCGACTTGCGGAAGCGTTCATCGACGACGTACACCGCCCCAACCGGCGCCAGGTCGAACGATTCGGCTAGCAGCTTCCTCAGTTCAGGGAACAGCGGAATCACGCGGCTTGCTCCGTCGGCATGGTGTTCCGTCTTGGGGCTGGTCACGGTAAGTCGGCCGGCTTCCCAGTCGATATCTTGCCAGCGAAGCGACAGCGTTTCCGACGGCGTTCGCAGCCCGCCAAAGCGGCTCAGACCGACGATAGCGCGCCAATGATGATCGGGGCAGGCCTCCAATACTTGCGCAATCTCCGACGGCGTCACGAAGTGCTGCCGGTTCTTGATGCCGGTGGCTGCCGACTTCACGCCCTCGAATGGGTTCTCGTCGATCAGCTTCCGCCGCCGCATGGCATGAAAGAATGAGCGAGCGACTTGCAGCCGCTTGTGGATCGTGGTGGGGGCGAGCTTGCGGCCAACCAACCATTGCTTGAAGTCGTCGGCATCGCCGGGCGTAATGTTTTGCACTTCGCGCGACTCGCCAAAGTATTCGTTCAAGTCTCGAACAACCTGTCCCCGCACGATTTTGGTAGCGGGCTTCAGGTCAACTCGGCCGTCAATATATGCCTTTAGGAATGCCGCGAGCGTTGCCGCGGGCTTGGCTTGCGGGTCGTGAATCAGGCCCACGCGGGCGAGTTTCTTGGCAAAGTCCAGGTCTAGCCCCAGCACCCATTCGGCCAAGTCGGCTTCCATCGACCGGCTGAATCGGAGCGATTCAAGCAATTGCTCGACGCGGTACTTGATGCCCTCGGCCGTCCGCTGGGATACCTTGCCCAGCCGGATCGTCGGCCGTTTGCCGTCGGGGGTGACGAACAGAATCCGCCGCGTGCCATTCTTGTCGCGTGCGATACTAGCCATCGTTTATTCCTATCGTTGTCGTGGCAGACCCTAGCGACATTATGCAACGCAATGCATGACGGCGCAAATGTTGGCAAGGGTTAAGGAGTGTGTGAGGTAGCGAATCTTCCGACGGAGGGCGCCGGTCAGGAAGATTTGCGGAGTACCTTTTTAACCATCATTGTCGTCGCGAGCCGTCGCTCGGGCGTGAGCTTCGCCGTCGTCGTCGAATCGCGTGGGCCGCAGGGCCGACGCCCGCTTCAGCTTGTCGCAGCGGGCCAGCAGTTGGTCGATGCGCTCGGCGACGTTTTTGTGAGGGCGTGCCAACTTGGGCAAATCGTCCTCTGGCTCCGGGGCGTCTATGGTGTGCGTGTTCATCGCTCGCCCTTCCCATCAGCGTGATTTAGGGAACCGTTGACTGCGTTGACGTTGCCAAAAGTCTCTAAACCGGGGGATTCGCTGGCTTCCGTCAACGTCAGCGGCGTCAACAGCCTGAACAGCGAGCGGGGGCGCCCCCCCGTTTCGACGTCGACTTCCCACCTTCCCAGGCCAGCTTGCCCCAGGGCATTGAGCGCCGCTTCGGCGACCGCCGCCGGTTGATGCTGACGGCTCGTGCGCATCAACTCCCGCGCAGTGATCGCGCCTCCCTTCCGCAGGATCAGTTCGACCAGTTCCCGCGTTTCTCGCTCCTGGTCGTTCTCGCCGAACAATCCATAGACGCGCTTCGCCTCCAGGCCAAACCAATCAGCCAAGGCGATGCCAGCCCTCATTGATGCCTCATCAACGGCGGCGCCCGCGGCCGCGTCGTCTCCCGCCGCCCAAGCGGACAACTGAACGATCAACGCCAGCCGCGCGGCATAAGCCTCCAGCTTGCTCCAGGCAGCAGCCAAGTCGTCCCCCAGGTCGGCCGACTCTTCGCGGTGGCGGTTGTACCAGTCGATCCAGACGGCCTTCGCCTCGGGAGTCAAGTCGAGCGGGTACGGCTCGGGGTTTCCCTCGGCGTCGACGGCCGCCTCCAGCGACAGAAACCGGTCGAACACGTCGCCCAGTTTCGCCTCGATCGCCGGATCGACCGTCGCCTCGGTCCAGCGCACCGGTCGCGGGGCGGGCATCGCCAACAACAGCCGTGCGCAGAGCCCGTCTTGCATGTGCTCGCGGCCGATGGCCGATCGCAAGACTCCGGGTTGGATGCCGCCAACGAGCGAGACGGCGGCTCGGGGGATGTGAAGCATCCGCACGGCGCCCGTCTTGCGGTCGACGGTCATCGGCGCCGCGCTCCAGGAGGCGAGCCAATGGCTCAGATCGCCTCCCTGTCCCCCTTTGTATTCGGCGATGCCGTTGATCCAGCCGGCCAGTTCGTCGCGCATCACCAAGATGCCGTCGTCTTGATTGGCCAGCAGCGCCGCTAGCGCTTCAATGGTGGCGTCACTGGTCAGCATGCGGTTGCAGCGCGGTGGCTCCGGCTTCCAAGGGGGCGGGTCACTGCTCTTGGACCGCCTCCACTCGCCGAAGTCGCGGTCGTATAGCGCCAGGTCTTGCTCATGCTTGGCGAGCGCGTCGGCGTGCGCGGCGAGCGAGAGTTTCTCTCGCAGTTGGAGAAACTGCATCGCCGCTTGCAGCGCGGGGGTCTTGTGCGTTCCGCTCTTGCCGATGATGGCGGCCCAAACAATGGCCGGCTCGGTCCAGGTCCGCTTGAGCCGGATGATTCGCTTGTTGCCGATGGCGCGAGCCAGGCAGGCGAGCATCGGCAGCGCGATGAACGACGGATCGCAACCGATTGCCGTCGCCGCCGCCACCACGTATGCCCCGACGGGGCCCGGGAGCGCTTCCGTCGGGAACGGTGCGACTGGAGCGACCGCCGGACGATAAGTCGTTTTGTCGCCAGTTCGATCGCTGCCGTTGAGCGGCAGGGTTCGCAGATGATTCATGCCGCCCCCTTTCTGGGCCGCTCGGGCCGGGGCGTGAACGGCTCTAGCGCGGCCTGACAATCCTTCGCTGCGAGGGCCGCCAGCGCCGTTTCCGCCGTCAGCGATCGCGACGTGCCGACGGCTCGCAGCAGGTCGCGACGCCATACGTCGCGGCACCGGCGCGGCAGCATCAACTCGGCGCAGGCTTCGGCGATGCGTTCGCCGAGTGGCGTTTCAGCAGCCGGTTGGCGCAGGAAGTGAACGTCGATGTTCCGCTCGGCGAACGCCTCCAGGAAACCGTCGGCGTGAGCGATGACCAAGACGGCCTGTCGACGCGGAGCGGTAGAAAAATCAGCGGCGCTCATGCGTCGCCTCCCTTCACCGCAGCGGCGGCTTGGTTACTCAGCCAGGCTTGTAGCTCGGCGACGGGATAGAGTACGGTCTGTCGCTTGCCGGCGCCGACGCGCAGGCAAGGGACGGGGCCGCGTGGAGCGGTTAGGCTCCAGAGAGTTCGCGGCGAGACGCCCAGCGCCCTTGCCGCGTCGCGCGGTCGCAGGGCCAGAGGGGACGATTCAATAGGTCCGGGAGTCATGGGAATTGCTCCTGCGTGATTGCGCGCCGCGAATTGCGGTTTGCATGGAGCAAGTTTGCCACGGCATGGCCCGGGCATGGCGTGAGATGACGTTGGTCTAACAAATGTTAGACGGCGCCATTCAGTGTATGTCGGCGTAGAATAGCAGAAAGAAGTTTTGGTATAACGCTGGCCTAACAAGTGCTAGGTCGGTCGCGGATTCTTGTAGATCGACGCCAAGGTGAGGATGCTGTCTGAATCTGCGCGATATAGATATCGGGATTGGTTGGGCCCGGGCTCGCTAGTTTCGATCCAGCAATGGTCTTCCAGCTTCTTTCGGTCCCTCGATAGGCGCTGAAAGAATGCTGGTCGTTGCGTTATATGAATGCCGAGCTTATCTGCTAGTTCCGCGGCTCCCAAGAACCCTATAGTCGTACCTGTCGCGGCCGGCGAGTCCTCTTGCGGCGGCTTGCTTGCAGAATTTAAAAGGAGCGGCTGAGATTGCCACTCCCTCATCGCCGCTAATGACGCTGCCCATGGCTGAGTGATGAGGCCACAAACCGCCGCTTGCTTGACGACGCAATCAATGGCACGAGGAGCATAAAAAAAGAGTGCCGCTACCCATGTCGAAGTTGGATCGCTGGGTCGCATCGCGGCGGGCATCCACGTTGGAGGATGTGCAACCATCATCGCCCCAGCAGCGGCGGCGAAGCTGAGGTACCTCTCCCATTCCTCAGGGTTCTGGTGCAGCAAGGAGAAAGCTAAGAGTTTCCATTGGCTTTCCCCATTCAAAACGACTCCGCCGAGGTATTTGATACAGCCCCAAGGCAGCCAAATCTTTCCATCAACGAGCTTTCCGCATCGTTCGTCATAATGATCGCAACGATCGATGTCGATTTCAGATGCAACTGCGGCGAGCCAAAATGTATTCTTTGACGCCGCATACTCGCTTTCGGCTAGATATTGCAGGGATGTAAATCTGGCAACCAGATTGACGGGACCCGTGACAGAACTGGATAAGGAATCTGCTTTGTGATCCTGATCCAGTCTGTCGACGGGCGATGAATCGCCCGGCATGATAATTCGCCTTTTATAAGTCGGGCCGGCCCAAGCCGGTCAAGGAGAAAGGCGAATCACTCCTCGAACCGGTCTAGGCCGCTTGGCGCGCCGGTTTGCAACCCGTCGACGCCGTCCCGCTTTCGTCATCATAGCCAGATTTTGGCTCAGCTAGAAATGAGGGCTTCGGACCTAGCCCGTTGACCCAATCGCGAAACTCCGCGTGGTCCCTTCGCTGATTCTCAGCCTCTAGAGCAATCAACGTAGAAATGGCGCGAGCCATTAGATGAATATCGGGGCCGGCAACACCGAGAGATATCAAGTCTACGATGTGCGCACGCACTTCAGTGGTGAAGCGCTCGGGCGTTCGGGCAATGCGTCGGATTGCCGGCAACAGCGCGGAAATCGCCCGGCGTGCGTTCATGAAGTCGCGAGTTTTTCGATGATGTTTCTTGTCTGTGCGGCCCATTTTGCGTCGCTCGCTTGTTCGTCTGCTAGCGCAGAGATTTCGTCCGCTGAAGTCACTTCACGCTGCTCCCGCGCAGCCAAATCAATAAGTCGCGCTGGCGATTCGCCAATGACGTATTTGGTAATCCAGTCTCTTGCCCGAGGGTCGCCGGCCTCTGCGTCGGCAAGCGCCCTGGCCACAATTCTTTGCCAAGCTGGCAACGTCACGGCCTCGCCAAGAGCCGCGAGGTAATCGAGTTCGATCGCCCTTCGCGGCCTTCCCGGACCTCCAGGATTTCCAGTCGAGAATCGACCGTTTTCGTTTCGACCGTTGGTCATCCGTCACACTCCCGTTATCGCTCCGTTTAAACGGTCGGCGGCCGCCTCAGTTGCGGCCGACCGATTCGTGACCCGATAGTGGATCCCGAGGCGGGCTCGGTCACACCACCGACAAAGTTGCGCCGCAGCCAGCGGCACTACGACCCGAAATGCGGTGATTCCATCGTCGCCCCGCGAATGCGACCTAGTGGGTCGCCCGTCGCTTACGGCCTATAATCGTATTTCAGGACGCCGTGAGGGGAGGGCGTCCGATAGTTTGAGGTCTTACTTGTCCACTGCTGAGACGTTCCGCCGCTTGGTAGAAGTCAAGGCAAAGACAGTCAGCCCCGCAACGCAGCCAAGACTTAAGGACGTCGGCTCTGGAATCGCGTAAACGTACACGGCGCCGCGGATATAGCTACCGACAAGAATATTTTGGTCCATGACTGCGACCGAGTAAGCGAATTCGGATCCGTCAAAATCAGGTGGGACGTCGATTACGGCGCCAAGGTCCCACGCGTTCGACCCTCCTAGGTTGCGGCTATACACATACGCACGCGCCCCGTGAATGACGGAAGCCTCGTTAAACCGTGCGGGTGCCGCAACGACCGCGAGGTCGCCCTGGATGTCAACTGCGTGGCCGAATTCGTCGCCACGATACGACGCTGGAGGAAGGAGCCGCGCGGCCTCGTGCCAAGCGCCGTCGGCGTCTCGTTCAAAGATAAAGGCCTGCCCATGGCCGCCCGCGCGCGAGGCGGCCCCAACGATTAACCGATCTTCGTCGAACGCCAAATCGCTTCCAAATGAACGTGGCGACGTCACAACCGACGGGACGAGTTTAGCCGTTTGCCCCCAGTTGTCCGGGCCGCCGACGTTGCGTTCGAATAAGTACACCGCGCCGACGGCATCGTTTGATGTTGCGCTCGCTGCAAGTACGTCCCCCTCCAGCGCCAAGTTATCGCCAAAGTCATCGCCGGGATCGATGTCCAACGGGCAGATTGTTTTCAGCTCGTCGAACACGCCGGGCGCATACAGGCCCTGCTGAAAAATGGACACCGTACCTACGCTCTGTCGACCTTGAAAGTCGTTGTTCCCTGCACCCACGACGGCAATCTCGCCCTCGAGCGCAACTCCTTCTCCGGCCTGAGCGTGCGAACTTCGGTTCGCGAGCACGAGGTCCGCCAATAATTGGGGAGCGGCTTCGCCGGGCTGTTGTCTGCGCCACACTCCGCCGCCGCCGGGGGCACTAGTAATCACGCGATCTGCGTCGATGTCAACTTCGGCCCAGCCCCCGCTCGAGTGTAATTTCTCGATGTTCGTCGACCATTGCCGACCTCCTCCGTCGAGGCGTGTAAACAGAAATGATCCCGAGCCGCCGCCCACGGCCAGCAAGTCTCCCTCGGCGTCGAGGTGGGCGGCGAACCTCTCAACTTGGCTGGGTGGTCGCAGCGTCGCGATTGGCGTCAAACTCGCCGGCGACGTCGCTGCAGCGCTCTCGCCGCAGACTGCAACGGCAAACCAACAGCAGAGAGACGCAGCCGCAAACGGCGTGATGAATGAATTCATGGGTCAATTTCCGTGGGCGAACTCGGCCCGTTGATATGAGCGACTGCCGGAGCACCATAGCCGACGCCGTGGAACCGGCGACACACGGTCGGATCAGCAATCGGATCCGCTTGCATCGGCCATCGTCGATTGTCGCATATGGCGGCAGTGTGGAAAGCGTTTCGATGCAAGAAAGTCGCTTCGGAGGCCGGCAGTCAGGCAATTCTCGCGTCGCGAGGTGGTTCGAGGCGCCGACTGCATTTCGCCTGCGAAAACAAAGTCCACTTAACCGCTTCCCTGGAGGGTGCCAGATAGGACCGGCTAGGGTGCTTTTTGGGCATATTGAGCCCTCCCAAGCGCCGCGCACCACTCTCGTCGTGCGTGCACTTTGACGAATTAGTCCTCGCGTTTTTGGGCTGCACGCACCATTGCCAAGATGCCGGCCTTAATGGCTTCCGAAAGCGTCGCCCACGCCTCAACAACGGCCGCCAACTCGGGGTCGAAAGGGGCTTCCTGCGCGCACAGTGCGCCGCATTCTGCGCCGCTTTCGCCCTCTCCGATGGAGTTTGCCCCGTTTTGCAGGGGGTGTTCAATTCCGGCCCCCGCCACTTGTACCCACGGGTAGCGAAATCTCCCGACCCCGGGGTAAACGACCAAAGCCCAGGCCGCCCGCCTGGGCTTTTTCGTTTGTAGGCCAGTTGTCGCAACAACTTGCGCCATTTTGGGCGCATGCCGCCCTTTCTCATAGGTACGGTCCTCGCCGTGGGTGATACATTCCACTGGCCGCCGACCCCGCGATCAAAGACCTGTCCGACGAGGAACTCTCAAATGTCTCTCGTCTCACAACGCTTTGGGTTAAGAGTCCGTCAAGCCCAATGAAGATCTTCGAACCGTAGTGGTTTGAGTTTGAGACAGAGCCTAACCCTTGTAGCGTCCAGGAGGCGATAGATTCCGAATTAGCTGGCAGTGCCGCTTCTGTAAATATCCACTTTAGTTTCCAGGCACTTCCGAAGCGCGAGGTCATTCACGCCGATCTCAAACCAATTTGCCGGTCTTTGGTAGAAATCGAGGCCGCGGCCGATTTTTACGACCCAGCCATTGTCGATTCGAATTTCACGGTCATGTAGGTTCGGATTCAGCTTGATTTCCAGGACGATGTCCATTTCCAGGAGGCTCTGGGTCAGCTCTTCGAACTTCTGCTGAACTTCCGTAAGCTGCTCTTGATTGTCGTAGTTAGTAACAAGGCGAATCTTTTTTACCGCCGACAACTTGACCACCGCTTCACAAAATCGCACGAAGTTTTGCACCTGGTGCGTCAGCCGAATGTACGGGTCCTCCACATGCAGTTCGGATGCACCTTTCAAATACGGGCCGACAATCGATTCATAGCTGTGCCCCGTTTCGCCGTAGCGGATGGTGAAATGCTGCTCTCGCAGTTCTGGTTCGAGCAGAGCGGCAGGCGGCTCGACCGTGGCGACGGGCTGTTCCGAAGTCGGCGGCGCGACCTTCGCCTGCTTTCTCGGTGCTTCAGAATCCCCATTACCGGGCGTCGCGATTCCCAGAGACTTTCGCGTGGGCTCCAGCGTCGCCCAGGCGTTACGTGACTCCGGACATTCAACCACGACCTCAACTCGCAACGTGAACAACTACCCCGACGGTACACCGTATTTTGGTTCTTCGTTCGTTGCATATGCTTTCCTGCGGCCTCCTGCTGCTTCACAAAGTTTCCTGATAAAACTGTGTCATGGAACACATTCGCAACTTTTGCATCATCGCCCACATTGACCACGGCAAGTCAACTCTGGCAGACCGTCTTATCCAACAATGCGGTGGAATTGCGCAGCGAGACCTGCATGAGCAGATGCTCGATTCGATGGATATCGAACGCGAACGCGGCATTACCATCAAGAGCAACACGATTACGCTCAATTATCGCGCTCCGGACGGCAAAGATTACCTGCTGAATCTCATCGACACGCCTGGCCATGTCGATTTTTCGCATGAGGTCAGGCGCTCACTAATGGCGTGTGAAGGCGCCTTGATCGTTGTCGATGCGTCGCAGGGAGTGGAAGCGCAGACCGTGGCCAATCTGTACATGGCCTTGGAACACAACCTGGAACTGCTGCCGATCATCAACAAGATCGATCTACCCTCGGCAGACATCGAGCGCGCTCAAGAAGCGATTGACGCGGAGTTGGGACTCGATCCGTTCGCTGCGATTCCAATTTCCGCCAGGAACGGCGTTAACATTGAGCAAGTGCTAGTGGGCATCGTCGAAAAACTGCCGCCACCTCAAGGCGATCCCAACGCGCCTTTAAAGGCTCTTGTGTTTGACGCTCATTTCGACAAGTTCCGTGGCGTGATCTTGCAATGCCGCGTGATGGAGGGAACGCTCAAGCCGCGCGACACGATCCACTTCATGCACGCCAATCGCGACTTTAAGGTGGATGAAGTGGGCTACAACCAGTTCCAACTGGTTCCGCGCAAGCAACTCAGCGCAGGCGAAGTTGGATATATCGTCGCTGGCGTCAAGAGCGTGCAGGACATTGAAATCGGCGATACCCTCACGCTCCTTGATCGACAAGCTGAGGAGCCAATCCCTGGCTATCAGGAAGCGCGGCAGGTCGTGTTCTCGTCCATTTATCCCATGGATACCGGCGAGTACCAGGAACTTGCGAAGGCTCTGGACAAACTCTCAATCAACGACGCAGCTCTGACATTCGAGAAAGATAGTTCGGCGGCGCTTGGCTTTGGGTTCCGTTGCGGGTTTTTGGGCCTGTTGCATCTGGACGTTATTCAGGAGCGATTACAGCGAGAGTTCGATATCGGCTTGGTAATCTCTGCGCCCTCAGTGAAGTACATGCTGACCCTACGAGACGGGTCGGAGATGGAAGTGGACAATCCGAGTTATTGGCCCGATCCGATGTCCATCGAATCTGCCAGCGAGCCGTACATCAAGGCTTCGATCATTACTCCCGAAGAGTATGTCGGCGGAGTGATGGAACTGTGTCGAGAGCATCGCTCGGAGAGTCAGACCATGGACTATCTGTCTGCCAAGCGGATGGAGGTGACCAGCGTGATGCCGCTCGGAGAGGTGCTATTCGACTTCTACGGCAAGCTGAAAATGTTGACGCGAGGATATGGGTCGTTCGACTACAAGCCAATTGAGTATCGCCAAACTGACGTCGTCAAGGTCGATATTCTAATTAACAAGGAGCCCGTTGATACGCTTTCCTATCTTGTTCACCGTGACAAGGCGCGCGCACGCGCTCTGCATTACTGCGAACAGCTGGCCAAGGAGATTCCTCGCCATCAATTCAAAATTCCGATTCAGGGCGCCATTGGCGGCGAAATCATCGCACGAACCACGGTCGAGCCGTATCGGAAGGATGTCACGGAGAAGCTCTACGGCGGCGATGTGACACGCAAAAAAAAGCTGCTCGAGAAGCAGAAGAAGGGGAAGGCCAAGATGAAACTGTTCGGCAGCGTGAACATCCCCCAAAAGGCCTTCATTGCAGTCCTTCGCGCAGAAGATGACTAGGCGACGCCCCGCGTGGGGCAACCGAGTGTGGAGCGAAATGATTCCAGCGATCTGAAAGCCAGCAATGAACACGCCATCGAATACGGACAGTGCCAATTCCGATAACCCCCAATCGCTTGGGATCACTGGAGACTCCAAGCCCGCCGTTCCTGCGTTTACTTGTATCGTTTATGTTTGCAAAACCGAAGACGGGACGATCAGCGGTCGAGTGGCTAACCTTGCCGGCGTTGATGCTGGCGAAATCAGGGCCAGCGCTAACTCGGAGCGGGATGTGTTGATGAAGGTGACGCGCGAATTCAAGTCACGCATTGCGAAAATGTATGCGGAGAACCAAGGGATCCCTTGGATTGATCCTCCGCAACCGCCTTTGGAGAGCGAGCAAATGCGTTCGGTTCCTTTGCATCTTTGAACGTCTACAGTGCATCTTGCCGTCCAATGCGCCTCGCAGCGAGGGCGTGGACACACAGCCCACTAATACTCTGCCGTTCAGATCTCAACGCGAACGAACCACATTCGAATGTTTTCCGTCTATCTTCAAGCGTTTGAGCGTTGCCAACCGCTGAGGCAACGCGTCTTGCAGGTGCTCAGTGCATTGCCAACGGAAGTTCAGCAAGACTTTGTGACCGATGCTTGCTTCACCGTTTTGCTAGACAACTATATTCCGGGCGAGGGCTCCTCGGTATTCATGGCCGCTCCGGAAGCTTCTGTCATTAGTAGCCGGAGCGTGGTTCTGAGGGCACGACTCTCCGAGTGCGAAGAAGCCTTCGCCCATTACGTGATCGCGCATGAATTTGCTCACGCTTACTTGCGGAATGGGCCGTGGGGCAACGTCCTCGACCCGGAACACGCCGCCGATGCGTTGGCAGCGTCTTGGGGATTTCCACGGCCAGTCTTGAGTAAGACGCCTCGTTTCGGATGAAAACGCGCTAGCCTTTCTTCAGGCATCGTGTGAGCGTTCGGTCCAAGACGTTCGCGAAGGTTTGCAGGTGCTTCTTAGAGAGCTGACTGGGGCCACGGGTATCAACGCCTGCCGACCGGAATTGTTCCATCAAGTCGCGTGAGGCTAGCCGGTCATGCACGCTGTTCTCGTCAAATAGCTCGCCGCGAACGCCGATAGCAATTGCTGACTTGTCGACTACGCGAGCAGCAAGTGGAATGTCGCCAGTGATCACCACATCCCCGGGCGCAAGCATCTCGACAATTTTGTCGTCAGCGATATCAGCGCCTTCGGGAACCGTAATCAATCGAATCAAGTTACTGGATGGAACATGCATGGACTGGTTGGCAACCAGTGTCAGCTCCACTTGTAACCGGCGTGCAGTTCGATAGAGAATCTCCTTAATCGGAGCAGGGCAAGCATCTGCATCAACCCAGATTTGAACCGGATTATTTCCAGGAGTGTTCATAAGGTCGCGGACCAGTTTGATCCGTTGGCTCACTACGAAGACCAGATCGAAGACGAAGCACATTCCGAGCCCGGCAGCCCGAAACCGCGATGATTTGCTTCGATCCCAACGATCCGGGCAGGTGAAGGGTTGCCAAACATCTGGTTGTCAGTCCCTTCCGCTCGTACTATGCTCGAACACGGGTGCGTCCTCACCACTTCTACTAGTTGCGTGATTTCGCATCTACTCGCACACCCCGGCATTTCCGGGGTGTTTTCATGCGCCGGTCGAGTCGGCTGCGACTCCCTGCGAGCCGAAACGCGTCCCGGCTGCGCCGCTTTCTGCGCCGCCTCCGGCTCGCCCCGAACGGCTGACTCAAAGTGCTCGTCCGTGGTCATCAGAGAGTGCCTCATTGCGACGGTGGGAGTATTCCTCAGCCAGTCGGTGACCACTTGAATCGGGTAGTTCTCGACGAGCTCGGTCTCACGGCTGGCCCGGAGGTTGTGGAAGAGACGCGGCCAGGGCTCAAAGCCGGCGCGGCGAACGATTTTAGTGAACGTAGTCCGCAGATTCGCGTTCAACCTCCCTCCAGCCCCCATTGCCGCCCGTCGATACCTTTCGTCGACCACGTGTTCAGCGCCGATCGGCGCCAGGTCAAAAGCCTCCGTCAGAAAGGGCCGTAGCTCGGCGATGAGGGGGATCGTCCGGCTTGCCTTTCCAGCATCGTGGTCGGTTTTTGGGGATCGAACCATGATGCGGCCGGCTTCCCAGTTAATGTCCTGCCACCTCACTGACAGCGTCTCGCTGGGAGTCCGGAGGCCGCCATACCGGGCCAGGGCAACGATCGAACGCCAATGGTGATCGGGGCAGGCCTCCAAGACGCGACGTACCTCGTCGCGCGACACGAATCGTTGGCGATCCTGAATCCCAGTTGCCGACGCATTAACGCCTTCGAACGGGTTCTCCGCAATGAGCTTGCGGCATAGCATCGCCTGAAAGAACGAGCGGGAGACCTGCAAGCGTTTGTGGATCGTTGCGGGGGCCAGTTCCCGCCCCACCATCCATTGCTTAAAGTCGTCCGCATCGCCGGGACTGATCGTACTTACCTGGCGAGCTTCACCAAAGAACTGCCGCAAGTCCCTAATCAATTGCCCGCGCACAATCTTGGTCGACGGCTTGAGATCACTACGACCGGCCAGATACGAATCCAGGAATGGTCCCAGATTGGCCGCCGGCTTGGTATTGGGTCTAGTGATCAATCCGACGCGAGCTAGCTTCTCGGCCATCGCCGTGGGCAAGGCAGCCAACCAATGGGCAGTGTCGGCCTCAAGGGCATGGCCCGTCTGTTTCGCCGCTAACAGCTGCTCGACGCGGAACTTCAGGGCTTCCACGGCGCGTTGAGAGACTTTACCCAACCGGATTGCCAGCTGTTCGTCATCTAAGTCGACAAATTGAATGCGCCGATGGCCATTCTTGTCGCGAGTGATGCTCGCCATGCTCTACTCTCCTTTGGCGCCGGGCCGGCGTCCTAACATAATCTTCAATTCCAAAAGCTCACCCAGCGAGTTAAAGGCTTCCATCGAGAGGCCGCGATGTCCATTGTAGAACTGCGAGAGCGCCCTTTCGCCGACGCCCGTCTCTTGGGAGACGCGATATCTAGTCAGGCCAGAGTCATCGATCGCCTGCCGCAGTTAGTCGGTCAGCAGGTTAGATCGCTTCTTCGTCCCCATCATGGAATCCCGTATAACACTGTTCGTTAAGAATAGTACTCTCGTTTTAGACTCTGCGGTGAAACGGTCGCACGCCGCCTGAACAAGCTGCGCATCCATAACGTTGAGCATCGTCCGCTTCGCCATGCGTGGTAATTGGGTAAACTCTGGGCCGCCGCACCACAACACGACCCGGTCGGGAGCGGAAAGCACAATCGGCATAAGCCGTTGTTCGTCTGGCAACTTGGTAGGCGGAGCCAGAGGTTCATCGCCGGACATCATGTCCGGCAATTATCTCGTGATAACTGTCAGCAATGACGCTCAGGCCGGATCGTTGGCGATCGATCTCGCCCCGCCCGCTGCCCGTCACTTGGCATTTTTCGGCAAGTAGCTCAAGTTCTACCGAGAACCAGCGCGCCTCTTCGCTGATAGCTAAGCAAAGCCCCCCTTGCTCTTCAGGGGAGGGCAGGGCGGCCGCCAGCGCCAGAGCGTGCGCCCCGGCGCTGGCAGCCCTCCCGCGCGCTCTAGCACGGACTCGGAGCCGTATCTCCCACGAACAACCGCCAGCTGTCGTGCAGCTCGCGCCGCAGCTGGCTGACTCGTCCGGCGGTCAGCCGACAGAGCTCCGCGACGGCGCTCGTCCGTTCCCCCTGCGCCAGCGCGTGGACCACGCGCTGATCACGACGGGAGAGCGAACCGTACCACTGGCTGAAGTCAATCCGCAGCGCCGCCATCTCCGCGGGACTTGCCCGTCGGTAGTCGCTAATGGACTGGGCGATCGAGTCGATCGGTTCGGTGCGACAGCCGCGCAGCCGGCATTTCACCGAGCCGACGTCCGCCGCGTTGTCACGGCTTCCGGTCAAGCGCCCGGATCGATAGCGCCGCACGCCGTAACGGGCCAACGGCGTGGCGTAGCCGAGCTTCGCTCGCCCCGCCTGCGCCAGCCCGGCATAGGCGACCGCAGCCGAAGCGATGACCGTTTGGATCGCCTCTTCGCGTTCTTCGGGGGCCAGTTCACGGAAGGCGATTCGTGCGTAGCGCCGGATCGTCGGCAGCATCTGGACGAACGAGGCTTGCCAGGGGAGGGGAGGGGCGTCATCAGCAGCGACGATTGCTGAGCAGTTCATGGGACGTTCCTTTTCAAAGGGACCGCCCCTGTCGAGGGCGGTCGTGTGGGGTACACAACCGCCCTCGCGACAGGCGAGAGCTGAAAAAGTAGAGAGCAAGTCCGTGCGGCACCCGTGCGATACGCACTGGACGCCGTCGCAGAAGCCTCTTCACTGAGGGCTGGGCGTTAAGCTCCCCAAGCATTCATGCCGCCAAACGGCACTGGATTTAGCGGTAGCCGGCTAACGGCTAAGCGATCGGTAACTTACAGGCTTAGCTGTGCGGAATTGAAGAAGGAGGTCGGACTTCGTCTGGCTGCCCGCGACGCCGCGCCCCCTTTCGGGCCTCAAAACACGCCCCTAAGCGGCAGGTTCTGCTTGCGGAACTAGCGTTTACGTAATCGGTAAAAGACCTCTCTTCCACCTGACCGGGGGACTTTGTGTTCTCATTGATCCGTTACGCATTTTCCAGCATACTTTTAGTGACACGCCTGCCCCGCCACTCCCGCTCGACGGTGACGCGCATCTTGAGCAGGTTTTTGTATGCGCAGTCAGGATTTCTCGGTGAGGCTCATCACTTGCCGCTGGTCTCCGGCGTGCCCAAGCGTTGCGATGATTCGATGCTTCGGCTCACCCAGTAAATCGGGTATTTTTAAGCCCAGCTAAGCGCGGCAGTGCGATAACGACCCTCGACGCTTCGGTTGCCATCACGACGGCGAGTAAGCTCTCTAGCGTTTTTGCGGCTTGCTCGATAACTCGAAGTTGGCCTCGGTCGTTCCTTCCGCCGGCACCGCTGCGCTATTTTTTTCAGGTCTTAGCGGACGTTGGCTCGACCGCCACGAAGCACGTATTTTTGAACTTTGCCTGTAGCAGTTTTTGGAAGTTCGGAAACGAAATGGAATTCACGCGGAACTTTGAAGTGGGCGAGATGATCACGGCAAAAGAGTCGCAGAGCGTCAGCCTCGCCGATCTCGCCGGCGCGTAGGACCACAAATGCGTGCGGAGTTTCGCCCCACGTTTCATGCGATACGCCGACGACAGCGGCTTCTTGCACGGCGGGATGTCGAATCAACACGCCTTCGACTTCCACCGAGGAAATATTCTCGCCGCCGCTGATGATGACGTCCTTCCAGCGATCCCGAATCTCAATGTATCCGTCTGGGTGGACGACGGCTGCGTCGCCGCTGTGGAACCAACCGCCGCGAAAAGCGTGCGCCGTCGCGTCGGGATCGTTATAGTAGCCGTCCATGACGGCATGGCCGCGCATGACGATTTCGCCGAGCGTCTGACCATCGTGCGGCACTTCTTCCCCTGCATCATCGACGACTCGTACCTCCCCGGCCGCGATGCACTCGACCCCCTGCCGGGCTTTCAGCTTGGCGGCGTCCGGGGCGTCTAACTTCCGGTGTTCGCTCCGCGGTTCGCAAATTGTCACGACTGGGGAAACTTCGGTCAGCCCGTAGACGTGGGTGATCGACCAGCCCAGTTCGTCCTCCACTCGTTGAATGGTTGCGGCAGCAGGAGGCGCCCCAGCTGTGAGGACGCGTACTCCGCGCGGCGCTGCGCGGCGGAGTTCCTCAGGGGCATGGGCCAAGCTGATGAGTACGGTTGGAGCTGCGCAGAACATCGTGATCGAGTCGCGATTCAAACTGTTGAAAACCGCGTGCGGATCCGGTTTGCGCAGGCAAACATGCGTTCCGCCGACGGCGGTCACGGCCCACACAAAGCCCCAGCCATTGACATGGAACATCGGCAACGTCCAGAGATACCGTTCGGCAGAGGTCATGTGGGTGTGAGCTAAACGTCCGAGAATGTTTAGGTAAACATTGCGGTGCGTTAGCATGACGCCCTTAGGTCGCGCCGTCGTGCCGCTCGTATAGTTGATGGAAAGCAGATCGTCTTCTCGAATCGCCGGAAAATCGCGGGCGGGCGAAGCGGTCCCAAGCGCTTCCTCGTAGAAAAGCCAACCAGGTTTTGCCCCGTCGAAGGCGACGAAATGGGCGACCCCCGCTAAGTCTCCGCGCACTTCGTCGATAGCGTTAAGATACTCTCCATCGGCGCAGACCACGGTCGCGCCGCTGTGTTCGATGATGTACCGAAAGTCATCCGAGCAAAGGCGATAATTGACCGGGACAATGACGGCGCCAATCTGCGGAATCGCGTAAAATGACTCCAAATGCGCGCGCGTATTCGGCGCGATGCAGACGACGCGGTCGCCGGGCGAGACGCCTAACTCCCTGAGGACCGTCGACCAGCGATCACAACGGTCAAAGAACTCGTCATAGGTGAGACGCGTCGCGCCATCCACGACCGCCTCATAACGAGCGTAAAGTCGTCGGGCGCGTCGCCCGAATTCCAAAGGCGTGAGTGGCGCCTGCATGCGAAAATCTCGGTTAGCGATCGTTCACCCAGGCGAACTGCGGAAGTAAACCTCCGGCTTGGCGTGGAGCGTTTGCTGTTTTGCTGGCCAAAATTGACCAGCCGATGCCAGGGACCGTCACAACGGCCAGATCGCACGGATTGAAAATGAGGACGAGAGGCCGAAAAGGCCAGCGAGAAGATCAGTTTAAGTCAAGGCGTCGACGTCGTCTATCATGCACCAATATCACCAAGCGGTGGCCTCGGATACGCAGCGTTAATCCTGCGACACCCTCCCCCCGGCCGCTCTTGGCCCTCGCAACATACAGTTACTTCGAACTGATCAAACCCAGTGGCGAGAAACGTCCAGCGCTGTACCTCATGCAGGGATGCGTATCAGAACGCGATCGACGTCTCGAGTTCACGGATCACCTCCAGACAGCACGACAATTCGTCCGGCGAGCGACGTAGCCACTTCGCCGACGCCGTCGCCGTTGAAGTCGGCGATGATGGGCCGCGACAAGCCGATTGGGCTCTGCCACAGTAGCTTCCCCTGGCGCTGCTCGTTGACGCCGATGCAGAAAGGGCCGCAAAGAAAATCACCGCGCCCATCGCCGTTGAAATCTGCGGTGATCGATCCGCTGTTCGGCGCAAAAGGCAATTCGAGCCGCCATTCGACGGCGCCAGTCCATAGGTCCCGACAGACGAACTCCTTACTGTTCTGCGCCGCGTAGCCCGCCTCAAGACGGCCATCTCCATCAACGTCGATAAAGCCAATATTGGGGGGAACGTCGTAGTCTAAATCCTCGCTCCACACCCCCGTTTCGGGATCTTGATTCATCAGACCGAAAGGTCCAAATCCTGCCGAAACGAACCAGTGCGGGCGGGTTTCCTGGGGCGTTTGGAATAGCGGACAGAAAGTGTTGTAGAGGTGACCGGCGAAGACGGCCCCCTCGCTCCGTATGTTGTGGGTTGGACGAATGTAGGCGAATTCGCCGTCGCGGCCGCGGAGGTAGGCCATATAGCTCATCAGGTCCATCCCGATCTCATCGGCGCCGTCGCCGTCAATATCGTATGCCGTTGGAACGCCGTTGGGCCGGTAAGGCATCGAGATGGCTCCATCGCGATGAGTTCGCTTCGACCAGATGACTGCGCCTGACTCGCCGTCAAGTAAGTACGTTCCCTCGCGCACGCGGCGATCATCCTGCAATGAGACCGCGACGGCGGAGTGGTTTGCGGCGAGAAACTGTCCAGGGTTCAGAACAACCTCGGTGATCTGCTCTGCGGTGACGTCGATCGGCGTTTCCCATAACGCGACGCCATCCGGCTGCAACGCTCGAATTGCCAGTTGACCCTGTCGATCTTGGACGGCGGTGATGATGGCCAGGTCGCCGGAGCCTTTAAGGTCGTAAACCACGGGTTGACGAAGGCGGATCGCTGAGACGGGCGACGGAAAATCGCGCTCCGTGACGCTGCCATCGGCGCTCATGGCGAAGACGCGCAAGCGAGCGTCGGGCGTCGCCGCGATCAGTTCCGCCTTGCGATCGTGATCGAGATCTGCGGCAACAATGGTCGCCGCCGCACCGCCGTGAAGCGGCGTCGCCCATTTGATGCGGCCTTCCCAGTCTAATGCGCGCAAGTCGCCGTCGGTGCACTGCAGGAAAATCTGATCCGGGAGTTCCTTCGCTTCGATTGCGCCGACTAGCGGCGTCGACGCCATTGCGGCGGCCGCCGTTCGCTCGCTCCTAACGAGTCGACCCGCATCGATCGTGTAGCTGGTAATACCGTCTGCTCCTTGATCATCGGCCTCTCGAAAAAGGAGCTCGGCATTTCCAGCGACGTCGATCGAAGCGAGACCACACGAGGCCACATCCGGCAGCGTGGCAATTCGTCGCGGAGGTTCTCCTTGTTGGAAGAGATAGCAGGCAAGTTCGCCGCCGCTTGGCATGGCGCCGCCCATTGCTTTAAACGCCAGCAGTCCCTTCGCTTTCTCTTTTCCGACGCCTCGGAAGATGCTCGCGCCCCAATGATCAGCCAACTCAAACTTGACAGCTCCCGTGTCGATGGCGCGAAATCTAATAAACGATCGGTAGTTGTGCGCCGGGTCGCGGACGGAATAGGCCAGTTCATCAATGCCGTCGCCATCGTAGTCAACCAGCCCATGACTGGCTAAAGCAACGCCAGGTTCGTCTTTGTAGACTTCGCCGTAGAAGTGCTGCCAGGCGAGTTCGCTGTCGCCGTCGGATCGCAAGCGAATGGCGTGAACATGGATTTGAACCGATTCGCCAAAGACGGCGGCGAAGGGTTGATTATCGAGGCCGTGCCCCAGCTTCACTGCTCCATAGTTGCGTCGCTGAGCTCCACCGACGTCATAGACGACGGAACTGATCAGTTCGCCCGTGTGCGCGTCAAAGCCCCGGCAGCGGTGGCGGCGGATGTTCCAGATTACCGGTCGAGCGACGTTGGAATCGTCCAAAACGACGACGCCGTTGTAATGATCGTAGCGTTCGTTGAAATCGCCGCTGACGACGGCTTGGACGCGCCATAGCGTCGACGGCTCGCCTTGGGGGGGCAAGTTAATCAGCATCCCCTCCTCGGAGTAATTGGGAAAGAGCATGATCTCCTGCCCTGGGCGCTCCGGTAATACGTCAGCGACCGACGCCCACTGAGCTGATGCGTAGGCGGGGTCGCAGTCAAATTTCCATTCCGTTACACCTGACTCAAGGTTAATTAGCGTTAATGTCCGACCGGCGCCAAGCAGGGCGTGACGCTGTCCATTCTGACGGAGATCGCCGCAAGCCAGAATCGATCCGGGGGAGGGGCGCGACCAGAGTTCGCGCCCCGCCGCGCTGATTGATCGCAACCTGCCATCGTCAACGAGAATCCGGGGATCGTGAGTTGATCCCTCGGTGATGCGAATGCCGTTTAGCGACCCTTTGGCGGCGATCTCCGCGATGACGTGCGGCGATTCCGACATATTGCAGCTTAACGGCGAGAAGCCCGTGGCTAATCGATCGTGCATCGCCCGCGGCCAGTTCGCATCATGGAGATCGACGGACCGGACGCCTGGCATAAGCGGATGGGTCGTCGCGTCGTCGTCGATCAACGCCTGTCCGTGGCAACTGATCGCCGCTCCCGAGCACCATACTAGCGCCGCCAGCAACGACCACGGTCTGAAGTCGATTGTCATGAACGGCTCGTCTCGAATTCTTGTGGGCGCGACCGGATTGCTCGCGGCGGAAGCACTCGCAATGTCCGATCTCGCGACTATCGTGAGACTGGCGCGTGAACTATTGTCCCGCTTGAGCCGTTTCCACAGGCTTGAGTTTGATCCACGAGCATTGCGTTACGAGCTGATTGAGCGCCGCGAATGAAATGTGAGCATTCGTGGCATATCGCGGAGTCGAATTGGCAGGGAATGTCGCGAGCGTCGCATCTCCCACAAGAAACACGTTAAAGTCCTTCGACAAGTTGTCGTAGCCGGCGGTCGTGGCCTTAAAGCACATGTCGGTCGCGTATCCGACCAGCAGAACATGCCGCACGCCCTGCGCCTGGAGAAACGCCTTCAGCGGGGCGTAGCCGTCGTCGTCGTAGATTACGACATCATCCCGATCCATCGTGATATCGCTCGTTACGGGGATCGGCATGTCCCAGAATCCCGCGTTGTCGTAGTCGGGCCCGAATTGGAGGCCTGGAAACTGCTTGAAGTAGTCGACCACGGGCCGATCGGCAGATACCTCCAGCGTTTGAGGAAGGTCCCGGCCACGGTAGTCGAACGCGCTGAGGATCGCCTGTTGCTCGCGTTTTCCCTCCTCACGCTCGGCGTCCGTGGGATTGTAACGGATCGAGCGATACAGCTTTTTATGGACGGGATACTCACCGCCGCGAAGGCTGTACATGACCTGAGCGACGTGAGGTCGTAGCCGCTTCAACAGCGGATCGATCACTTCTCGCGTGTGGCGACCGGCCAAGTGGTTCTTGTCGGGCGTGCAGAAGTCGGCGACGCCGGCCGGTTCCGGAGTCTTCCAGCCCTGACCATCATCGATGCCCCAGGGATGCACAACGATAATCGCCGTCTGATCGGCGCGCAATCGATTGGGAATTTCGATCACGCCGCGGGCATTGTACGAAAAACGCCACGCCCTGACTTCGAGGTCAGCCCCTTCGTCGTCGACGAGAGTCTCGCCCTCGTAGCGCGTTACTTCCTCGATTGGCTCCACAAATTCGGGGTAGTCGCCCAGCAAGGGGCCGGGATCCGTGAGGACCGTCAGCTTATTGGAGTACTGTCGGAGCGACGCCTCTTCCGCGATGGCGTCGAACTCCTGCATTGCCAACAGTGCGACGAGAGCATAGTGCCACTGCTTCATCTCGAGTCCCCAGCTTCATGGATAAAAACTGAACGGTCACCCGTCTCGCGCTGATGATGCTGCCAACGCCCGAAAGCACCTACGAAGGCTCACGCTCGGGCGATAGCTGCGGTTTTGCTTTGGCGACGATGGCGTCGAGCGTCACTAGCTCAGCCTTTTCGGGTGACTTCGCGACGAGGTCGCAAATCAAGTCAATCGCGCGGAAGTTGCCGTCAACGACCCCCAAGCAGGATGGATGGGCTAGAAAATCGAACGCCGCTTTATTCTCTATCGCCCAGTTGACGCCCATTTCGACGGCCTCTAGGAACGATTCAAGCTCCCAGCGGCCGGTGCGAAACGCGCCGATATCGCTCACGGGGCTCATGGGGACGTCAATTAGCCCCGTGGAGTATCGCAACGGCTGCGAATCTGCCTGTGCGCGCAGAATCTCGTCGAACGCCAACTGCGACGGTTTTCGCCCGCTGCCGTACAGGTCTTCCATGCCGGCGTGGGCCGGATAACGGCAACTGACCCAGTCGAATCCTAATCCCAGCAGAATATTCTGAATGTCTTCACGGTTCTCCAAGCCCGTTGCGAAGCCGCCGGGGGTACGGAACCCGTTGGTCTTCACGCCGATGCGTTCCTTCAGCGCTATGTTCGTCAGCGCGATATTCTCGCGAATGACGTCGGGGAGTTCGCGGCCGCCGATGAGCCATGGCGCGCGTGAGAAACGATATTGTAGCTCTGCCGGCGAATGGGCCAGCAAGTAAATGTGATCGTACGTGTGATTGCCGATGGGGTGACCGTCTGCCGCGATCTGTTTGAGCCATTCGACGTTTTCTTGTTCAAAAACCTGTCCAACGACGAACGTATGAATTCGTCCGCCTCGCGCCTTCACTCGGTTGCATGCGGCCACTGTGTAGTCTTTAGCGGCTTGATTCAGATTCCCTTTCTCGTAGTCCCAATGGGTGTCGCCCCAATTGGGAAAATTACGGGCCATCTCCAGATCGAGCGTGATGGCGATTTGGGCTTTTTCGTAGGTTGGAAATGGGGGCGCTGCCTCGCTTGCCGTCGCGGAGCCGCGTAGCGCCACCGCGGCAGTTCCGGCTAGCGTGGCTGCGAGGAACTCACGGCGATTAGCAAAACGTTGTCGTCCGGGCATGGCGGCGTCTCGTGAAGGAGGTTGTGAGGTAGGGTGACTATCCCAACAGACGTCGGGCATTCGCACCGCCAATTTTTCGGCGCACGTCGGGGTCAACTTCTAATTCGTCAAACAACGAGAACTGCGGAAACGCTTGCTGAGTCAGGTCGTAGTAGTCGGTGCCGAACAGCAAGCGGTCAGCCCGACGGCGGATAAAATCGCGACCGAAGGCAGGGGCCCGCGTCAAAGCGTGCGCCCCGCTGGAGGAAAGATCGCCGTAAATATTTGGATAGCGATCCATAAGCTGGTCGACGGCGCCTCCGGAGATGACGGCGCCGCGCGGATATCCCACATGAAGATCTGCTTTTGTCAGTCCGCCTGAAATAGACGCCCACCAACCTTTGCCATGCCCGATGAACGTGAGATCGGGGAACGCCGCAAGGGCGCGAGCCAATCCGGGCAGCCCTGGTTCATCGACGTTCGCGAGATTGTCGAGATGAAAGAGGAGCGGCAGGCCGACGTCGCTGCACGCCTCGTAGAGACGCATATTAAGCGGATCATCAATGGGTAAATTCGGTTTGTGTTCGCCGAAGCCGACGGCGCCGGCGTCTTGGTATCGCTTCAGTAGGTCGACGACGTCTTTCCGCTGCGGCAGGTGAGTGGCGAGCGTACGGGGATCGACGGCGCAGAAGGGGAACAATCGATCGCGGTGCGCGCGGGTTTCGGACAGGACGAACTCTGTTGTGACGGGATACCAGAACGCTTCCGGGGATACCAGCGGCAAGACCGCGGCGTGCGCTACATCATGGGCGTCCATCCAGGCGAGCAACTGGCGAGCGTCAATCGGACCATGATCCGCGCCATACCATGCTTGAGAGAGATGCAGATGGACGTCGAACAGTCCTTCGCCGGCAGGTTCCTGCGCTGAGTGCAGCTTGGACGCCGCTGCCATCCCGGCCAGGGCGACCGACGCTTGTACGAATCGACGGCGGGTAACTCCCTTTGGAGCAGTCATTGGGTCGCCGGACAGAGGGGTCGAGCCAGGCCAGTGGCGGCCTTAGATCGTAGCGAACATGTCGAACATAGACGGCGGCCGCCTCACAGGACAGCTACGGCCTCGATTTCGAGTTCCAAACCAGGAATGGCTAATTCGGGCGTGCCGACCGCAGTTGACGCAGGGTAGGGCTCGACGAGGTAATCCTTACGAACCTTGCGAAAGATCTCCACGTCGCGCAGCATGTGGACCCAGTACGATCGAATAATGACGACATTTGCGAAGGTAGCGCCGGCCGCTTCAAGCAGCAGACCAATGCGATCAAACGTCTGACGAATTTGAGTCTCCATGTCGGCCTGCAGGTCAGCGGGGCCCTGTCCCGAGATGAATAGCAACTTTTGACCTTGCGCCAAAATTGCGGGCGAGTAGCCGACGTCGGCCGACGGAGCGCCGGCGGGGCGCAGCGCCTTTTTTGAAAACGACGCGCCAACGGGGCCGTCTGCAGCAGGCTCAGTGGTCGGGACTTCCGCGAATGTCGAGCGCCCAGTCATCGCCAGGACGCCGGCGGCGCCGCACACAGCGGCGCCCATGAGATCACGTCGTCCCGCCTGCGGCGAGGTCGGGCGAGGAGAGGAACTACTCATCGGCGCTCCTGGGTATTGCTAGACAATCGCGTTGCTTACTAACAAACCGCTGCAATGCTCTGCAGACCTCCGCCCGCGTCGGAATATACAAATAGTGAATTTAGATTGCAACGATTTTCCGGCTACTCCATTGATTTTAGCGAACTTTCCTCGTAAGTTGCCGCTTGAAGACGAATAACTGCATTCACATTGGCTGCGGTCATGACGCCGACCGTTCGAGCTGCGGAGCCATTTCTTGACGGTACCAGCGATTAGGACCGAGAGGGCGCCGGCGGACGTACCGGCGCTGGAATCGCGGTTAAGCGATCCATCAGACCGGACGAGTTCGACGTTTCAGCGCATGTCTGGCGACCTCTTGGTCTTAGGGGCCGGCGGCAAGATGGGGCCCTCGCTGGTGCGGATGGCGCGGCGCGCGGCCGATGCGTCGCAGCGCCATTGTCGCGTGATCGCCGTCAGTCGCTTCAGCGATGAACAAGCTCGCCGTCAATTAAGTGACGTTGGGGTCGTCACGCTCAGCGGCGACCTGCTCGACCCGCAGTTCCTCCGGACTCTGCCCGACTGCGAAAATGTGATGTTCATGGCGGGATTTAAGTTTGGCGCCACCGGCTCGCCTGGGGCGGCTTGGGCGACGAACGCCTATTTGCCGGGCGCCGTGATGAACCGGTTCCGGGGCAGCCGCATCGTGGCGTTCTCGACCGGGAATGTTTACGGAATGACCGACGCCGCAGGTCGGGGGTCCGTCGAGACTGATGAATTGCGCCCGGTTGGGGAATACGCCATGAGCGCGGTGGGTCGCGAGCGAGTCATCGCGTTTTTCAGCGATGCTCACCAGACTCCGACAGCGATTGTCCGGCTAAACTATGCCGTTGATTTGCGCTACGGCGTCCTGGTGGACTTGGCGACAAAGGTATTTCGAAACGAGCAGATCTCACTGGAGATGGGCTACTTCAACTGCATCTGGCAAGGGGACGCCAACGCCATGGCGCTGGCTTGTTTTGATTTGACGGCGACGCCATCCCGAGTCCTCAATCTGACAGGCCCCGACGTCATTTCCACCCGCAGCGTCTGCGAAGAGTTCGGCCGACTGATGAACCGCAACGTTAGATTCGTTGGCCAAGAGACCTCCACCGCATTGCTGAGCGATGCGGGGCGAACGCTGAACACGCTGGGGCCTTTGAGGGTCACGTCGGAAGAGCTGATTCACTGGACGGCCGAGTGGGTCAGCCGCGGCGGCGAGACCTTAAATCGTCCCACACATTTTGACGTGATCGATGGCAAATTCTGACCTCATCCGACCAATGACGTCCGTCGGCCGGCGCGCCGAGAGCGCTGCGACGCTACGTCAAGGGTGCGTCATACCGGCTCATCCGTTGGCGCTCGACAGCCATCGACGCCTCGACGAGCGTCGGCAACGGGCGTTAAGTCGCTATTATCTTGCAGCCGGCGCAGGCGGCTTAGCGGTGGGCGTCCACACGACGCAGTTCAAGATTCACGATCCTCGCTGCGGACTTCTGGAACCGGTGTGGCGACTAGCTCAGGAGGAATTCGACCGCTTCGAATCGAGCGGGAGCGGCAAGCTAGTGCGAGTCGCGGGCATTTGCGGCGAGACGGCGCAAGCGGTCAGCGAGGCTGAGCTAGCGGCGCAGCTTGGCTACCAATTCGGTTTGGTGAACTTAACGTCGCTCGGGCGCTGCGACATTGAATCGATGATCGATCATTGTCGCCTCATTGGCGAGCAGTTGGGAATTTTTGGCTTCTATTTGCAGCCAGCCGTCGGTGGAATCGAGCTTCCTTATGGGTTCTGGCGTCGATTCTGCGAGTTGGAAAACGCCTACGCGATCAAGGTCGCGGCCTTCGATCGCTACCGGACGCTTGACGTCGTGAGGGCGGTCGCCGACAGCGGTCGCCGTGACATCGCCCTCTACACCGGCAACGATGACAGTATCCTAATCGATCTGCTAACTGCATTCGACTTCGGCGAAAATTCGCTGCGCTTCGTCGGCGGCCTCCTCGGCCAGTGGGCCGTTTGGACGTCGCAAGCGGTCAACCTTCACCGGCGTTGCCAGGAAGTTGGCGGCGACGCTCTGCTGCCCGCTGAACTTCTCAGTCTGGCGGCCAGCCTCACCGACGCGAACAGCGCCATCTTTGACGCGGCAAACCGATTCAAGGGCTGCGTTCCCGGGATTCATGAGATTTTGCGCCGGCAAGGCCTCCTAGCAGGGAACTGGTGCCTGGATGATGACGAACGCCTAAGTCCAGGCCAGGCAGCTGAGATCGACCGAGTTAGCAGGCAGTACCCCGACCTTTCCGACGACGAGTTCGTACGCAAGCATCTGGCCGCTTGGTTATCGGACTGAGGTGCGATGTATCAGGGCCTGCCGTTCTTCTCTCAATCCTCATTCCCGTAAAGTAAAGCGGATGACTTCAGCCACGACGTCTCGGCTTGCTGCACGCGTTTGCTCGGCCGAGACCGAATTTATTCCACGTCGCCTCGCCACGCCGCTTCAACTGAGCACGGGCGCTATTCGCGAAATAACCGAGGCCCGAGTGACTGTGACGGTCGAGACGACCGGCGGGCGACTTGGAGTGGGCCAGGGATCGATGTATTTGAGCGATCTTTGGGCGTGGCCCGATCCGGCCCTCTCGCACGAACAGCGCGACGTCGTCCTGCGGCGGCTATGCGAGACCGCTGCCCGCGAGTTGCCAAGGTTAGCAGGCAACGATCGGCTCCACCCCTTGGAGTTCGGCCTGCAGCTTCACCAGTGGGCGTGCCACGATCTCGATATTGCCGAAGATCCGCCGTCGTTGGCGCGCGCGATGTGCATCAGCCCGTTCGACGCTGCGGTGCACGACGCGGTCGGCGCCGCCGTCGAACTCTCCGCGTTCTCCTTTTACGACGAGCCGACTCCGCTGCCGCTGCTAGATCGCTACTTTCCCCAGGGGGGCGCCTCCTCCATTGCGAGGCTTATGCAAAAGCCCAGGCGCGAGTTGCCTGCGTGGTGGGTTGTTGGCAAATACGATGACCTGGCCGATAGCCTTGAACCGGCCATCAAAAAACATGGCTATCGTTCGCTTAAGCTGAAGATTACGGGCAGCGACCCTGTCGCCGATGTAGCGCGAACCATCGAGGTTTTCCAATTCGCAACGCGGCTCCTCGATGCGCCGCCGACGATCACCGTCGATAGCAATGAGGCCAATCCGGATCTTTCCAGCGTCGTGGAGTATCTCGATCGTCTTGAGGCGAACGACGCAGCGGCATTTGCAGCACTCGCCTACCTGGAGCAACCGACGGGCCGCGATATCGTCGTTGACCGTTTTGATTGGCGATCGGTAACCGCTAGGAAACCGGTCTTGCTAGACGAAGGCCTCACGGATTTGGAGATTCTCCCCGAAGCGCAGGCGCAGGGCTGGAGCGGCGTAGCGCTGAAAACGTGCAAAGGGCACAGCATGCTGCTCGCCGCCGCGGCATGGGCCCACGACCACGGCATGCTGCTGTCGCTACAGGACTTAACGAACCCCGGCGTTGCGTTGATCCACGCTGCGGCCGTCGGCGCTTACTTGCCGACAATCAACGGCGCCGAACTCAACTCCCCGCAGTTTACGCCTGATGCGAACGACGAATTCTTGCCACGGCTCGCTGAACTGTTTATACCACGACACGGCGTCCACCGACTCCCAGCAGCTTGGCCTGCCGGACTAGCATCATGCCTCTAATGCGCAACCGGTTCGAAAGATGACATAGCTCGCGCCCCCACATGCACTTCGTCGACAGTCGGCCTCGCTAGGCGGATCGCGAGGCTGACTTTTCCTCGGCGATACGTCGATTTCTACTTCATGCCTGCAACAAAGGTCCGCCAATCATGTCACACGCACTTCGTCATCCACTCGAACCGCTGAGCGCTGCGGAGGTTGTGACCGCAGTTAAGATATTGCGTGATTCCGGTCGAGTGACGCCTACCACTCGCTTTGTGTCGGTCAGTCTGCGAGAGCCGGCGAAACACTTCGTCCACGCCCCCGCAGATCATCCGCTGCCGCCCCGAGAGGCAGAGGCCGTGCTTTTCGACAATGCGCAGAATGCGTGTTATGAAGCCGTCGTCTCGATTACCGAAGGACAAGTGACGACATGGCGGCATGTTCCGGATGTTCAGCCGACGATGACCGTCGACGAGCAAATCGAGTGCGAGCAGGCGGTCCTGGCAAGCCCTGAGTTTCGTGCGGCGCTTCTCCGCCATTGCGGGACTGAAGACGTAAATCTCGTCATGGTCGACATCTGGAGCGCCGGGAACTACGGCGCGTCGGAAGAAGGCGCCTGCCGACTCGCCCGTCCGCTCTGCTTCCTGCGGAGCGACCCGACAGACAATGGTTACGCTCGACCAATTGAAGGCATTCGACCGGTCGTCGACCTGAACCGGATGGAGGTGATCCGTATTGAGGAGTACGGAATCTGGCCGCTTCCGCCAGAATCTTGCAATTACGCATCCAATCGAGTCTCACCGCAACGCGATGACATTCGTCCGCTGCAGATCGTTCAGCCCGATGGCCCGAGCTTTGCGGTCCAAGGGAATCAAGTGGAGTGGCAGCGCTGGAAGTTCGTCATCGGCTTCAGCGCACGCGAGGGACTCACCCTGCACCACCTGCGCTACCTCGACGGCGACCGCGAGCGATCAATTCTCTACCGCGCGTCGCTGACAGAGATGGTCGTGCCTTACGGCGATCCAAGTCCGACTCAACGGCGAAAGAACGCTTTCGACGTCGGCGAGTACGGCATGGGCATGTGCGCCAACAGCCTGACGCTGGGATGCGATTGCCTGGGGCTCATTCGCTACTTTGACGCCCACCTCACGACGAGTCGAGGCGAGTTACTCACCGTAGAAAACGCCGTTTGTATGCACGAAGAGGACTTTGGAATCCTGTGGAAACACACGGATCGCCGGTTGAACAAACCGGAGGTCCGTCGCTCGCGAAGGTTGGTCATCTCATCCGTCTCGACGGTCGAGAACTACGAGTACGGCTTCTTCTGGTACCTATACCAAGACGGCAATATTCAGTTCGAAATCAAGCTGACCGGAATCTTGTCTCTGGGAACGTCGCCTGCGGAGGACGCGCCGGCGTTCGGCTCTCTCGTGGCTCCTCGATTGTACGCTCCCAATCATCAGCACTTCTTCAACGTGCGACTCGACTTTGATCTCGACGGTCCATCAAATTCCGTCGATCAACTTGACGTCGTGCCCTCAACGATTGATGACGACAACCCGTTTGAGAACGCCTTCTATTGCAAAGCGACACGGCTACAGTCGGAGCAGCAAGCGCGAGCCAACTTGAACCTGGAGTCCGCTCGCACGTGGAAGATCGTCAACCGCCGTGAGCTGAACCACGTCGGGCAGCCCGTTGGGTATCGCTTTCTTCCGGGCGACAATGCGAGTCCGTATGCGTCGCCTAACTCGTCATGGCGCCGTCGGGCCGGATTCGTTGAGAATCACGTGTGGGTGACGCCCTATCGCCCCGACGAGCGTTATGCCGCCGGCGAGTATCCCAATCAAAGCGAGGGCGGCGACGGGTTGATCCGTTGGACGCAGCAGGATCGCGGAGTAGACGACCAGGACATCGTCGTTTGGTACACCTTCGGTCATACGCATCTGCCGCGGCCCGAAGATTATCCGGTAATGCCGGCAGCCTACATCGGCTTTCTCTTAAAGCCGGCAGGCTTCTTTCGCCACAATCCCGCCAATGATCTCCCGCCATCCGCCGCCGTGGAAAAGACTTCGTGCTGCCACTGATCGCGTATGCCAACGCTTCAAGTCGAATCCGTAGGTGCAGGAGAGCAGCGATGTGCCCGGTATGTTGGATGACTGCGTTCGCATCGATCTCGATATTCGTCGCCATGGCGGGGGCCGTGGTCGCGATGCGTGATCGATGGTCCCTCGGCATCGCAGCGCTATTGGGCGCCCTCAGTGCGGCACGAGCGCTGCAGTTGGCCGACGATGCGCCGCAACTCATAACGCTCGTTGGTTTTCTTCTCGCAACTCGCGTTGCCTGGGTCGTCGCGGCTGGACCTGATCGCATTGCTTGGGGCGAACTCTGGGTACGCGCTAAAGCACGGGCCACCAGCCTGTGTCCTGCAAGAAGGTCGCTCGCCCAGCAAGACGGCAGAGCCGACTAGCCATTTACCGCTCGGTTGACGCTCGCTCGTGAGCTCTGGTCCGAAAGTGACGTGTTAAGCGTAGCGTTGATCGGTCCTAACGTGACCGCATGACATTCATGGATATTGCATTCACTTTGGGCGATAGGCCGGCCACGACAACCTGCTTCTTTACGGCATGGCACCCGCTCAGTCCCTCTGGCAAAAGCCGGCCATGCCCCTCAGGATTTCCCGAAATGGCGAGCATTTGTCGGCAATTTATGCTCACCAGGAATTGTCGCGAAACTTTGCAGAAAAGATTTGACATTGGGCGGTTTACCGATAAACTGCCGTAAAGTGAATGCACGGTTACTCGAACATAACACTTAGCAGGCAGGAAAGGAGGGCAGGGCGACGAGTGGAATGACTCGTCGAATCTTCAGACGGCGGCATCAGAGAAGCGGCTACTACCAGCTTGCCAAATCTTCGTGATTGGCGGGCATAGTCTTTTTATAAGACTGAGTTTGGTAACGCCGGCGCCTTCGCATGATTGGCGAAGGGCCATGTTGTCGCCTCAACAAACCGTTGAGGCTGCCCATTCCTTTGATTTCGGCATCGTCCGGAAGAGGTTAGCCCAATGAGATTGAATCGTGTTGCTCTTCTACTGTGTGCTACCGCCTTGGCGATCACGCTCGCCCCTCTGAGCCGAGCAGCAGTCCTGCTGGACGAGAACTTTGACGATGACGCAGTTGGCACGATTGCCAACACAATCGACATCGCTTTAGGCGCCAACGGCCCCGGTTCCGACATGGAAGTGGTGGGGCCCGGCAGCAGTTACACCGAACCGTTCGGACCGTCCGGCAACCACAGCCTGGTGTTCGACAACTTCAATGGCGGTTCCGCCAATCCGAACGTCTGGCCGTTCGCCGTTTGGAACAACGAACTGGGGCAGCCGGGCAATACCTACCGTGAAGGTACGCTCGAGTTCGACTTGTATCTGAACAATGACGTCGTCAACGGCGTCGATCAAAAATTTTGGACCTACGTCGACCTGCGGATCGGATTTAACACGGCGTTTCCGAATACTGCCGGCGATACGATCGTGTATGGTAACTTTCGCGTTCAGGACGGCGTTGGCTACTACTTCTTCGATAACGCGTTTGGTCCGTCAAACGGTCATCCGATCCTTCCCGACACGGTGCACTCAGTGAAGTACACCGTTTTGCCGAATGAGACCTACACGCTGCAGGTCGATGGCAACTATGTGGAAAAGGATGGATCGAAGTTCGTTCCGTGGCGCGCGACGGGCGCCGGAAAAGGCTTTAACGTGCTCGCCATCGGTTCAGCGTTCGGGCCTAACTTTCTTACGAACAATCCCTTCTACCTCGACAACTTGAAGGTGACCGCGACGCCAGAGCCGGCAACGCTCGGTTTGGGGGCAACGGCGCTGGCGGCATTTGCAGCCGTCGGGCGCCGGCGTCGTCGGTAACCTCACCAGTTGCTCGCGGGACTGGTCGATTGCACGGCCAGTTCCGCGAGGTTTTCTTCCGTTGTTACAAGTGTCGGCCGAATTGAAGTCAGGAGCGCACATCGTGGAACACGTTGATTACCAGCGGCGAGTCAGCTCACTTCTTGCCCCGTTGGCGGTTCTCTTGGGAACCTTGGTTCTTGCTCCGACTGCCCATGGGGCCAGAGTGATTCTATCCGAGAACTTTGAGAGCGACCTCCCAGACACGTTGCCGGCAAGCGCCGACTTCTACGCCCGCAGCGTCGTCGGCTTCGTGAATCCAAATACGGAACCAGCGAAAATCGCCGTTTCGGGCGGGGCCTTCCCCGATCCGTTCGCCGTTGATAATCAAAGTCTGGTGTTCCATAACCCGAACAGCGCCGCCCAGATGGCAATCACTTGGACGTCAATTTTCGATGACGACCCCGCCGGATTCCGCAATGGCTCGATCGAGTTTGATCTCTGGATGGCGAAGCCCCTCCCGCAGCTTGGCGCTCCTGGGGGAAAATTTTGGTCATTCCTTGACGCTCGCATCGGCTATGGCGGCGCCGAGCGATCGGGAGTTTCGACGAACGGGGACGTAACTGTCTGGAACAACATTCGCATCCAGAACGTGTTTGGCGTACCCGAGCCGGTGGAGAGCGTCGTCGATGCCGGGGCTCAATTCACCGTGGGGCTGCAAACGACGTACACCGATCCCTCGCCGGGGCTGATGGGCCCAGATCTGTCGTTTCATGTAAAGATCGTCTTCGATGGGACCGTCGGCAACGAAACGTCGACCTTCTACATCAACGACACGCCGATCACTTGGCTGCAGGACGGGGCGATGGAGCACCCCTGGGCGCCAGGCGCGCCTGGCGTGAACGTGGTGTCGTTCCTGACGGACGCCAGCGCGTTCTTCTCGGGAGGGGCTACCAACGTTTATATGGACAATCTCGTCGTGATCAACGACGACCTCTCCCCGCTAGGCAATGGAGACTACAACGGCGACTCTCGCGTCGACGGAGCCGACTTTCTGCTGTGGCAGTCGCTACTGGGCGCCGCGGTCACGCCGGGAACCAGCGCCGATGGCAACGGCAACGGCGTCGTCGACGCCGCTGATCTTAGCATCTGGCAAACGAACTTTGGCGCAGGCGCTGCAACCGCGGCGATTTCGTCGATCCCTGAGCCGACTGGAGTTTGCATGTCGTTGCTCGGTTCGGCATTTTACGTCGCAGCTCGTCGTCGAATGATGCTCGCGGCGAGATCGCTCGGCTAACGACTGGCGACCTACGTTCTCTGCCCTGATGGCAATGATTTGGAATCGCTCGGCCGTATGAGGACCCGGAGCCTGTTGAAATGAACAAACGAACGAGCCTCTTGGGCAGTAAGTTCGGGAGTCTGTTGGCAGCTCTATTCGCATTCACGTCATGTTCGGCGGGACTGCTCGATACAAACCGTGCCGCAGGCGCCAGGGTGATCCTTCGCGAAGACTTCGAAAGCGATCAGCCTGACGCCCAACCGGCCAGCGCCGACCACTACCAAGTTGGTTACGTTTCTTTCGTCAATCCGGCGACCGAACCTGCCCGGATTGTTGTCACCGGTGGAGCCTTTGCCGACCCGTTTGGTCCCGGGAACCAAAGTCTGGTGATTCACAATCCCAATAGCGCCACGCAGTCGCGAATTGCGTGGACTTCGATTTTCGGCGACGATCCGACCGCGTTCCGTAATGGCGTCATTGAGTTTGACGCTTGGATGGAGAAGCCGCTTCCAGTCTTGGGAGCGCCGGGTGGAAAGTTCTGGTCGTTTTTTGAGGTACGGGCTGGCTTTGGCGGTCCCGATCGATCGGAAGTTACGTCGGTCGGCGACGTGACGGTGTGGCCCAACTTTCGCATTCAGAACATTTTCGGCGAGCCCGAACCGAGAGACCAGATCGTCGACGCCGGCGGACGCTATTCGATCGGATTCGAGCCGACGTTTACTGACGGGAGCGACGACCTCTTCGGTCCCGATCGACCATTTCACGTCGCCATTGAGATTGACGATGGCGACGGCACGCCGACGACCGAGCGTTACGGAATCAAGATCAACGGTGCTCCGATCACGTGGTCGCAAACCGGCGAGTCGTCAAACTATTGGGTTCCGGGGGCGCCGGGCATTAATATTCTCGCGTTCTACTCCGATGCCAGCGCTTTTTTCTCGGGCGGCGCGTCGAACGCTTATATCGACAACTTGGTAGTCATCAACAACGACCTGCCGCCCTTGGGAAATGGCGATTACAACGGCGACCTGGCCGTCGATGGAGCTGACTTTCTTGTCTGGCAACGGACGTTTGCCGAAATGCCGGCGGCTGGAACTGGCGCCGATGGCGATGGCGATGGGCAGATCGGCGCCGGCGACTTGGCCGTTTGGCGAGAGGGTTTCGGCAGCCCTGCGGCACGGCCGACGAGCTCAGTCGTGCCCGAACCAGCGTTGGCGCTGCCGACGGTATTTGTTCTCACGGCAATCTCGGCTGCTTGCAGGCGCCGCCGCGCACTGGTTCTCGCTGCTTAACGCTCATCACAACGGCCGCCTCAATAGTATTAGTAGTAGCAGTTTCGCATGTTTCCCAAGAACGCAGATCAAGCGACTCGTCGAACCGCATGCCGAGAGTCGTCGCGCTCACGACCCAGCCAGTTTGAGTTGCTTGAGTCTCGTCTCGCGCTGAGCGTCACGATTCTGAGCGAGGACTTTCAAGACGATGTCGTCGGCGCTCAACCGAACAGCGCTGATCAGTTTTGGAATGCTGTTGGGCCGGAGTCATTTATTCAGGTGGCTGGCCCGGGCGGCGCTTACTCCGCGCCCTTCGGCGGCGCCGCCAACAAATCCCTCGTAATTGACGACGTCGGCGCCGCACAGCCGATCGTTAGCTGGCGCTCAGAATTCTCGGACGACCCGCACGCCTTTCAAACGGGCACAGTTGAGTTCGACGTATACTTGCCGCCGGCGGGCTCCAGGGATTGGACGTTTCTCGATTTCCGGTTGGGCTACGGCGGCGCTGGGCGCACGGCCCCGACGACCGTCAACGATACGACTATCTGGAACAGCTTTCGCATTAATCCTGGCGCGCCTCAGGGATTTATCCTCGACGACAATACAGGAACGTTTCTCGCGTCGATCACGCCAAACTCGCTGCTGCACCTGCGGTACGATTTAGATGGAGCGACGCAGACGTATCGGCTGACAGTCAATGGGACGCTCGTCAACGCCGGCGGGAGTCCCAACCGGCCGTGGCGAGCGGGCGCTACCGGCGTCAATATGATGGGGTTTTTCGGCGCCTACCCAGCGAGTTCGGCGCCGGTCTACGTCGATAACATCACCGTCGTCAACGCCGCAGCATCGCCTGAACCCTGGACGCCTCCCAGCGGCGAACCGACGGACCTCTTGCAATGGTATCAGCATCGCGGCAACAAGCGCCTGACGGGCGAGGCGACTGTAGCGCAAAATGTATTGGCATCTCCTGAAATTCTGTGGTCGGAGTATATTGGCTCACAGTCCGCTCTGGTCGCGGCTGCTCCCGCAAGCGGCGCCGACGTCGTCCCAATCCCAACGGCGACGCTTGCCATGTCGGCCGCCGAGACTGCGTCGTGGGGCATCGGCGGGCCCTATTTTGATCTAGCTGGGAACGGGACGCTCGTCGCGCAGGCGACATCGTCAATCCGTCGCGTGGGTGATTTCATCCCGGGCAACGGGCTGATGGAAAAGATCGAGGGCGAGGTCTTCGATCCGACCTTCGGTCAGGGAGTGATTCGACTCTCCGTCTTTCAGAACGGCGCCTGGGTTCAGCAGTGGCAATCGGCCCAGATTCCATCGATGTTTGGCATCCCTAATCTGACGGTTGGGGATTTTGACAACGACGGCGTCAATGAAGTGGCGGTCGTGCCGTGGACCAGCCTCTATATCCTTAACATCAATACCGGCGCTCTGGAGCGGACTGGCGTCTACAAGCCTGCTGCCAATGAGTCGGGGCGCGGGTATGGCTGGCTCGGAGCTTATAACCTAACTGGCGACGCGCGGCAGGAACTCGTCGTGATCGGCGATTTCCAGGACTACATTAGCGTGATGGGCTGGAACGGCAGCGGCAACCTCGTCCAGCTATGGACTCACGTCTTCGACCCGCGACTCGCAGGCAAGCAAACCAGCCACCGCCCCATGGCGTTCCCCGTCCGCGACGTCACGGGGGATGGTCGACCGGAGATCATCACCTCCATTTATAACGAGACCGGTGATCAGCGTTGGCACCTCCTCGTGTTCGATTCGGCCAATGGCGCGATCCTGTACAATCTGATTGATCGCGTGATTGAGGGTGCGAGAGACGTCAACGGCGACGGCGATTTTGAACTGTTCGTCCAAGCGACTGACGGAGCGTTGATACCGGCGGCATCGACGGTCCAAATTCTGGATTGGACCGGAGCTGGATTTGCCACGCTCTGGAGCCAGCCAGATGCTGCGTTCGTCCGCGCAGACTTGGCTGATTTTCCGCTCAACGTCAACAGCGCAACCTCGACCGGCAAAAGCGATTTGCTCACGGGACGATTGGCCGCCGGTCAGCCCGAGACGTTCTTCACTCGTCGGTCACTCGACGCGCAGGCCGCGACGACGGAGATCACGGCGTGGCAACTTACCGGAACAGGCGGAGCGACGGCGATCGGCGGGGCAACTGGGGTTAACTTGAGCGTTACGGCCGTGAGGCAAGCCTCTTCCGGGCAGGCGAGCGTCTTGTTCTCCACGGAGTTTCTCGGAACTGCCGGACTGGCCACTGGAGACTATGACGGTAGCGGCGTCGTCGACGGCAACGACTTCCTCAGCTGGCAGCGCCAACTGGGACTTTCGGTCGTCCCGGGCGCCGGCGCCGACGGCAACGGCAACGGCGTGGTAGACGCCGGCGACTTGGAATCATGGCGGACTCACGTCGGCGCCCGCGCACCCAACGCCGTCGAGTTGACCGGCTTCTTCGGCAATCCAGTTACCTCGCAAAAGGGAGCGCCGCCGCGTTCAAGCGTCGTTGTGGGGCGACTCGATGGTCCCACAAGCGCGCCGACGGTTGTCGTCCAAGGCGGCTCGCAGTCGATGGTTGCGCTGCAACCCAATCTGGACGGCTCCGTCGATCGAGTTTGGAGCCAACCAGGGATTGGCGGCTTTACGGGAGCGACGCAATTTCAAGGCCAGCATGAATACAGCGGCGCCGCGCTCGCAGACGTGAACGGCGACGGCAAGCTGGAAACGCTATTCGCCGCCGAAGGACCGGCTGGACAGGCCAGGTTAGTGGCTGCTGCGTCCAACGGTACGGCCGTATGGACGCATGATTTCGATGTGCCGGGAGGGACGCGCCAGTGGAATCAGCCGGGACTAACGCTATGGCGCACCGGCCATTTCCGCAGCACGGAGTACGAAGACGTCCTCGTGCAATTGATGCGCGGCAGCGGCGGCACAGGCGAGTTTCAGTTGCTCGACGGCCGCAACGGATCGCTCGTGTGGACTCGCTCCTATGGTAACTCCGTCGGGAGCAGCCCCGTGCTGCGAAACGCCGGCGAAGCGCAGATGGTCGTGTACGACTGGGATGGAGACGGCCTTGATGAGGCCGTCAATGTGCATCCCGATATGTTCTACGTCGTCGACGGCGACGGTGACAATCTGATCGATCGCTCGATTTACAATGGGGGCGTTTTTGCCGGCGGATCTCCGCTCTACGGCACTCCCATCGTCGCCGACTTCATGAACAACCAAACAGATTCGATTCTGTTCGCGGGGGGATACTCGCAGCTTGGCCTGATGACAAAATCGGGGGTGGACGTCTGGCACACGCCATTCATCTATGACAACACGCCAGGGTTTATCCAAGGGGTCGGCGACGTCGACGGCGACGGAGACCTTGATCTGCTCAGCGTGGGGCATCCTTCGGCGCCGGGGGTCGACACTCAATCGCGGTTTCATGCCTATGACGCCAAGACTGGCGCACTACTGTGGACGGTCAACTTGCCTGGACGGGCCCATGCACCGGTCGGCGGCGCCTATACCGATACGCCGACGCTTTCGATCTCCGGGGACGTCGACAATGACGGCCGAGTCGAGTCGATTTTCGCCATCAACGGCACGCTCTATGTCGTCGGCGCCAATCCCGGCGGCACATCTGGATCCATCGAATGGACCTTCACGCCAGATAATGGATATCTCGGTTCGCCCGTTCTGGCCGATGCCAATGGCGACGGCCTGCTGGAGATCGTCGTCGTTTCGACAAGCGGGATGGTGTACGGCATTGGCACACCCGCAGCGGCGTTGGCGTCGTCAGCGCTGAGCATAACAGTTGCAAGTGACGTCATTGAGTCGAATGAAAGCATCCCTGTGGCCCAAGAGTCGCTAAGGATGCCGACTACGGCGAACGTCAGCTGGCTCCAAGGACTAGTAGGGCTGCAATTAGCCCCTGGAGAGTCAGAGCAAAACGAGTCTCCGCTGGCGCTTGTTTTCGACGAATTCCTCGTCCAGACGCAGCGAAAGATGAAATCTGTTGGCGGCACTGATAGCGATCGTGCAGAGGGCGTCATTCCGTCCCCTAACACGAAGACGCACGCGATTTCCGATGCGGCTTTAGAGGATTGGCACGCCTGGGCCGGCTCGACAGCGGATGCCGACGAATTCCTGCTCGGCGTCGAACTTGATGAGGCTTACGGCTTGGAATGATGCGTCTCCGCACAATACTTGCGATGCGGATTGGCACGCTGCTGAGGGTGCTATGCATCATCTGCAGTTCGCAAGCAGCCAGCATAGCGGCAGAGCGTGGAGCTCTGCCAAGTTCTGTCATCTACCGCGCATCCCAACCGATTGTGATTGACGGGCGCCTCGACGAAGCAGACTGGCGTAACGCAACGTCGATTGGCGAATTCCAATTTCCGTGGTTCAAGGAGGGAGCCCGCGAGAACTCAGTCGTCAAACTACTCTGGGACGCCGAGAACCTGTACATCGGCTGCGTCTGCGACGATCGTCATATCGCGGCCCGCGCCGCCGAGCATGACGGCGCAGTCGCGCAGGACGATTGCATCGAGATCATGGTTTCGCCAGACGCTTCGCTGCCAAAGCGGTACTTCAACGTCGAGTGGAACGTTCTGGGCGGCTACGTCGACGGACACCGGCCCAACGGCGCGGAAGGAGGCCGCGTGGAATGGAACGCCGATGGCGTTCAGGTCAAAGGCCAGACGGAAGGCACGGTCAACGACGACTCTGACGAGGATCGCTGCTGGGTCACGGAAACAGTGATCCCGCTCGCTAACTTTCGGGAGTTTATGGCGGAGTATCCGCCAGAGGAAGGAACTGAGTGGCGGGCTAACTTCAATCGACATGGCGGAGAGGTGAATCAGCAGTACAGTCAGTGGTCCGCCGTCGACTCGCCGACGCCCGCCTTCCACGCGCCGCATCGCTTCGGCACGCTCACGTTCAGCGAAGAAACCAACGCTATCGATCGCTCGAATTCCAGGTACGGCGATCGTCTCGATCTGACCTACCTGATTGACGACGCCGGTCAGCGCGTCGCGATCAAGGCGCCGGCGGACTGGGACCAGCGGCGCAAACAAATCGTCGCTGCCGTCGAGGAAGTCATGGGGACGTTTCCACGACCAGCCATTGCCCAGCCCCTGGACGTCGAGGTGCTCGAAGAGATTGTTGAAGATGACTACATTCGTCGCAAAATCGCCTACCATACCGATCGATCCGATCAGCGCGTCACCGCTTGGCTGCTCCTCCCGAAGACCGTTGCCCCAGCGGAGCGTCATTCGCTTCCAGCCGTTCTCTGCCTCCATCAAACGACGACTCCCGGGAAGGATCAACCTGTCGGATTGGCTGATCGCCCCAGTCTTCACTACGCCTTGGAATTGACTCGGCGCGGCTACGTGACTCTCGCGCCAGACTATCCTTCCCTTGGAGAGTACGGTTACGATTTTGAAGCTGATGAGTACGTCAGCGGGTCGATGAAGGCGATCTACGACAATACCCGCGCAATCGACGTGCTGCAGTCGCTTCCCGAGGTGGACCCGGAACGCATCGGCTGCATCGGGCATTCGCTCGGCGGTCACAACGGCCTCTTCACCGCCTTGTTCGATGATCGGCTCAAAGCAGTGGTCACCTGCTGCGGATTTACCCGGTTCGCACGCTACATGGGCGGCGATCTCACCGGCTGGTCAGGTCCGCGGTACATGCCGCGCATCGCGTCGGAGTATGGCCTCTGCCCGCAAAAAATGCCGTTTGACTTCCCGGAGATCATCACCGCGATCGCTCCCCGAGGCGTTTTCGTTGTTGCGCCGCTGCGAGACTCCAATTTCGACGTCGTCGGCGTGCGCGAGACGATGGCGGCGGCTGCTCCCATCTACGCGCTTTTGGGCGCTCAGGACCGACTGGCCGCCGTTTATCCGGATGCGGAACACGACTTCCCCAGCGAAAGTCGCGAGGCGGCTTACGAATTCATCGATGCAGTGATCGGAAAGCGAAACACGGAGCCATGAGCAGTCGATTTGAGATCCTGATTCTTCTCGTCGCCCTCTCGTTGCAGAGTGCTTCACACGGACAAGGATTTGATCCGACTGAAGCTGAAGAGCACATCACGGCGCTTGACGGCGTCCGCGTCAAATTATTTGCCAGCGAACCCGAGGTCCGACAAGCGATCTTCGTCAAATGCGACGACCGCGGACGGGTCTGGACGATTCAATATCTGCAGTACCCGAACCCCGCAGGCCTCCAACGCGTCAAAGTCGATCGCTGGTCGCGAACGGTTTACGATCGAGTTCCCGAGCCGCCGCCGCGCGGTCCCAAAGGTGCGGATCGCATCACCATCCTCACTGACCACGATGGCGACGGTCACGCCGACGCGGCAAAAGATTTTGTCTACGGCCTCAATCTCGCGACGGGCGTGGAGTTTGGGCACGGCGGCGTCTATGTCCTGCAACCCCCTTATTTGCTGTTCTACCCCGATAAAAACCGAGACGACGTTCCCGACGGCGACCCCGAGGTGCTGCTTACAGGCTTCGGCATGGAAGACGCCCAGTCGATGGCCAATCATCTCACTTGGGGGCCTGACGGTTGGCTCTACGGCGTGAACGGCAGCACGACGACCTGCCGCATCAATGGACTGGAGTTTCAACAGGGCTGTTGGCGCTACCATCCGCTCTCCAAAGAGTTTGAACTCTTTTGCGAGGGGGGGCTTAACTGCTATGGGCTGACCTTCGACGCCAACGGCGAGCTTTTCTATTCGACCAACGGCGGACCGTTCGTTCATGCGGTGCAAGGGGGGTACTTCTACAAAAGCTTTGGCAAGCACGGCCCGCTCCACAATTTATTTGCCTACCATTACTTCCCGCAGCAAGAATGCGATCAGGCGCCTGGCGGACCGCCGACTGGCGGGACGATCTACAACGGCGGCGCCCTACCTGAAAGGCTTAAGGGGACGTTCGTCGCGGGAAACTTTCTCGGGCACACCGTGTCGTGGTGGAATCTAACGCCTAACGGCAGCACCGTCCGTGCAACCTACGGCGGCGAGCTAGTCAACACCCACGACGCGTGGAGCGGTCCGACCGACGTCTGCATCGGCCCTGACGGATCGGCCTACGTCAGCGACTTCTTTGACCAACGTACGGCGCACCCCGATCCAGATGCGAACTGGGACCGCTCCAACGGACGAATCTATCGAATTGAAGCCGTCGATCAGGCTCCTGCGGAACCGATCGACTTAGCCGCCCTCTCATCGACTCAGCTTGTTGAACTACTCAGGTCGCCAAACCGTTGGCGGGTCGATCGCGCGCGGGTCGAACTGGCGAATCGCCGCGACCAGACTGTCGTGCCTCAACTCAAGGAAATGGTTCGCCAGTCGAACGACGCCCAACTGGCGCTCGAGGGTCTGTGGGCGCTGAACGCCGTCGGCGCCCTCGACGGCGCGCTAGCGGCGGAGCTTGTCGCTCATCCTGCGGAGTACGTCCGCTACTGGGCGATCCGCCTGTTGGGAGATCGCCGCGATGTTTCTGAACGCGATTTCGAGGCCCTGCTAAATGCCGCGAAGGCGGAAGACAACCCCCGAGTGCTAGCCCAACTTGCCGCATCCGCCAAACGGCTGCCTGGCCCACAATGCTTGACCATTGTCGATCAGTTGCTGCAGCGCGGCGCCGGCGCCGACGATCCGCGCGTGCCGTGGCTCCTCTGGTGGGCGATTGAATCGAAGGCGATGTCCGACATTCCCGAACTTCTCCAGATGTGCAGTAGCAAGGAGGCTTGGTCTTCAGGCCCCAGAGCTGCTAATTCGCTCCGCTTGCTGCGACGCTGGGCGGCGGACGGTTCGGCCGCCGGCTACGATGCCTGCGATCAACTGCTGGCCTCGGTTCCCGCCGCGCAGCAGGACGCAGCGTACGACGCTGTTCGGCAGGGGCTTTCGGAGCGCGCCAAGGGGTTCGAAGAGATCACCCAAGGCGGGCTTTACGACCAACAGGCGCAACCCGGCGAAGGCGCTCCGGCGCTTCAGACGCGTCACTTTGAGCAGGTCAGCGGTCCGCTGCGTGACCACCTGCTCAACTTGTGGCATACGCGGCGGGACGAAGCCTCGCTCCTCGAAATTGCCTTGCGACTAGGCGATGATCAGGCGTATGCCGACCTGCGGGGAAAGGTTGGATCGGCGGCCGCACCGCTCGATGCGCAGCAGATCGCGCTGCTACGCGAATTTGGTCGACCAGACCTGGTCCCACTGCTGCTGCCGATGGTATCGCCCGCGGCCTCACCGCAACAATTGGAGGGAGCGCTCGCGCTCCTCGCCGGTTTCGATTCGCCGGAGATTACGCAGCACTTGCTGTCGATCTATGACGGCCTACCAGCCGAGTCTCGTCGGCAGGTGCGTGAAGTGCTATTCGCGAGACCCTCGTCGTCGGAACAATTTCTGCGGCTCGTCAACGACCAAGCCATACCGCCAGCTGAAGTCGCGATCGAAGAGCTCCGCCGTCTGGCGCTCCATCGATCCGATGCCATCGACGCGCTCGTTCGCAAACATTGGGGCAACGTCGGCCCCGGTTCCTCGGAGGAAAAGCTCTCGACGATGCGGCGGTTCAGCAACGATTTGCGCGCGGGGGCAGGCGATCCCCAAGCCGGCAAGCTGCTTTTCGCGAAGCATTGCGGCGTGTGCCACCAGCTTCACGGCGAGGGCCAGAAGATCGGACCCGATCTGACGTCGGCCAATCGGCAAGATCTGGCGGCCCTTTTAGGCAATATCGTTGACCCAAGTGCGGTGGTTCGCCGCGAATATGTCAATCACGTGATCGTCACCACGAGCGGACAAGTGGTGGGCGGGATTCTGGCCGATCAGACGGGCGCCGGCGTCACCGTACTGACGGCCGAGAACAAGCGAATCAACGTCCCCAACGATGAGATCGAGGAACTGACCGAATCCGAAGTCTCGCTGATGCCGGAGCGAATTCTGGAAGCACTCACTCCGCAAGAGCGACGCGATCTGTTTAGTTACTTGCAACAGCCATAGTTTTGCGTGGCGGCGCGCGGCGCCGCTCGATTGATCCCAATTGCGGCAGCGGCCTGATAAGCGTAGGAAGGAAATGAGGATGCGTTTTGCCACCTATTGCCGGCATCGACGGCGAGCCTGGACGCCGACCCGTACCGGCTTCACGCTGGTCGAACTTCTTGTCGTCATTGCCATCATCGGAGTCTTGGTCGGCCTGCTGTTGCCCGCCGTCCAAGCGGCGCGCGAGGCAGCGCGGCGATCGCAGTGTTCCAACAATTTGCGCCAGATGGGACTTGGATTCCAGAACTACCACTCCGCCAAGAATCATTTCGCTCCCGGTTGGCTGGAAGACTACAATCCCGTGCGCGCAGAGCGTAAATCAAATTTCCTCTGGGGCGCCGTGATCCTGCCGTACGTCGAACAGGCTGCGCTCCACTCGCAACTCGATTTCAACAAGCAGTCGACGGCGGGGACGCCCGGCGGCGCTGTCGACAACATTGATCTAATTTCCACCGAACTCCCGGGCTATCGCTGCCCGAGCGACCAGATCGAGGCCAACTCCAGTTCCATCGCCGCCAACGGAGGATTCACGCCCGCGATTCCCTCCCTGGCCGTCTCTAATTACGTCGGCAGCGGGACGACCTGTCTCGTGTGCTACTTTGGCCAACTGCCAGACAAGTCCGACGGTACCAATATCGACGTCGTGGGAGCATGTCGCCAGTTGCCGTTGCTGGCGCCGCTGGCGCAACTAACTCGTCAGAATGGCGTGATGTATCGCAATAGCGATACGCCGATTCGGCAAATCACTGATGGCACCTCCAATACGTTCCTCATCGGCGAACGCATCTTTGGCGACATCGTCGATCCGGGTACGGGGACGACGTTTTTCTCGCAGGCCTTCTGGGCCACCTTGCCTGCGCCAAGCAGCAATCAACAAGCCTGTTACGCTGGGCTGGCCGTAGCGGCCACTCGGTTCGAGAACGCCCTGAAGGCGCCGATGATCAACGGTCATCCCTACGGCTTCAGCAGTCGTCACGCGGGAGGCGTTCAAGTAGCGATGTGCGACGGCTCAGCGAGATTTATTCGCGATGAGATTGACGAGTACACGGTTGAATATCTCGTTCGCATCAGCGACGAGAATTCCATCGGCGAATTCTAAGCAACATTCCCAGGCTTCGCGGAGCGCATGATGCCCGACCGTTTTCTTCACGCCTGTGCAGCGATGGCTCTCTGCGCGCTCTTCACGGCATTCGTCGGCTGCGGCGACGCCCAGCCCGCTCGGGCGACCGTCTCCGGATTGGTGACGTTTCAGGGCAATCCAATCGAGCAAGGCGACATCATTTTCCAGCCTACCGACAAGGCCTGGAGTAAGTTCTATGCGCAGGGCAAGATCGTCAACGGGCGGTACGAGTTCTCGGAACGTGGACCGGTGATCGGGACCAATCGCGTCGAAGTTCATGGCTATAAGCGAACGGGAAAGAAGCGCCTCGACCTCGCCGGCAAGAATCTCAGCGAGCAAGTCGAGGTCATCGAAGAAGTCGTGCCGTATATTCCCCCTGAATTCAACGAGGCGAGCACGCTGACGACGGAGATCGCTCCCGGCTCGAATCCCGACGTTAACTTCAGTCTCTAAACCCGGCGGCGCATTGATCCATGATCCGACATCGCGTGCTTATCGTCGTCGTCGCTTGCAGCGTTGCCTGGACTTTCGCCACACTCTCCGCCGCATCAATGGGCGCTGAGGCGCCCCCCGCGACTGACGGGCGCTTCGAGCATCCGCGATTGTACTTCTCGTCGGATGACGCCGCCGCCGTTGCGCACAGGCGCCAGGCAGCTGGGGGCGGCGCGATTTGGCAGAACTTGCTGGCGTCCGCCGATTGGTGCCGCGAGCAACCCCCGCGAACCGAGTGGATACCGACCCTCGCCGAAGATCCGCAGTACGAGAATCTCTACGATCGCTTCTACGCGGCGATGCACGACGCCGCCATCGTCGAGACGCTTGCGTTTGCCAGCGCCCTCCATTTTGAGGACGACGATCCGTACTTTGCCGCGGCAAAATCTCAGCTGCTCGCGGCCGCCGACGTCTGGCGACATGAGTCTGAGAATCCGCCCGACGCCGGGAAGGCCTACGCGGTGCTTCGAGTCGTCAAAAGCATCGCCGTTGGTTACGACCTCTTGTACGATCGCCTATCCGAATCAGAGCGAGCGCAAGTTCGCGATTCCATCGTCCCCGTCTTGCGTGCGTACTTTCAATTCTTCCAAGATCCGAGCGTCGCGGGAGCGGGATACAACAAGCATCATGGCAGCGTCGACGCAGCGCCGTTGGGCGTCGCTGCGCTAGCGTTGTTAGGAGATGTCCCGGAAGCTGACGCGTGGCTGCAGATGGCCACGGAAAAGCACACCGGTTACCTCTTAACCGAAGCGCTCACGCCCAGTGGAACGAATGATCAATCGTCGAACTTCTGGGCTTCGACGCTGATGTATCGCATTCAGTTCATGGATGCGCTGCGTCGGGTGACTGGTCGAGACTTGTTTGCAGAGTTTCCACGTTCGCTGCCGGGACAAATGGCCCTCGCTGCAGTAGCTGGCCCACATCCCGCCCGTTTCGACGCCAATGAGCCGAATCGTTCGGTGCTGTTTGGTCCGAACTACGGACAACTCAATTACTGGTCTCCCGTGCTTGTCTTTTTGGCCCGAGAACAACGGCGGCCGATCTACCAATACCTGGCCGCTTGGGACGAGACGCTCGGCACAGTGCAACGAACGCGGTTCGTCACGCCGACGCGCAAGGAAGAGTTGTTGTTCGGATACGGGCCCTACGCATTCCTCTGGTACGACCCGGACATCCCCGCTGAGGTCGAACCCGACCTGCCGCGAGCGTTCCTATTTCCCGAACCAGCCGTCAACGAAGCCTATCTCCGCGAGTCATTCGAACCCGGTGCGATTGCGGTGGCGATGCTCAAGGGAAGCCTCGTCGTCCATGCCGGCGGGCGCGCAACGTTCGTCGACCTGACGTCAGCCAGCGACGTCAACAAGCCGCCGGAACCGGTTGAAGAGCTACTCGTCAGCGACGACGGTCGCCGCGCTGCCATTCGTTGCGTGGGGCCAAAGGCCCAAGACGTGAGCGAGCAATGGGTTGAGCTCCATCGCCCCGGCGTCCTGAAGGTCGAGCGTCACACGTCCAATCCCGTTCGCTGGTGGCAAATGGACCAGCCGAGGCAAGAAGCCAATTCCTTTGTCTGGCCGGATGGCGTGCGGCTTCAAGTCGAAGTCGGCGAGATTGCACAAGTCGACGTCCATGGCTACGTTGAGTCCCCCGTCCACTTTGGGGGGATGAAGTTTGCCGACCCGTGTCCCCACGAATATCAAACGGTTGAAGTTAAGCCGATCGATGGCGTGGTCAAGCTGTTCATTCGCCGGCCATAGCGCCAGTTCGAGCGTCGACGCCTCTCCTCCACAATTGCGCAGGAAGTAGCATTTTGGCCACTGTCACGCCGCACGCCCAGCATCGATTCATCGTCGACCCGACGGAACCTCGCAGCGACGTGCAGCGCCGCGCCTTGGAATCACTTGAGCCTCGTTCGCAACGCACGTACACGCCGAGCGGAGCCGTCATCGCCAGGAGCTCGGGCTCATTTCACTACACGCCCGAGGGACGGAAACTAGCCGACTTCACTTCCGGCGTGCTGGTGGCGAACCTTGGCCATCATCCGAGCCGTTGGTGGAGTCGCGTCAATCGCTACATGGGATTGAGCTTTGAGCCTGCCAACGACCGTTACCTGACGGCAACGCCGCTCACGGCGTACAACGCGCTCACGGAGGTTGAAGCCGAAGCGTCGCGTCGACTGATTGCCAATCTCCGCTCACAGGCCGGCGGCGGTCGGCTCGAGCAGATTCTGTGGGCGGCCAGCGGCAGCGAGGCCGTGCATAAGGGGCTCAAAGCGGCCCTCGCCCACCGCCCAGGCGCCGACATGATCCTCGCGACGCGCCATGGGTTTCATGGAAAGAAAGGTCTAGCCGGGGCCGTCACTGGAACGGAAGCCGATGACGATCGCGACCCCCGCGTGCAATTCATCGCCTTTCCGCTGGAAGAATGCTTCTCGGTTCATCGCCGCCGCGAACCAATTGACTTGACCCCGTATCGAGAGGATCTGTCGTCGATTTACGCAAGGCATGGTCAGCGCATCTGCGCGCTCGTCACCGAACCTTATCTGGGAGGGGGCGGTTCCTATCATCCGCAAGTCGAGTATTTGCAGATGCTGCAACGCTTTTGCAGGCAGCACGATATCCTGTTTGTTCTCGACGAGGTGCAGTCGAACTTTGGCCGAACGGGGTCCATGTACGCGTACACGACCTACGGCATCGAACCCGATCTTGTCGTCCTGGGCAAGGGGATGGCCAACGGCATGCCGGTTGACGCCGTCGCCGGACGTCGCGACGTCCTTGAAGCACTTCGTTACGGCGAAGCAAGCGACACCTGGAGCGCCCATCCGCTAGGGTGCGCGGCTGTTCTGGCAACGCTTGACGAGTTCGAAGCCGGCGGCGTCATGGACCATGCCCTGCAGTTGTCCTTGGTTATCGAGTCGGGATTGCTGCGGCTTGCTCAGTTAGACGCAATTCGGGCCGTGCGCGGCGAAGGCACGGTGTGGGGCGTCCATTGCGCGCCGCTGGGAGACAGATCCGCCGAGGAAATCGCTGCGGAAGTTGTCAAACGTTGTTACCTGGGCGACCGGCAGGGTCGCGCAATTCACCTCCTGGGTCCGTTGGCGGGCTGCGTCATTCGCGTCGCGCCGCCGTTGACGATGGAACTTGAAGATGCCCTCGAATACCTCGACGCCATGTACGACATCGTCGCTGAACTCAGCTAGCGACAGAAACACGGAGATGCCATGAGCCTTAGTGCGACGGTCAGCGAAAAAGGCAAGTGGATGGCCCTGCTGGCTGCGCTGCTTGGCTGGATGTTCGACGGCTTCGAGATTGGAATGTTCCCGCTGGTGGGACCAAATGCCCTCAAGGAGCTGCTTACCGACGAACTGGCGACGAACTCCACGGCAAAGGACCAATGGTTCGGCGTCATCATGGCCACGTTCCTCATCGGCGCCGCGACGGGAGGGGTCGTTTTCGGCTGGCTCGGCGATCGCATCGGGCGCGTCCGTGCGATGTCGCTCAGCATTCTCACCTACGCCATCTTCACCGGGCTCTGTGGCTTGGCGACGCAAGCATGGCATATCGCGGCCTTGCGTTTCATCGCCTCGCTCGGCATGGGCGGAGAATGGTCGCTCGGCGTCGCGCTGGTCACCGAAATATGGCCTAATCGTTCACGCGCGTTCCTCGCGGGACTGATCGGTGCGGCGGCCAACGTGGGCTTTCTCGCCGTCGGCCTCCTCAGCCTCGTCCTGGTGAATTTCATCCAAGGCTTCGGCGAGTTTCTCAGCGCGATTGGCATCCCCGAAACTACCGTCGAAACCCTGCTCCGCGGCGACGGCTGGCGCTTGCTGATGATCGCCGGCGCGCTGCCGGCGCTGTTGGTCTTCTTCATTCGGCTCTTCGTCCCCGAATCGCAAAAGTGGGAAGCGGCCAACAGCGACCAGGAGACCTCGTATTGGGCGACGCAGGACCTGTTGGGCGTCGTCGTCGGAGCGATTGGCGCCTCGGCAATGGTAGCGCTCTGGTCGCCCGCCTTCGATCAATTGACGTCTTCCTACTCGATCGACTCGCCCGCATTGTCCTGGCTTCGTGCCGCGCGATTGCTGGGCACGGCCGTTGGTTTCGCGGTGGCTCTGCTCGGCTATATGTATCCCGTCTTTCGCTATCTCGGCAGAGCTACGGCCGCCGGTCACCTCACTGCGGCCGACCGCAGCCGCTACTTGAAGCGGATGATGCTCGGCGCCTGCCTCGCCGGCATTCCGCTGCTGGGAACGTGGGGCTCGTTCCAATGGGCTCCCAAGTGGGCGATCTCGCTGGCGTCCCTCCTTCCTGCCGCCGACGGTCCGTATCACGCCAAAGAGTACACGCAAATCGCTTCGTCACTTGGTGCAATCATCGGCACGATACTCGCCGCACTGGCGGGCGGGGCGATTGGTCGCCGTCCGACCTATGTGATTCTCTGCATCGGCTCGTTCCTGTCGCTCGTCTACATGTATTTGGCAAACGATGCCTACGGTCCCAAACTGCTCGCTTCGGTCTTTGTGGCCGGGGGCGTCACTGCCGCGTTTTACGGTTGGTTTCCGCTCTATCTACCAGAACTTTTTCCGACGAGCATCCGCGCCACCAGCCAGGGCTTCGCCTACAACTTTGGCCGCGTTTTGTCCGCCGTTGGTTCCCTGCAAACGGCCGTGCTGATCGCCTACTTCGCGCGGGGCATTGCTGATTCGAGTCGCATCGAGGTCGAGGCTTTTCCCCGCGCCGGGGCGGCGCTGGCCGGCATCTATTTGTTCGGCGTGGCCCTGATCTGGCTGGGGCCGGAAACGAAGGGAAAACCGCTGCCCGATTGAATCGCTCGACTTTCCAGCGAGTCGCCCCAACCAAGTTGTTCAGTCGTTCACGCCAGCACTTCGCGCACCACGCGCCCGTGCACGTCGGTCAGGCGGCGATTAGCGCCATTGTTGCGAACGGTAAGTCGTTCGTGGTCGATGCCCAGCAGGTGCAACACCGTCGCGTGGAAGTCGTAGGTCGTCGTCACGTCATTCGCCGCTTTCCAACTCCACGGATCGCTTTCGCCGTAGGCGACGCCTGGTTTCACGCCGGCGCCGCACATCCAGCCGGCGAAGACGCCGCCATTGTGGTCGCGGCCAGCGCCCCCCTGCGAGAAGGGCATCCGCCCGAATTCGGTGTTCCATAGCACGAGCGTATCGTCAAGCAAGCCGCGCTGTTTAAGGTCGACGAGCAGCCCTGCGACCGGCTGGTCCGTGGCGGCGCACATCGGCGGCAGTTCCGTTTCGATGTTGGCGTGGTTGTCCCAGTTGTTCGTCGGGCCGCCCGCGCCGCTCCATACTTGCACGAAGCGGACGCCGCGCTCAATCATCCGCCGAGCGACCAGACACCGTCGGCCGAAGTCGCGCGTGACGTCGTGATCAAGTCCATAGCGCGCATGCATCCCCGCCGATTCCCGGCTGAGGTCAAACACTTCCGGCGCACTCAATTGCATCTTCGCCGCCAATTCGTAAGCGGCGATGCGCGCCTCGAGTCTGTCGTCGCCGCCCACCGATTCCACGTGTCGCTGGTTCAACTGTTTCAGTAGTTCCAGGCCGTCCCGCTCGGCTTGCGGAGTGGCGAATGTCGCGCTCGCCGGAGGAGCCAGATGGGCCATCGGTTCGGCGGCCGCCATGTTCACCGTCGTCCCTTGGTGTTGCACCGGCAGGAAACCGGCGCTGAAGTTCCCTTTCTGGTTGTACGGCAGGCCGCGCGCGTCGGGCAGCACGACGAACGTCGGCAAGTTATCGGCAAGCGTTCCTAATGCGTAACTCACCCACGAACCCAACGCAGGAAACCCTGGCAGCAGAAACCCCGTGTTCATCAGGTAGCTGCCGGGGCCATGGACGTTGGTGCGGCTCTGCATCGCCATGAAGAACGCCAGATCGTCGACGCACTTGGCCAGTTGTGGCAGCAGGTCGCTCACCCAGCGTCCCGACTGCCCACGCTGCCGCAATCGAACGGGCGGCTTCAACACGTTGCCGGGAGCGCTTGTGGCGGCTTCAACGCGGATGCCGGCGCCGGGATCGAACGCCTGACCGTGCAACTTCTGCAACAGCGGCTTGTGATCGAAGAGATCGACCTGACTTGCTCCGCCGTTCATAAACAGTTGAATGACGCGTCGTACGCGCGCCGGATGGTGCCGGCCGCCGTAGAGTCCTAACGTCGTCGGCGTCGTCGCGGAATCCCCGTGCGCCAGCAAATCGGCGAGGGCGACCGCGCCGAAACCGCCCCCGAGAGACTGTAGAAATTCGCGGCGAGTGGTCATGACACCGTCATTTCAAGTTGAATCACGTTCAGTCGACGAAGACGAACTCATTGGCGTTCAGTAGGAGTCGACATGCGTTGGCCATGCCATGCTCTTCGGCGTACTCAGTCAAGCTCCGGCGTTCGTCTGCGGCGGCACGGCCCAGCGTCAGTTCGACGGCGAGTTCGATCTGCTCAGCGGTCGTGCCGGCTTCGTTCGCCAGGCGCATTGCCAGAAGTTCCGCCTGCCGCAAGACGAAGGCGTTGTTCCACAGCGCCAGCGCCTGCTGCACCGTCACTGAATTGCCTCGCACAGGCGTGATCTGATCGCCCGACGGGCAATCGAGCGCATCTTGGAACGGGTCGGGAAGCGTGCGGAACAGGAACCGATAAACGCTGCGGCGTCGTGCGGCGTCGCTGTCCACGTCGAAATCTCGGTAATCGATGATGGGAGTCACGTGGTGGCCTGGAGTGAGCGCGAACTGTCGATCGGACGGGCCCCCCATGCGCAAGTCGAGTCGACCGGTCGAGGCAAGGATCGCGTCGTGGACGCACTCGGCGTCAAGTCGGGTGCGATTCATCCGCCAGAGAAGCCGATTGCCGACGTCGGCAGAAGCTGCGTGCGTCGCGACCGTCGAATCGATGGCGGCGATCCGCGAAGTCTGGCGGTACGTTTCGCTGGTCACGATCAAGCGATGGAGGTCCTTGAGCGATTGATTGCCGTCCCGAAATTCGGCGGCGAGCCAATCCAGTAGCTCTGGGTGCGACGGCGCGGCGCCCATGTGGCCGAAGTCGTTGAGCGTCGTGACGATCCCCGCCCCAACGTGGTGATGCCACACTCGATTGACGATCGAACGCCAAGTGAGCGGATTGCGCGCGTCGGTCAGCCACAACGCCAGGGCGGCGCGCCGCGCGGACTCGTCGCTTCCCTCAGGAACGTCAAACTGTGAACGAAGCGCGGCGATGCAACTGAGTGCGCCAGGCGGAACGAGCTGCAACGGCTTTCCGATTTCGCCCCGCTGCAGCAAGTGAATCGGTCGCGGGCCGGGGGGCGGCTTCAACCCGCCGTCTGGCTCGAACTGGCTGGCGGCGGCGTACGTTAACAGCGGCGCCGGCAATGCCGCCAACTCGCACGTTGTCTGCTCGAGAGCCTCGCGGCGATGCGCTTCTGAGTCGCTCAATCGCTCCTCGTCGGTGCCATTCTCCAGGGCATGCTTCCGCGCGAGCAATTCGCGCCGCTTGCGCCCAACCTCCGTAGAGACGTCGACCGTACGGTTCGCGCGGTCAACGCCGGCGAACACCGCCTGCAGCTGATAGTACTCCTGCTGAGAGATGGGGTCGAACTTATGATCGTGGCAGCGGGCGCACTGTACGGTCAGGCTGACGACGTTGTTCATGACGGTCGAGAGCATGTCGTCCCGATCGAGATAGCGGGCGATTTGCCGGTCGACCGTATCGTCCTGAATGTCGCGGAGCGAGCTCTCGTCCCAGGGGCCCGCGGCGAGAAAGCCCAGCGCGATGGTCGCCTGCGGATCGTCAGGAAACAGCGCGTCTCCGGCAACTTGCTCTTGGATGAACTGCCGGAACGATTTGTCGGCGTTGAACGACTCAATCAGGTAGTCGCGGTAGCGCCACGCATGCTCGCGAATTCGGTCCTGGTCGTGTCCGTGCGTCTCGGCAAAATGAGCCGCGTCCATCCAATGCCTTGCCCAGCGCTCGCCATAGCGCGGCGACGCCAGCAGTCGGTCGACCAGCCGTTCATACGCGAGCGGATCGTCGTCTGCAACAAAGGCGTCGATCTCCTCGGGCGTCGGCGGCAAGCCGATCAGGTCGAACGAGAGTCTGCGGATCAGGACCCGACGATCGGCGCGCGGCGCTTGGACCAAGCCGTTGTCGTGCAGTTTCGCGACGACGAACTGATCAATCGGATTGGCGACGCGCGCGGGTCCGCTCTCAGACGGCCGAACTTCCGGGGCCGCGGGTCGGGCGAGCGGCTGCCAGGCCCACCATTCGGCTTTATCGACTGCCTGGCCGGCAACCGCGTCGGGCCACTGGGCGCCTTGATCGATCCAGGCGCGGATCGTCTCGATTTCCGCGGGAGAAAGCGGCGGCCCCTCGGGCGGCATTTCCAACTCGCCGCCCGCGGAGATGAACTCAACGAGGCGACTGGCGGAGGCGTCGCCGGGGATTATGTTGGGCGCGTAAAGCTCGCCGCCGCGGAGGGCCCCGTCGCGAACGTCAAGACGATAGCCGCTCCGCTGCTTCTCGGGGCCGTGGCAGCGGGAGCAGGCGCGTATGAAGATGGGCTGCACATCGGCGACGAAGTCGACCGCCTCCGTGGGGGCGGGAGCATCAGTCGTATCGGCCGCGCAGCAAACCATTGCCGGCCAACAAGTCGCCGCGCCGAAGGCCGCGGCGAACGCGAAAACCAATGCGGCGACGGGGTTTTCAAAGCGGTGCGGCATGTCGTTCAGAGAAGGCGTCGAAGCGGGACGTCGAAGCGAGACGGGCATTGGCCCGGGTGAAAAACGAGGTCGCGCAACGCCGCCTCATTCTAGCAGCGAACGCTCCCGGCGGCCGTTGCGAAAGTTCACCAAACCGGTACGATCGTTCCCGCCAGCACGATCATTTCCCAGGCAATACGACGGTTAGCGCGGCCGCTCTAACCAGCCCGTGGAGGCTCGCTGGATGTGGGGATACACGTCGTTTTCGCCCTTAGCGACCCAAAGCGGTCGAATTGTGACCTAGACTTACTATTATTCCCGGCGGAACTTCGCACCTAACCGAGATCTGTGACGCCGCACCCGTAGGCTGCTAGCGATGGTTGAGGATTCAGTCATCGACGAAGACGATGTCTACGCATCGGCGGCCGTCTGCGAGTTGGACGACGCGATCGAGCGTTGCGGCAGTTGCAGCACGCCCGTGTTGTTGCGTCGTCCGAACCCTTCCTCGCCGGCGAGCGCCTGGCTCTGTCGGCGCTGCGGATCGGTCTTCTTTGCCCGGCCGCAAGAGCAGGACGGGAAGCTGGTTCGCGGGGTGGCCAAGCCGATATCCTATCATGACGTGATGAAGGAGCTGAACTTCCACCTCGCTTCGGCTGCCCAGACGGTGAGCCGCCGGGATACGATTCGACTGGTGGAGTGCTTCGCCAATCGCAAGTTCATGGGCACCGACACCCGCAGCCAGTAGCGCCACACCGTGGCAGCGCCGGTGACGGTCGTGCCGTTGAGCGGCGACTTCCGCATCGCCGCTCCGGCGGAGCGCGTGCTGACGCTGAATGTTTCGGGCGGCGGGGCGGCGCTGTTTCACACGCGGCGAATTCCGCAACCTTATCTGGCGATCGATTTCACCTACGCGGGCGTTAATCTGCTGCCCGTACTGTTGCAGACCACGCGCGTCCGCCAGGTGGGCAATTCGTTCGAGATCGCCGGGCGCTTCGTCTGCCGCATTGTGCCGTAAACGCCAAGGGCGCCGGTTCTTCGCGAGACTTTCGCCCTTCGTCGCTGACTCTCGCGGCACGACGTTTGCCTCAGCAATGCCTGGTCATTCTCTACGGCCTCAGGCGGTTTGCTATGGCATCGACGATTTTCCTCTCACGGCCGTTACGCCAGCTTCCGCGGGTGCTGCGCGGGGCGTTCTTCGAGTGGAACGAAGACAAAGTCCCGCGCATGGCGGCGGCGATCGCCTTTTATGCCGTGTTCTCCCTGACGCCGATCGTGGTCATTGCGTTCAAAGTCGCCGAGCGGAGCTTTGGGACCGAAGTAGCGCTGCGCGAGATCCTGGCTCAGGCCGCGTTCCTGGTGGGAAACGACGGCGCGGCGGCGATCGAAACGCTGATCGCCAATGCCCAGCCGCGGGCCGCGACGCCGCTGGCGACCGGACTCGGCGTGGCCACGATGATCTTCGCCGCAACGGGCGTCTTCACCGAACTGAAGGACTCGCTCAACACGATTTGGGAAGTTCAACCGAAGCCGGGCCTAGGGATCGTGCAAATGATCATCGATCGGTTCTTCGCCTTCGCGATGGTGCTGGTCATTTGGTTCTTGATGCTGATCTCGCTGGTGACCAGTGCCGTCACGACGGCTGCCGTGCGGTCGGCGTCGTCGTACGTCGTCGGCGTGCAGTTTCTGGAGTCGCTCCTTTCCTTGGGATTGATTACCGTCTTGTTTGCGTTGATTTACCGGGTGCTGCCCGACGTGCGCGTCGCGTGGCGGCATGTGTGGCTGGGCGCGTTCGTCACGGCGGGGCTGTTCGTCATTGGCAAGTCGCTGTTTGGGCTTTATCTGGGGCACAGCTCGCTCGGTTCCAGTTACGGCGCCGCCGGGTCGCTAGTCATCGTCATTCTGTGGGTTTACTACTCGTGTCTGATCCTCCTCTTCGGGGCCGAGATGACGCAGGTGCAAGCGCGAATCGAGCACGCTCCGCTGGAGCCGAACAAGCAGGCGGTGCATGTGACCGAGCATGCCCGCGTGCAGCAGGGGATTCCGCGGACGGCCGATGTCGAGGAAGCGGTGCGAGCGGAGGAGAAGTGACGCCCGCGGGTGAAGTGAATTATATCGCGTGGGGAATTTTGACGCCGATCGACGTCTGGGCGACAGAATGGCGATGGGGTGGCGGAAGGCGTTGGCGGGGAAAGAGTTGGGCGTGTCGCGAAGCAACGCGCTCCGCGTTGCGTCGCGGCTAACACGGGATGGCGTCTGGGGAATTTTGTCGCCGCCTGACTTCTGTCGCGAAACGCGTTTTTTGGCGACACAAATCGTAAGTTCTCTGCTATACGGCAGTTGGGGTTGTCGCCAGATTGTCGAGCGACAGTGAAGGGGCGGCAGGAGTGTCGTGGGTGTCGATGCAGAGGCTGCGGCGGAAGGGCGCGCACAGTTGCCGGCGGCATTGCAGCGATCGGCTTTTTGACTGCGCAGCATGAGAGGTCCCGGCTTAAAGCGTGGCACGCGGGCACGCGATCGATAGATGCACTGGTGTTCACGTTAGCGGCTTGGGTGGCCAATTTCAACACAATTGTCATAAGAAGACAGAAGGAGTCCGTGGGCGGCTCTGGTTGGCGTGCTTGCCTACCAGCGCGACGGAGCCGCGGGAGGCATTTTTGCGAGGCGGGCCAACTCTTGATGATGACGCTAGCGGCTGCGCCGCCCTGATGCCGGAGAGCGGCAACTGGCTCTACGGATCTGCATCGCACACGCGGCTTTCGGCTGTTCTCCGATTAGTGGAAGGACAGGCCGGGTCGCCGGGTCTTGGCTGAGGGCGCGTTGCGATCATCGGTTCATCGATGGTGAGTTGCGATATTTATGGGCCGTCGTCTTCACGCCTACGGTGAGTACATCGCAGAAGTCGCCGATCAAATCACCCGCAAGTGGGGCATCACCGGATGGGGTTCAAACCCTTCGCCGACCGACTCAAACTGGCCGTGCTGTGGATTGAAGGCGAACACTTGGCCAGTCTCGAACTTGTAGACCCAGCCGTGGAGCCGCAGTTCTTTGCGGCCCATCGCCGCCAAGACGCTGGGGTGGGTCCGCAAGTTCTCGAGCTGGACCAGGACGTTTTCTTCGACTGTGGCGGTGAGCCGCGCCTGTGGTTCGGTGATGTGGCCGTAGTTCTCGCGGATAATGCGGGAGGTGGCCTCGGCGTGGCCCAGCCAGCTGCGCACGGACGGCAAGTCGGCGACCTGCTGCGGTTCCAACAAGGCGCCCATGGCTCCGCAGTGCGAGTGGCCGCAGATGATCACATCTTGCACGCCGAGGACGGAGACGGCGTATTCAATCGTGGCCGCCTCGCCACTATTGCTAATGGCGTAAGTCGGGACGATGTTGCCGGCGTTGCGGAGAATGAAGAGCTCGCCCGGCTCGGTTTGGGTGATCATGTTCGGATCGATGCGCGAATCCGAACAAGTGATGAACAGCGCCAGCGGGCTTTGCCCCTCGACGAGCCGCTTGAAAAAGCGTTCGTGGCTGGCGAAGACGTCTTGCTGAAAACGATGAACGCCGTCGACTAGTTTTTGCATGGCAGGAGATTCCGAATCATTGATCGGTGGATGGCGCAACCAGGCGATCGGCTGCAGCATGATCGTCGAAGCGAAACGCCGGAATCGACGGATGGCGCGAGACTCGCTCGCGCTCGATTAGGCAATCGCAATTCGACGGGGGATAGAAAATCGCTGGCAAATGCCGCTGAGTGCGTCGAGCGACCTCGCGGTGCATAAGGAGTTGCGCCGTAGGCGACGTCCCCTAGCAACGCAGCGGAATCGCCAAACCCGCCGAGAGATGAGGAGTCGCGCCAATGTAGGGAGCCGCCAAGGCCGGTGACCAAGGGACATGGGCTAAAACAGCCCCGCACTTCACCGGCGGACGGAGCGCGGCGTGACGGAGGCCGCGTCGCAGGTCGGCGATGGAAGTCGAGGCCGCGGTCGCCTCCTCCGGGACTTCCGATTCAACTTCCGATGGCGCCAGCGCGGTGCTGGGAATCGAACCGCACGCCACCAGAGCGAATGCTAGCAGCAGCGATTGCAGCGCGCACCGACTCCACCATTGGCTGGCGTCGTAAGCGGCGGTGAGCAACGTGCGATTCATGGCGCGAGAGTCGGGCGGAGGCCCAAGATACTGCCTGCCAAACCCATCGGCGGCCGCAGTTACTTCTAGTTCGCGGCTAAGGAAAAGTCAACGCGGCCCGGGGGCACGAGGGTCTCTGGGGCGACATTGTCAACATCGGCACTGGACACCTCGGACGCCAGAAAGAAACAGCGAACTAAGGGCCTAGCAGGCCTTCGGCGCCCGGTCGACTTTGCAGGAGAAGAACCTCTGCTTTGCGGGAGGCGTCTACGACTCAGATGACGGATTGCAGGCCGTAGCTTCTGCGAAGCGGATCGCGGCATCGGCGACGCCCCGCACAGTTTGCGAAGCGGCTTTTCTTAATTTCGTCGGCTTGGTCTCGCCGGCGAACTTGAAGTTGGCAATAGGTCGTTCGTCGGAATGACTCGCGCCGGCGACTGGCCGCTAAACCACTTCGTGTCCTTCCTCGATTTCCGGCAGTTCCATCGGCTGCCTTCGGAGGCTTCCTTGCAGCGTTTCCCATTCGATCACAAGGCGCCCGCCAGCGGCTTCGTGCTGCTCTACCCACCTGGAGAGAAGATCGAGGCAGGCGTGGTCGACGTAGGTCAGATGATCGAGATCGACGTGGAGTTCCGCGTCGCTGGGGATCCTCTCCAGCGCCGCCGCCAACTTCGGTAAGCGAACGAACGTGGCGGCGCCCGTCAAGTTCAGCATATAGCGGTTTTGGCGTCGGTCGTGCGTTAAGCGTACAATAAGGTGAGAAAATTTGTAGAGCAACTTTCCCGCCGCGAGGGCGATGCCGACGATAACGCCGCTGAGCAGGTCGGTCGCGACAATCGTGATTAGCGTGGCCGCGTAGATGGCGACTTCGCCCCAACCGAACTCCAGCAACGCTTTTATTTCGCGGATATTGACCAGTTTATAGCCGGTGTAGACAAGCACGGCGGCGAGGCTTGCGGTAGGTATCATCTGTAGCAACCCAGCCAGGGAGACGACGAATACGAGCAGCCAGACTCCGTGTAGAATCGACGAAAGCCGCGTTTTGCCCCCTGCCTGAACGTTTGCTGAGCTACGCACGATGACGCCAGTCATGGGCAATGCGCCGAGGAGTCCGCAGACCGCGTTGCCGACGCCTTGCGCGGCCAGTTCACGATCGTAGTTGGTGCGATTCCCCTTTTGCATTTGGTCGACGGCGGTGGCGCAGAGGAGCGTTTCGGCGCTAGCGACGATGGCGATCAGTAAGCCGTTTTGGGCCAACTGGATCCAGGGGGCGTTTCGCAGCAATTCCCACGTCGGCAAGCGGACTTCGTCAATCAGGCTCTCCGGGATCTCGACGTAGAGCACGGGGAGTGCGAAGCAGGCAGCCAGCGCCGTCGCCACGACGATGGCGACTAATGGCGCCGGCACGAGGCGAAGTTTCGTCGGCACGAACTTAAGCCACAGCAACAGAACGGCAATCGTGATGATGCCCAGCCACGCTGCCAGCGACGGGTTCTTCAGCCGCGAGCAAGCGAGGCCAATCGTCGCGACGGCTTCCCCCTGCGCCTTCACGGCGTCAACCGCTATCCCTGAGCGAAGCGCCGCTTCGGCGCGGCGACTGCCGTCTAATGCTTCCGTTAGGGCCTCTTTTTCGAGGGCGAGATCGACGGCGCCCTTGGATTCCATCTCTACGTTCGTCAGTTCGCTGCTAATGCGGTCAAGCTCCAAGGAAATCTGCGCCTGCGATGCCGCCAAGTCGTGCAATCTCGGCTCGATCACTTCGTTGAGCGACGGCGTCGTCCCTATTGGATCGACGTAGGGAACTAGCTTGACGATTTGATTGCGCAGGGCGGCTTGGTCACGTTGCAGATTAGACAACTCCCGCATTGCACTGCGACGAAAATCGTTCTCGGGCTCGCTCGCGAATTGCGGCACGCTAATGATCTTTTGGATTGCGGCCGGAATCGCGGCGAGATTCTCCAAGCCAGTGCCGCGCGGCTTGTCGTCGACCATGACGTGGAACTGGCTGGCGAAGATCAGCACGCCGATGCCGGCAAGCATGCCGTGAACTACCGCGGGTGAGATGGCGCGAAACCATGGTCCCAATCGCAGCGCACCCGCCGTGATCTGAAGAATGCCGGCAATGATGACCGTGAGGCCCAGGAGTTCTAGCCCCAAGCGCTGGATGATTTCGTAAACGATTACCGTGAGCCCGGCGGCGGGGCCGCTCACCTGGAGCGGACAGCCCGCGAGCGATCCCGCCAAAATGCCTCCGACGATGCCGGTGATCAGCCCCGCCGCGACCGGCGCTCCCGAGGCCAACGCCACCCCCATGCAGAGCGGCAACGCCACGAAAAACACGACGATCGAAGCGCGCAAGTCGTGCGTCCAAGAACGCTCGGACTGACCTGGAGCGGAACCGTTGGTGCGGTTCGCGGCAACGGGGGCGGATAACTTCTTGAACCCGTCGAGATCGCCCTGCGTGACCTCGCCCTTTCGAACCGCGTCAGACATAAACGGACATGCTCCAGAATTAAACGTTTGGCAATCGGAACGTCGTATGCTCGGCAGACGGATCGCCGTCGAGCGGAGTCGCTCCAGCGGGTTGGGGTTCAGATTGGGCGTCGACCTCGATCGCCGGGTCGATCAGTTCCAGCTCGGGTTCGCGCTGGGCGGTTTCGTCGAACCAAACCGGCCGCTCGCGCGCTTCGAACTCCTCGGCCTGCCCGGCGAGCGTGCGGCGAATTTTGATCAGTTCCATTGCCGCGTGGTAGCGCGACGCCAGGCCCGGCTGCGGGAACAGGCCGCCGCCGAGAATCAACAGGGCGAGGACCAGTACCGCCAGCCGTTCGGGCAGGCGGCTGCGGAGTGAAATGAGCGCCGAGAACCGTTGCCCGGTAAAGACGCGGAAGTAGGCCTGCAGGATCGCCACGCCGTTGAGCGCCGCGGCCAGCGCCACGGCGAGCCCCACGAAGGGATAAATGTCGACGGCGCTTTCGAACAGCAGTTCCGAACCAACGAAGCCAATCGTGCCCGGGAAGCCGATGCTCGCCAGCCCGGTGAGGAGGAAGAACGCGGCGAGCGTCGGCGTATGCTCGTACAGACCGTGGAACTGATCGAGCGAAATCGTACCGACGCGGGCTTCGACCGACCGTAGGACCAGGCCAAAGCCTGTGAGCGACAGCCCGACGGAGATCCAGAGGCAAAGCGCGCCGGTAAGGCCGAGCGGCGTGGCCATCTCGAGTCCCACGAGCACGAGCGAGGAATGGCTAAGCAGCAGATAGCAGAAGAACCGCCGGGCGTCGCGTTGCACCAGCGCCATGCCGGCCGCGTAGACCGCCGTGAACAGCGAGATGAACGCCAAGCTGCGCAGCGCCCAGTCGGGGGCGATCGGCATCAGCAGCCGCACGGCGGCGTAGACGCCGACCATCGGCGTGACGAACAGCAGGGCGGTGCCGAACGAGGCCCGTTCGAAGAGATCGGTCATCCAGCAGTGAAGGGGCACGATCCCGCTGCGGAGCAAGACGGCTCCGACCAGCATCGCCAGGGCGATCGTCGACGGCGGCTTCCCGGCCGGCGTGTGCTCGACCATCCACCAGCCGACCACCAGCATCACCACGAAAAGCGCCATGTGGATGCTGAAGACCCGCGTCGAACCGCGGCGGGCGCGGATTTCCCACAGCGGCGGCAACACGCCGATTGTCAACAGGGTGATAATTCCCCAGGGGACATTGCAACTGAGCGTGGCGAGCAGGATCGCCTCGCTCACCAGCATCATCGAGAAGGAGAACCGCCGCACCTTGGTCCGCAACGTCGCTAGCGCCGTCACGAAGTAGAGCAGGGCGGCCATCGGCAGCAGCGGGGCGTTGATATCGTCAATGACGAACGGATCGAACCCGATGCAAGTTTGACAGAGCGACCAACGATCGTGAGCAATCACGGCGTGGATGTAACCGAGGTCGATCCAGGCGCAGAGCACCAGCATCAACGTCAGGCTGCAGACGGCTAAGCTGCGGCGTTGCCCTGTTTCGGGATCGATGGCGCGCGACACCCACAGCGCGCCGAGCAGCGGCGCCGCGATCGCCAGTTCGAGCCAGGGAAGATGTAGTTCGTTCATTGCAACTCGTCGGCGACGTCGCCGCCATGTTTCATGTCGTCGGCCACGGCGGGCGCCCCGGCGAGAAAATCGGTCCAGCGCCGTTCCATCCGGTCGCACCAGCGAAAGCAGCGGAGCACAGGACGAACGATAAAGTCGCCAAGCACGATGTCGAGGAAGCCGCGCTCCAGCGCCATCCGATACGCCCGCGAACGGATTCTTTCAGAAACGTTGCGTTGCCAGAATTCGTTGTCGTTCGCTAGGTGGCCGCCGATGGCGTTCTCCATGGCGTGGTAGTCGTGCAGCAGCGAGGGGGCGCGCAGCAACTGCAGGGTTCTGAGGCAGGCGTGTCCGATGATGTGGACCAGCGCGAGGTAGCGGAAGCCGAGGCCGATTTCCGCCACGATGATCCCGACTTGCGTGAGCGAGGCGAACGCCAGCGCACTCTTGACGTCGGACTGCACGCGCGTCGCCAGCGCGGCAAAAACGGAGGTCGAGAGGCCGAGGGTGACGACCGCGGCGCAGAGCAGCGTCGAGGCCTCGAGCAGGGGGCTGACGCGCAGCAGTAGGAACGCTCCCAAGTGAACCGACAGCGCTCCGTAAAACACGGCGCTCGACGGGGTCGGGCCTTCCATGGCGCGCGGGAGCCAACCGGAGAACGGGATCAGTGCGCTCTTTCCCGCCGCGGCAGTCAGCAGCAGCAAACCCACAAACAACGCCTGGTTGGGCGTCAGCTGAGCGACGCCGGCGGGCCATTCGCCATTGCCCATCAGGGCGACGAAGTCGCCGGCGCCCGTCAGATGATGGAGCGCCACGACGGCCACCAAAAACGCCGCATCGGCGACGCGATAGACCGTCCAGACCCGCAGGCCGTTCCACACCGGCGCCTTGCGCTCATGAAAAAACGCGACCAACAGCGCCGACGATAGACCGACAAGTTCCCAGCCGGTGAACAGCGTCTCGATCGTCGCGGCCAGCGACGTCACCACCATGCCGAGCAGGAACAGGGCATAGCAAATGAAGAACCGGCGATAGCCTTCGTCGCGGTGGAGGTACTTCGTCGTGAAGGCTCCGGTCGTACCGCACAAGACAAACGTCAGGATGACGAACGGCACGCTGAGCCGATCGAAGACGAACTTGAACGTGAAGTGGTAATGCTCGTGCGGCAGATCTAAAAACTTCCCGAGCGAAAGTTCCACCTGCCGTTCGCCGGTGCCGAGCATCAAGGCCAGAATGGCGATGGCCGACATCAGCCCGATCACCACCATTGCTTCGGTGGCGCGACTGATGGCCCGTTCGCTCATCGGCCGGTGGAACATCGACGGCAGGCCTAGCATGGCCAGTAGCAGCAACGGGCAGGCAACCACCAAGGTCCCTAAGATCGAAAAGGTCTGGTCGATGGTCATTGTCGGTCTCCCGGAATGGACCGCGCCGCCAGCTGCCCTGCGGACCCTTCGCCGCCGGTGATCTCGGCGCACCCGAGATTGTCGCGCCACCCGCGATACCAATCGACGCTCGTCGGCGCCTTCGGGAGCGGATCGACGCCGGGACGGTACGGGACGAATCCCGTGGGAGTGAAGATATGGACCTCGCCGCTGTCGGGCGTGACGGTGGCCAATTGCACCCACTCGTTTTTGCAGAGCTGAGCGATGTAAGGATTGGCCTTCATCACTCGTTCCATCGACTCCGGCGGGGCCTCAATGATGAAGAGGATCCGCATCGGTTCGTGAATCTCGATTTTCTGCTGCGACAGGCCTGGTCGCAGGTCGCTCGCCGCGCCTTCCATGACGCCCAGCAGCGAGGTGATGTTGTGGGGCAGCTTCGAGCCGCAGCCGAGCCCGTTGGTGTCGACGGTCGAGAAGTAGTACTGCAGGCTGATGCCCGCGCAGACCGGAATCGCCGCTTGCAGGATTCGAATCAGAATCGTGGAATTCTCGTCGTCCTGCGTCGGATCGTAGGAGGCAAGCAGCGATCTCCGATCGAGGAACAGCCCGCGGGTCAGGTCGCGCCGGCCGACGATGCAAATGGCGTTGGTGGCGTGATCGTACTCCGGACGAGCTTGCGACAAATCTTCGGCCCGGCCTTCGACCTCGCGCAGCGCCGCCTCGGTCGTCAGGTCGAGCCTGACCAACTGGAAGCGCCGGCAGCGCTCGTGGGCGTTCCGCTGCCGCGCTTCGTGCATCGTGCGGCGCAAATGATTGAAGTCGTTCTCAAAGGTTGGCGGCATCCGATCGAGGTCAAAATATTCGACGTCGTCGGTGCACGTGTTGTGATAGCCCCCGAGAAAATAGGTGGTCGTCGGAATGTCGAGCCCTCGCTCCGCCAAAATCCGCCGTACCCGCGGGTCGTTCGCCATCTGTGCGAACGCGCGGGCGTTTGGCCCGCCGCGTCCGCCGCTGCAGGCGCCGCAGTTGTAGGCGCTTTCGTGTGGATTGTTGAGACTCGACGAGCCGTGCCCGCAGATCATCACCATCCGCGAGAAGTTAGCCGTCAGGCCGATATCGCGGAGCGAACGCTCAATAACGTCGGCCATTTCGGGGACTGAGTAGCCCACGTGGCCGCCATCGGGGCCCGGCTCTTGTTCGGTGCGCTCCAAGATCAGCTGCGTCATCGGGGGCGGATCGACGAAGCGGTCGAACACTTTGCGCAGTTCGGCCGTTGGTCGCGGAAACAGAATCCGCGTCACCAAGGGGACCGACGCCAGCGAGCCAAACAGAGCGGTCACGGCGCCCCCCAGCAGCGAGCGGCTGCCGCGATGGACGCGGTGGCTGGCGGCGCCAATCATCTTGCGCGTTTTGGCCCGCCGATCGCTGAGCTGCTGAAAGCTAAACGACGGGCGCTCCTCGACGTAATGTTTTGGCTTGATGATGACGGGGCACAACGGCTGCCAATGGGCGTGGGCCAAGCCGCGATAGTACATGGCGATGCCGAAGAAGCCGGCCAGCGCAAACGTCTCGCAGCGGGGCTCCGTTTCCTCAAGATGGCGGCGAAACGACTCTTCGCGGTCGTCGATGCAGGTAACGACCTGAAAGACGGGCGTCGTCGTCTTGCGCACGGACGCGGCCACTTGCGCCTCACCGCGGTGTCCGGCCACGGCGTCGAGAATATCGTTGCGGTAGCTGCGCTCGTACGCGGTCTGAAACAGTCGGCGTCGATCGAGCTCCGAGAACGCGTCGACCTCGTCGAGGACCTGCCGCCAATTCTCCGCCGGCAAATGGAACAAGTATTCAGGCTTCCAGCCGAGCGCCTGGGCCAGCTGAAACATCTTGAACGCCCGCTGCAGGCTCCCGTCCGTCGGCCGAGCGGTTCGCGCAAGCAGCGCCGACCGCAGCGACGCAATGGGACCGTGATAACCTAACTCTTCGCGGGCGACATTCTGCACGGCGATGCGCAACAACAGCAATCGAATCGCGAGGTATCCGAACAAGCTGCCTGGCGGAGCGCGCCAGACGGCCCACTCGATGTTCGTTTCGAGTTGCCAGATCATTCCCGCCCAGCCCCCCAAGAGGAGCAGCGAGCGCGTGATGAAATCGCGCCGCTCGTTGGCCTCGACCCCGAGCAGCCGGAGCGATTCCGCGATCGACTCGAGCGGCGAGATCTGTTGCGAGTCGAGCCGTGCGAGCTCCTGCTTCAACCCCTTCATCCAATGGGATGAAATGCCGCCAGGCTGCGCAAATAGCTCGATAAACGAGCGGTAATAGCCTTCGTCGCGGTGCGGCAGCCGCCACTGCGAGTATCCCTGATCGAGAAACGCCGAGGTAAAGCGGATTAGGACATCGTTGATCAGCTCATTGACGTCGACCCCAGTGGCGTCGAGGATCACGTCGCGATGGTGTTGCCGTTTTGGCTTGGCGTCCGCCTTGGGGCGACAATCCTGGACGCCGGCGCCGCAAATCTTCCACAACAGCTTGAGGGTAAACTCCTCCCACTGCTCGTCGGTCCACCGCTCCAGGCTCTCATTGCTGAATCCGGCGATCACGCTGCCAATCAGCGATTGCGCCTGTTCGGCGTCGGGCGACAGGCGCTCGTTGCGGCCCGGATGATATTCTCTCATCACCCACCGCCGCGTCTCCTCGACCAAGCGGGTTTGAGTCTCCGGCGGAACGTCGTTGCCGAACGTACGGAGGGCGTCGCTCTCGGCGACGATCCAACGGAGCTCGTCGGGCGGCGCTGTGCGCAGCGGGTGGATCAGCATGGCCAGCCGCAAATGGAAACGCGTCCCCAGCAGCCCGAACAGGTCGTCGGCGTTCTCGCCGAGGTCTTCCTCCAAGGCGGAGGTGAGGATATCGAGCTTGATCCGTCCGCGCGTCAGCTCCTGTCGATACTTGTCCTCCGGCCAATACGGCTGGCAATTGTACAAATCGACGGACGTTTCCAGCGCTTCGCGGAAGGGGAGCCCTTCCAACGCCCGCAGCGTGTTGTCGAAGACAAAGACGGTGATCGGCGCCTGCGCCGGGAGCAGGCCGGCCGCCTGCTGAATGGTCTGTTGCAGGAGGTCTAGATCGTCAGCCTTCGACGAAGTCGACGGGAGTGTTTCAGAAAGAGCGGCAGCCACGGCGGGACGACCTTCGGCGGAAGGAAAGTTGGCGGTGGGAGGAGGCCAACCGGCGGCGGAAGTCCGCGTTCGAGCCCTGCCTCAACGTCCAGAGTCGGCCCGACAACCGGGCAAAGTCATCGCCGCTACAGCATTGGTATACTTTCCACCATCGGCAGTGACCAGCGAGGTGAAATTACAAATCGGACAGTTGGCCGTTAGTGCCGCTGGTATATAGCTTTCCGGCGTTTCCAATACAGCTTCCAGGAGGCCGCCGCGGTATGATGCAGGAGGACAGCGCCGCGGTGCGATCCGCCTAGTCGCTCAAAGCGGAATTCCCCAAATTCTCTCAATTCGCCGGAGTCGCCCTCGATGGAAGTTTTGGTGGTGGAAGACGACGAGATTCTGGGCAAAGCGATCCGTCGGGGACTGGAGGACGCGGGTCACCGATGCACCTTGGTCGCCAACGGCGCGAAGGGGCTGGAAGTCGCCATTGCGCAGAAGTGCGACGCGATTGTTCTCGATTTGATGCTGCCCGACCGTCCGGGGCTGGAGGTGCTGCGCGCGATTCGCGCTCAGGGGATTCGGACGCCGGTCATCATTCTAACCGCACTCGGCTCCGTCGAGGAACGCGTCGACGGCCTGAATGCCGGCGCCGACGATTATCTGATCAAGCCCTTCTCGTTCCCGGAACTGCTCGCTCGTCTGACGGCCATTTCGCGCCGCGCGCACAATCTCACCGCTCAGAATCTCTGCGTCGGACCGCTGTCGCTCGATCTAGCCACCCGCCGAGTCACTCGCGACGCCCAAGAAATCGATCTGACCCCGACCGAGTTCAGTCTGCTGGAATTCCTGATGCGCAATGGGGGGCAGGTCCTCACGCGCAAAATGCTCAGCGAGCATTTGTGGGATTCGGATTGGGAGGGCGTGACGAACGTCATCGAAGTCCACATCACCCGCCTGCGCGGCAAGATCGACCGCGACTTCGATCAACCCCTGCTCCAGACCGTCCGCGGTCGCGGGTACGTCCTCCGCGTCAGTTGAAACGACCCACTGCAACCTCGCTCCGAGGAGTCCGCTTCGAGCAACGCAACGCCCTATGCCCATGTCATTGACCAAGCGCGAGCAGCCTTCGGCGTCGATCTGGCGGACGCTCCGGTTTCGACTCGCGGCGTGGAACGCCGGCGCCGTGATCCTCACCGCTCTGGTGACGCTCGTTGGACTGCGGCAAGGCGTCAGCTGGGCGCTGATCCACGAGCTCGATCAGGTGTTGCTCGACGACGCGCGGGACGTCCGCGCGATGATCGAAGCGACGCCCGCGGACCAGGAGAAGCAGTTGCAGCTCAACCTGAATCGCATGGCCAGCAGCCACGAACATCGCGGGTGGTACGTCAAACTACTCAACGGCGAGGGTGAAGAACGCTGGGCGACGGAGCACGCGAGACCCAAGCTGCCGCGGCCGAACATTACCAAAGATCGGACGCCGACGACGTTTGAGGGGTATCGGATCGTTCAGTCCGAGGTCGACGCGAAGTTCCACGACGTGAAGTTAATTCGCGTGGGGGCGACGCTTAGTCAGATCAATGAGGATATGGCCCGGATTGATCGTTGGGTGTTGCTGGCCGCCGGCGCCGTCTTGCTGACGGCGCCATTGTGCGGCTACTGGCTGGCGTCTCGCGCCGCGGAGACGATTGGCCAAATCATTACCACGGCTTCGCGGCTCCGTCCGAGCCATTTGGACGAACGCCTATCGATTCGCGGAACGGGGGACGAGCTCGATTTGCTGGCCGAAACGATTAACTCGCTGCTCGATCGCATTGCCGCGTATATCAACGTCAAGCGCGACTTTCTGGCCAACGCCGCGCACGAGCTGCGGACCCCGCTGGCTGCGATCCGCAGTTCGGTGGAAGTCGCGCTGAACGCCGAGCGGTCGTCCGCGGAATACGAAGATCTGATGGTCGACGTCATTGAAGAGTGCGGCGCCTTGGAGACGCTCGTGAACCAGCTATTGCTGCTTTCCGAAACCGAAGCGGAACTTCCCGCCGCCAAGTTCGAGCGCGTCGACCTGAATGACCTTGTCATGAAAGGCGTCGACATGTTTTCAGGCGTCGCCGAGGCCCGCGGCGTGAAGCTCCGCGCGGGCCGCGTCGATGACGCCGCCGTCACCGGTCACCGCGTGCACCTACGGCAAGTGCTGAACAATCTGCTCGACAATGCGGTCAAGTACACCCCGTCGGGAGGCGAAGTCACGGTCGAGGTCATCGTCGACGAGCCGTTTGTACGACTGAAAGTGATTGACACCGGCGCCGGGATGACCGCCGAGGAGCAGCAGCATATCTTTCAACGCTTTTTCCGCGCGGAGTCGGCGCGGACGCGGAGCCCGGGCGTGGGCGGGACCGGCTTGGGGCTCAGCATTTGTCAATCGGTCGTCCACAATCACGGCGGCGAGATTCACTGCAAGAGCTTTATCGATCGCGGCACGACCTTTACCGTCACGTTGCCGCTGGCTGAGGAACCGTCGGGGCTCGACAAGCTGTTCGAAGCGAACGGTCTGACGAGGTTGGCGTCGTGGCTTGTCGCCCTGGCGACGCTGGTCGCGGGAGCGGCCGTCGCGCGTGCACAGGAGCCAGCCCGCCCCAACGTCGTCCTGATCTACGCCGACGATCTGGGCTATGGCGACGTCTCGTGCAATGGCGGCGCGATCCCGACGCCGAACATCGACAAGCTGGCACGCCAGGGCCTCCGCTTCACCGACGCCCATGCCTCGGCGCCGACCTGCACGCCGTCTCGGTTCGCCTTGCTGACGGGCCAATACGCGTTTCGACAGCCGGGAACAGGCATCCTACCGGGGGACGCCAACCTGATCATCAAGCCCGGTACGCCGACGCTTCCCAGCTTGTTGCAGCAAGTTGGCTACAAGACGGGCGTCGTCGGGAAATGGCATCTCGGCCTTGGGGAGGGCAAAGTCAATTGGAACGAACCGATCAAACCAAATCCTGCCGACGTTGGGTTTGACGAGCACTTCATCATCGCCGCCACGGGCGACCGCGTCCCGTGCGTCTATGTGACCGATGGCCGCGTCGTCGATCTCGATCCCGCCGACCCGATCGAGGTGAGCTACGCCGAGCGGATCGACAAGTCGCCCTCGGGCGCCGAGCGGCTGGATCTGCTCAAGCAACGTTGGTCGCACGGGCACGATCAATCGATCGTCAACGGCATCTCCCGCATCGGCTGGATGACTGGGGGCCAACAGGCACGCTGGATCGACGAAGAGATGGCCGATGTGCTTGCCGCGCAAGGGGTCAAGTTCATCGACGAGCATCGCGGCGGACCATTTTTTCTCTTCTTCGCCACGCAAGACATTCATGTGCCGCGCGTCCCCCACTCGCGCTTTGCCGGGAAGAGCGGTCACGGGCTGCGAGGTGATGCGATCATGCAACTCGACTGGACCGTCGGCCAAGTGCTCGATGCGCTCAAGAAGAACGGCCTTGAGCAGAAGACGCTGGTGATCTTCACCTCCGACAATGGACCGGTGCTCGACGACGGCTATCACGACCAGGCGAACGAACTGCTCGGCAAGCATGACCCGAATGGTCCGTTCCGCGCCGGTAAGTATTCGGCGTTTGAAGGGGGGACGCGTGTCCCGCTGATCGTCCGCTGGCCGGAGAAAGTCGCCCCTGACGAGGAGTCGGGCGCCCTGTTCGGGCAAGTCGATCTCGCGGCGTCGCTAGCGGCGCTCGCGGGGGCCGAGATTCCGGCCGGCGCTTGTCAGGATAGTCGCGACGAACTTGACGCGCTGCTCGGCAAAGATGAAACCGGCCGACCCCATCTTGTCCACGAGGGCCACGGCCCGCAGGCCCTGCGGACGGCTCACTGGAAGTTCGTCGCACTAGGCCCCACGCGCGACAGCCTCAACCCCGTCCCGCCCACGCCGATCGACAAGAACGGCGCGCTCTACAACCTGCAAAGTGATCGTGACGAGTCGACTAACCTGATTGACGATTACCCAGAGCAGGCCGCAGCCATGAGCAAGAAGTTGCGAGCAATCGCCACAACGCCAGATCGCGAATAGCACGCTCTTGCTCTAACCTCCGGCTCCGAAGCAGGTTGCGCAGGCGTCGCCAGGTTGCACAGGGCGTTCCGGTCCCGCTGCAACAAACCTCACGCCGGTATAGAATGAACCGTGCCCGCGGGGCGCGCGTTTTTCGTCTTCTGGCCACGAGGCATCGATCGCTATGCGGGATGCATTGCGACGTTCGAGCAGCCGCCGCGCTGAGCAGCGGACGGCGACCATCTCGACGTTCTCGCTATTGTCGCTGTGCCTGCCGACGCTGTTGGCGATTGGCTCGGCGCGAGCGAACGAAACGCCGCTTGAGCCTGCCGCGGTCGAGTTCTTCGAAACCCGCATCCGCCCTGTTCTCGCCGAGCACTGCTACGCATGCCACTCAGCAGCGGCGGGCGCGCCGAAGGGGGACTTCCGCCTCGACTCGGCCGAACAGCTCCGCCGCGGCGGCGCTGCCGGGGCGGTGATCGAGCCCGGCAAACCCGCCGACAGCACACTCATCTCCGCGCTGAAGTATGAGTCCTACGAAATGCCTCCGTCGGGCAAGCTACCCGACAACGTGATTGCCGACTTTGAACAGTGGATAGCGATGGGGGCCCCCGATCCGCGAAGCGACGCGGCGACGGAGACCGTCCCGGCTGCTGCTGATCCGCAGAGTCACTGGGCGCTGCAGAAGCCGGTGAGAGTCGCCGCCCCGCCGGTGAGCGATCGCGCCTGGCCGCGTTCGGTGGTCGATGCGTTCATCCTTGCGCGCCTCGAAGCCGCGAACCTCAAGCCGTCTGCCCCCGCCGATCCCGCGACGCTGCTCCGCCGTCTGCACTGCGACCTCACCGGCCTGCCGCCGACTGCGGCCGAGCTTGAACAGTTCGCCGCCCATGCCAGCGATGCGGAGTACGAGCAGGCGGTCGATCGGCTGCTCGCCTCGCCGCAGTTCGGCGAACGATGGGGGCGCTATTGGCTCGACGTCGCCCGCTACGCCGACACCAAGGGTTACGTCTTTCAAGAAGATCGCAACTACCCGACGGCATACAAATACCGGGACTGGGTGATCGCCGCGTTCAACGGCGACATGCCCTTCGACAAATTCGTCGTCAACCAGATTGCCGCCGATCAGACGGGCGACGCAACTGCCGTCGCCGCCAGCGGGTTTCTCACGCTCGGCCGCCGCTTTCTCAACAATCCGCAAGAGATCAACGACGACCGCATCGATCTGATGACGCGCGGCTTGATGGGCCTGACGGTCGCCTGCGCGCGGTGCCACGATCACAAGTACGATGCGATTCCCACGGCCGACTACTATTCGCTGTACGGGATTCTCGCCAGCTGCACCGAAACGCCCCGCGACGACGGGCCGCCGCTACTGGTCGACTCGCCGCAGCCAGTTGTGCAGCACGTCTATCTTCGCGGCAACGGCGGCGCTCACGGTCCGGAGGTGACGCGACATTTCCTTTCTTGCCTTACCGAGGGCGAACCGCAACCTTTCCAGAACGGCAGCGGGCGGATGGAACTCGCCCAGGCGATTGCCAGCCGCGACAACCCGCTCACGGCGCGGGTCTGGGTCAATCGCGTCTGGGGCAAGCTCTTCGGCCGCGGGATCGTGACGACGCCCAGCGATTTCGGCGTCCGGGGCGAGCCGCCGACCCATCCCGAGTTGCTCGACTGGCTCGCGGTCACCTTCATGGACGAGCAATGGTCGACCAAGCGGCTGATCCGCCGCATCGTCCTCTCGAACGTCTATCGCCAATCGAGCGCGCCGCGCGACGATTGCCATGAAGCCGATCCGACCAACGCGCTGCTGGCGCACATGAATCGTCGCCGGCTCGATCTCGAAGCGTTGCGCGACAGCCTGCTCCTCGCCGCGGGTCGGCTCGACATGACCATGGGGGGCCCGTCGGTCCAGTTGACCACGCCGCCGTTCGCCAATCGGCGAGCGGTCTATGGTTTCGTCGAACGCCAGAACCTGCCGGCGTTCTTCCGCACCTTCGACTTTGCAAACCCGAACACCCCGGCCGCGTCGCGGCCGCAAACGGCGTCGCCGCACCAGGCGCTCTTCATGCTCAACAGTCCGTTCGCGCTGGAGCAGGCACGGTTGCTGGCCGAGCGGAGCGCGGCACATGCCGAGAATGCCCCGCCGCTGGCCGATCATGAACGCATATCGCAGCTTTACCAGCTGGCGCTCGGTCGGAAGCCAAGCCTTGAAGAATTGACCGATGCCGCCACGTTCGTCGTCTCCGGAGTGGAATCCGATCAAGCCGCGCAGCTTGCCGCACAGCCGCGTTGGCAGTTTGGGTGGGGCGTTTTCGATCCGTTGAGCGATCGCGTCGACTTCCATCAGTTTCCGCACTTCCGGGATGGCACGTGGAACGGCGGCGAGACATTTCCCGACGCCGAACTCGGTTGGGCGATGCTGAACATCCAAGGGGGCCACCCCGGCGACGCCGCCCACGCCGTCATCCGCCGCTTCACGGCGCCTGCGGCCGGTACGCTGCGCATCGAAGGCGAGCTCCGCCACCCAGCGGCCGAGGGGAACGGCGTCGTCGCTCGGGCGGTCTCGACCGCCCGCGGTCGGATCGGCGAGTGGCCGGTCGCTCATGGGGCTAGCTCAACTGTGGTGGACGGGATACCCGTTTCTGCCGGCGACGTGATCGACCTCGTCGTCGAATCGGGCGGCGAACACACGAGCGACACGTTCCTCTGGAAGGCAACCCTCCGTCTCACCCGCGACGACGGCACGGTGGAGTCATGGAACACGCTCGACGGCATCGACGGCCCGCGCCCAGCGACGACCCCGCCGCTCGATCGCTGGTCGCAACTGGCACAGGTCCTCTTGATGTGCAACGAATTCGCGTTTGTTGATTAGCACGGCTGAAGAATATTTCTCGCAAAGGCGCGAAGGCGCAAAGAAGAATGCCTGTCAACGTATTTCCTTTGCGCCTTCGCGCCTTTGCGTGAGATCATCCTGTATTCGTTTGAAGCAAAGTAGTTGCCATGCCCCATAATCCCCGTCCCGAACATCTCGCCCTGACTCGCCGCGAGTTGCTGCAGCGCTGCGGCATGGGCCTCGGCGCGCTTGGCCTTGGCAGTATGCTGGCCTCGGAAATTTCGGCGAGCGCCGCCGAGATCTCAAATCCGCTCTTGCCGAAGGTTGCCCACTTTCCCGCGAAGGCAAAGCACGTCATTCATCTATTCATGAACGGCGGCCCTTCGCACATCGACACGTTCGACCCCAAGCCGCTGCTCCACAAGTACGCGGGCAAGAATCTTCCGACTGAGAATCTCCGCACCGAGCGCCCGACCGGCGCCGCACTGCCTTCCCCCTTCAAGTTCAAGAAGTACGGCCAAAGCGGCATTGAAGTCAGCGAACTCTTCGCGAAGACCGCCGAATCGATCGACGACGTCGCGGTGATCCGCTCGACCTACGCCGACGTGCCGAATCACGAACCGTCGCTGATGCTCATGAACTGCGGCGACGCTCGGCAGATTCGGCCCAGCCTCGGTTCGTGGGTCTGCTACGGCCTCGGTTCAGAGAATCAGAACCTGCCGGCGTTCGTCGCCATGTGCCCCAACGGCTACCCAATTCAGGAGACGCAGAACTGGCAATCGGGCTTCCTTCCAGGGGCTTACGAGGGGGCGTATCTCGACACGCAGCACACGGCCATTGAGCAGCTGATCGAGAACATTCGCAACGAGGCGATTCAAGTTCCCCGGCAGCGCGAACAGCTCAACTTGCTGGCCAAGCTCAATCTCCGTCACCAGCAGGCCCGCCACGACGATGCGGCGTTGGAATCGCGGATCCAGTCGTTCGAACTCGGGTTCCGCATGCAGACCGAGGCGGCCGAGGCGTTCGACGTCAGCCGCGAGCCGCAACATATTCGCGACATGTACGGCCCTGGCACGCAGGCCCGGCAGATCCTGATTGCCCGCCGTCTCGTCGAACGCGGCGTCCGCTTCGTCCAGGTGTGGCATGGCGAGGGCCAACCGTGGGATAGCCATGACGACCTCGAAGTGATCCACCGCAAGCTCGCGAACCAGTGCGATCAGGCGATCGGCGCGCTGCTGGTCGACCTCAAGCAGCGCGGTCTGCTTGACGAAACGCTCGTCATCTGGGGGGGCGAATTCGGCCGCACCCCTTCCGTCGAGTTGCCGAAGGAAGGCGCCAACGCCGGCAAAATCAATGGCCGCGATCACAACCACTACGGCTTCACCACTTGGCTGGCCGGCGGCGGCGTCAAGGGGGGCCAAGTCTACGGCGCCACCGACGAATTCGGCTTCAAGGCCGTCGAGAACCGCGTCCACATCCACGATCTTCACGCTACGATCTTGCACCTGTTGGGCTTCAATCACGAACGCCTCACCTACCGTCACGCCGGCCGCGACTTCCGGCTCACCGACGTTCACGGCCAGGTGGTGAAGGGACTCATTGCGTAGCGACCCACCGACCCGCGGGGCACCTGCAAGGAAGAACCCGACGCTGAACTCTTGGACCTCCAAGGCGTCATCCGGTTGTAGCAACGGCGAATTCTGCAAAGAAAAACAACCGCTCGAAACCCACGTCGGTCCAAGAGCGCTCGCGCCGGTGGTCGCCCGCAGCGCCGACCGGTATCATCAACCCCTCGCGTCCACTCCCGTGCTCACCACCGTCGCGCTGGGAAGCTCAACTTCCCGCCTCGCCCCTCATGAAGCCGCGTCTCGTTGAAAAGCTCGCCGCCCTCCGTAAGAACCTCGACTGCGGCCATTTTATCCTGGCCGACGCCAAAGACGCCGACATGGCCTGGGGCGTCGCCAGCCCCGGCGAGCCCTATCCGGCGAAGCAAGGCGGCCCGCGCTATCGCTCGATGCCCGAGTTCCGCGAGCAGATTCGCGAGATCGTGCGCCAGGGCGCCGTCGACATTATGCTTGCCTCGGTCTCGACGATGGACGAGCTCGCTCACCGCGAGGGGCTGTTCGACGCCAGCGACGTCACCCCGGCGATTCGAGCGAACGACGCCACCGACGTCTGGATTCCGCGCGGCGGCAATTATCGCGCCACGCCGTCGCATCCCTTCGCCAGTTGCTATCTCGAAGAGGCTCAATTCGGCAGCCTAATGGCCGCCGGCGACGGCGAGCCGAAGGTGAACCTCGGCCTCTACTCCGCGACGTTCAACAACTCGTTCGACAGCGACTACGCCACGCTCGAAGCCTTCCGCGCCTTCCGCGCCGACGCCGAGCAGTGCGGCTTCCACTACTTTCTGGAGGTCTTCGCCCCCAACATCGACGGCGTTGTCCCGGCCGACCAGGTCGGGGCGTTCGTCAACGACCACATTTGCCGGATGCTCGCCGGCGTGCCGCTCAGCGGCCGGCCCGAGTTCCTCAAGATTCCGTTCTTCGGCCCCGAATCGCTGGAGGAGCTGGTTGCCTACGATCCGAGCATGATCGTCGGCGTCCTCGGCGGCAGCAGCGGAACGAGCTTCGATGCCTTCACGCTGTTGGCCGAGGCGAAAAAACATGGCGCCCGCGTCGCGCTCTTTGGTCGCAAGATTAAGGATGCTGAGAACCCATTATCGTTCGTTGCCACGCTGCGGAACGTTGCCGACGGCGAGCTGTCGGCCGCGGAAGCGGTTCGCGCCTACCATGGCGAACTGCAGAAGTTGCAGATTGCGCCGCGGCGGTCGCTGCCAGACGACCTGCAACTGACGGCGACCGAGCTCAGCTACGCCCGCTGACCGCGTTAAGCAGCCGGCACGACGCGCCGAGCGCGCCTCCGCATGAGGCCCAACGCCCCCCAGCATCCGCCCGCGACGACGATGTGCCAGGCGGCCGGCTCGGGAATCGTCGTCGACGGCGGCGAGCCGCCCCCAGCCGCGATGAACGCCGTCTTCCAGAGAGCGAGATCGGCGGCGTCGACCAGCCCATTGCCGTCGCCGTCGGCCCCGGCAAAGGGCGCCGTCGCGGCACCCGCCTCGCGCTGCCACCGCAGGAAGTCGCCCCCGTCGACGTCGCCGTCGCGGTCGTAATCCCCCGTGGCGATCAGCGATTTGATCGAATAAATCTTGCCGCTGTTGAACGCTGGCGTCGAGAAGGCTCCCTGCGAGGAGATATCGGCCACGAACAGCGTGTCGGTCGTCGACAGCAAGCCGTCAAGATGACCCACGGTCGGGTCCGCGTTGGAAACGACCTGCAGGATGGAGTTGTCGCCGAGATTGACGAAGCCCAGCGGATTCTCCTCATTGACGAGGCCGGCGGCATTGAACTTCCCGTGAAATCCGGCGAACAGCCCGTTGTTCAGCGGGGCTGGAAACATCGGGGGGGCGAAGGCGATCTCGTTGACGCCTTCGGCCTCGGAGCCATTGGGCGCGGGAATCGGCTGGAAGGCGGCGATCGGTCGAACCCCGACGGAGCCGATCGGCGTCCCGGTGCGATACTGCTCGTATGCCGTCGGGAAGCCAAAGTTCGGCGCCGTCGTTCCCAAGCTGGCGGCCGGAACGACGTTAATCTCATCGGCACTGGTCGGTTCGTTGGGGTCGACCACCCCGTCGATCCCGTTGTCTCCCAGGTAAAGGTCGCCCGTCAGCGGATGAAACGCCATCCCCGTCGCGTTGCGCAAGCCGGCGGCGATCTTCACGGGGGAACCCGCCGAAAGGCCGCCGGGCCCGTCGACGAGTTCGATCCGATGGACCGCATCGCCAACTAGCGTCCCCGCCGCGCCGAAGCTTCCCGAGAGCGTCACCGTCCGCGTCGTCACGGCAAAGTTCGTGTCCGAGCCGAGTTGGAAGTACAACTCGTAGCGATTCGCATCGTCCGGGCGTTGCCGTATGGCCAGTGCCGAGTGGGGGTGAAGCCACCCGCCAGTGGGGTAGTTCAGCGTGATTCCCCCCAAATAGGTGAGCGGGTCCGCCGGGGCGGCTCCTAGGCGATAGAGCGAGATCGGCGTTCCAGCCCCCTGTCCGGTCACGGCGACCAGACTCCCTGCGCGGCGCAGTGCCGAAATCTTTCCCCCCGGCACGTTCGCGACCAACGTTTGGCGCACGTCCGCGACGCCGTCGCCATCTGTATCGGCCAGGCGCAGCACCGCCCCCGAGGTGCTGCCGAAGTAGTTCTGCCCGTTCGTCACCGCTGTCAGGATCGAACCGTCGTCGAGGGCCGCCATTCCGACGGGGTAGTTCAAGCCGTCGGCGAAGGTCGTCACCCGCAACAAGGCCGGATTCAGCCCCGGGGCCTCGACCGTGATGCCCCTTGCCGGCACAGCGGACCAGACGCAGGCGACGCCAAGGGCAAGCGACTGCAACCAGCGGCCTGATATTCGCGAATCAAGTCCCATCGTTGCAACCTCGGCGGTTCAAATAGTTGGGCGATCGCCGCATGCTTGCACGCGATCGAGAGACGAGGCGGTTGATCATAGCAAATATAACGAGAATTCTTCGCGCGAAAGGTTGAAATTCTATGCAGATCGCAGTAATCTACGGCTCGCGTGGCGGACGAAGGCATCAGAGAAGTGGCAATTTCGGTCGTCTCCAGCACCTTTTCACAGCGGAGTGTAATGCTCCGTCACATCCGCCGCGTCGCTTTGCGGCGCGGAAGCATTGATGCGCCTGCAAGTTGTTCATGGATGTTCCCGGCGTCGCTGAACCAAAGCCTTTGGGTCGGCGGTTGAACGGCGTGATCGCGCGCTGCGCTGCGGTGTTCGCAGTGACCTAGTTTGGGCACAAGTGGTTCTCGGGTTGTTCGTGAGTGCGGAATTGTGTGGCGATGCGCTTGACGAATCGTCGAGCGACGTTCGCAGATGCGAATTTACCGCTGGCAACTCTTGCGAATCACGTCATTTTCAGGCCTTGGGGGGGTCTGAGGCACCATATGAGCAGCGCGAGATGAGTGGTTTTGCCGCCGTCGTCGGGAACTTCCTAGCCAGCCGAGGGCGCCGCCGCGTCAGAGGATCATCGTCGAGGAGTCGTCGTCGAGGAATCGCCGAGGAATCATCGAGGAGTCATCGTCGAGAAATTGTGTAGCGGAGAAGTACGAGCCAAGTATTCACTTTCACTGTGGGGAACCTAAGTATGTCGCATCATGGCAGTTTTTTGTCTCGGGCCCTGGCGGCCCACGGAGCGCTGGCGGCAATGGCGATCGTCGGCGCCGGCGCGTCGCCGGCAGTCGCCCAAACCGTGCGTAACTACAACGTCAACCAAACCAATGTTGCGCCCACCATTGACGGCGTCGTCTCGCCGGGCGAGTGGAACAATGCCGCCACGGCGTCGGGTTCGTGGGGAGTTCTGCGCGAGGCGGAAGGCGAGCTCGACACGGAAAACAATCGCTTCCGCATGATGTGGGACGCCAACAATCTGTACGTCCTGTACGAGACCAACTTCAACATCTACTCCGACCCGGCCGACAAGGTCGGCGACCCAAATCCGGGCATCTCTTTCGGTGCAGACAATCTCAACCTCTACTTGGACCCGAACACCGACGGCGGGCCGAATTTCGTCGATAACCCCGAAGACAACGTTGACGGCTATCAGTTTGCCTTCAACCAGTTTAGCGATCCCGACAACGGTTCGCTGACCTCCACCGATGCCAACCGCCAGGGCGTTGGCTTCTTCACCGAAGCCCATGCGAACACCCCCTTCGGCGATCAGGCCAACTGGAATCGCGGCGGATCGCAGGTCGCGGGCGCTGCAATGCAGAACATCGTCGTTTCGCAGCGCAATACCGCCACGGGCGGCGTCGCCGAAATCGTCTTCCCGTTCGCTAACTTCAATGCCGACGCCGTGCTTCCGGGAACCACCGACGCCGCTGACTTCGACAGCGATGGCTTGGTTAACGGTTCGGACTTCCTGATCTGGCAGCGAGGCAAGGGCCTCACCGGCCAGACCGACAAGACGACCGGCGACGCCAACCTCGACGGCAACGTCGATGCGGCCGATCTCGACCAATGGAAGACGGCCTACGGCACCAATACGCAGTACATCACCGGCCTGAACGCCACCAGTGGCGTCGACGCTGGCGACCAGTGGTTCTTCAACATGTCGCGCATCAACGGGCAAGGCGACCAGGGGAACTTCCTGCCAATTTGGAACTGGACTTCGTCCCAATCGTTCGCCTTGCGGCCGCACGGAACGATCACGTTCCTGGGCGCGCCGACGGTCGGCGCCGTGCCGGAGCCAGCTTCCTTGGCCCTGGCGGCAAGTGCGCTTGCCGGCATCGGGCTCTTGCGCCGTCGCCGGGCTGGCTAGTGACGATGCAGTAGTCGTTTGAACGTGCTGTACTGGCGAACAAGGGCGAAGGTTGGGGGGCACCAATATTCGCTTTTCAATTCGCCGCTGTGCGGACCGCGCCTTGCGTCCCGTCGCGGGGCGCGGTCCGTCCTATTTCTTCTTTCTTCATGCCGATGGCCAGCGAGTTGCGGACCTGCCGCAACGTCGGGCCAGGGGCGGCGACGTCCACCGGCAGCTGCAGACGGCAGCGATCGCGATCTTCGAGTAGCTGTGCCGTCATTCTTGCATGGCCTCGCGCTGTAGCGTCACTCCGGCAGCTAGCTAGCGCGAGCTCCAGTTAAGCGTGGCGTTTGTCATCCTGAACGCAGCGCTGTCATCCTGAGCGCAGCGAAGGATCTAGCGCCCATCGAGAGGCCAGATTCTTCGCTGCGTTCAGAATGACGCTGCAGCCAACGGAAACGCGCTCCTGCCCCTCTTTCCGACAGTCGATCGGCAGTGCCGGCGACAACGATCGGCTTGCGACGACATGCACCCGTGGCCGGGACGATCGACGCTCCCGCAGCGGCCGAGAAGGGCGTCGCTGATCACTGTCGGGGATTGCTTGCGCCCCATGACGCCAGAAGCCCCCGGCCGACATGCGTCCAGGGGCTTCTAGTAACGTCACTGGTGCCTGGCAGCGGCACTTGCCGCGGCGCCTAGCAGGGCGTCTGCCACGTGATCGTGGCCGCTTACCGATTGCGACGGCGGCGGAGCCGCATCCCGCCGATCGCCAGCGCTCCGCCGGCGAGCAGAGCGAGCGATGCCGGTTCCGGCACGGCGCCGATGGCCGCCACGGCCGGGGCGCCGCCGAAATGGCTCGTCCACAGCGCGAGGTCGTCGGCGTCGACGTCGCCGTCATCGTCGGCGTCGCCGGTCGTCGCATCGGGCTGGCCGGTCGAGCCGAAGCCCCGTTGCCAAATCAAGAAGTCGGCCCCATCAACGTCGTTGTCGCCGTCAAAGTCGCCGTTCGAGGGATTGGAATCGATAAACGGCGTGTCCTGCGCCGCGACGTAGCGATAGATGCCCGAGGTGCCGAATTCATCCTCCGCGAAGGCCAGACCGGCCAGGCCTGGGCCGGAGAAGGTAGTGTCGGTAGCCGACACCTGCGGTTCCAGCGGCTTGCCTGCCGGGTCGTCGGCGAGCCAGACGTACCCGCTGAGCTGGTCGCCAACGACGTTCAGCTCGATCACCACTTCCGAGCTGGCGTTGAATGGTGCGTCGAAGGTCGTGCCGATGTCAAACGTCGCTCCGCCGTCCAGCACCTGAATGTTGAGGTTCCCGCCGACGTCGAAGTACATCAGGTAACCCTGCAACGTTTCCGGGTTGACCCGCGCCGTGACGACGAGGTTGCCGCCGTCGTTGAGCGGGTCGTTTGGATCTGGGAATACCTTGCCCTGCGTCCGGATGTAGGTGTCGCCCAGGGCGATCGGCACGAATGCCGACGATTGTTGGGTCGGCGAATCGTCCGACGGGTCCAGTAATAGATCGCCGCTCGATGCGTCGTAGGCGCCCGGGAATAGCCCGCTGCCGCCTAGATCGGTAATCCACGGCACCGGATTATTATCCGTAATGCTCCCGTCATTAAAATCGTCCATCCACCCGGCGGCCGAAGCCGTCTGCGGGGCGATCCCCAAAAAACCCAGAGCCGCTACCTGCCACCACCGACGTTTCACGACCAGCATGGACATCTCCTCTGTCAATCGACTCAAAGTTGAAGGAACGCAGGACGCGGCGTCGCCCGCCAAGGTGACGCGAACGTCGCAGGGAGTATCGCCCGGGAGGATGTAGACCAGTCGCGGCGCCCCGATGGCGCCCATACCCAACGTGAATCGGGAGAAGAGCAAAAACGGTTGACTGGCCTGCAAAGATTGCAGCGAAACACCGCCTATTCCGCAGATTAACGGAGCCGTTCGTCCCCGTCAATTTTTTTCGCGAAAAACCGGTTCGCGCGACGAGCGCCGGCGCCTGGCGAGCCGCCGCGGCCGGCCGCCAAAGTAGAGCCAAACGGCCCCTAAAAGGCCCTATTTCTTCGGCGTCAGCTGGTCGAAGCGGGCCTGATCGACCTCTTCGACGTTCCCCGTCGCAAAGCCCACCAGCCGCTTGCCGTCGACGCCGTCCTGCTCGTGGATGACGACTTCTTGCGGACCGGCGGAGGCGGGCGGGGCGCCGTAGACGATCACCAGCGGCTTGCCGTCCCGCTTCGAGGTGAACAGCCCTTCGGCGTCGATCACCTTTAGCTTCTCGGCCATCGGCGCTAGCGGCCCCTGAATTCGCTGCTTGAAATCAGCCGCGTCCTTGGGCCGCTCGCCGTTCCGCGCGATCGCATAATAAAGCGTCGTCAGGGATTTGAATTCCTCGGCGTTCTGCGGACCCGACACCGACGGTTTCCCGCCGCAGCCTGCGGCCGTGGCCAGCAGCAAAATCAAGACGTTGAGCAGTCGACTCGTCGACATCGATGGCCCTCCAGGCAGATCCCCAAGGCATGCGGCGGCGGAACCGCGGCGGAAGCGTTTACTTCGCCGCGGTTTTCGGCGCGATCTCCGCGAACTTCGCCGCGTCGACTTCCTCGATCACCCCGATGCGGTGACCTACTTGCCGCATCCCGTTCACGCCGGTCTGCTCGTAGACCACCAGATCCGACCCGGCCGGCGGTTGGCCGTAGACCACGACCAGCGGCTGGCCGTCGCGCTCCGAGATGAACAGGTCGTCGATGCTGTTCACCTTGAGCGCCTCGGGCGAAACGTTGTCCTGGACCAGGGCGGCTTTGAACTCCGCTTCATCCTTTGGATAACGGCCAAGCGAGGAAGTCACTCGCGTGTGGAGCGACGTCAGCAGTCGCACATGCGAGAAGCCTTGCTTGCGAACCTCAGAGTCGCTGCCGCCGCACCCAGCCGCCGCGCTGACGGCCAGCGCCAAGCACAACGTCGCTACATGTCTCAGCGTCACTAGAAAGCTCCCATGTCGATGTCTTCGCCGTCGGCGCGCTGGCCGAGCTTGTTTAGCAATTCCACGTCGACATCGTAGCGGACCGATCGCACCGAGGCATCCGCAAACCCGGCGTTGAACATCTCGGTATGCGCCCCGCCGAACGAGTAGGCCAGGGCGCTCGACAGCGGTTGGCCGCCGGGCAGGTCTCTGTCCGCCGCGGGGGGGCAGTGGGTGCTACGCAACGTGTCGGGGTCCCAGCCGTCGGCCCAGCCCTTGTCGTCGTGCCAATCGCCGATTTCGTAGAGGCTCGGCTGGAGCCGCTTTTCGCCGATCACGAGCGTATTGCTCGACCCGTCGGTGATATCCTCGAAGCCAATCTTGGAATAGAAACCGAGCTTTTGTTTACCCACAGGGCAGCTGGCGCAGAAATCGCTGCGCACGATGACCCCCATGTAACCGACGTAGCTTGTATTCGAAGTGTTCACGTTCTGCATATCGGATTCGAAACGGTAACTTCCGCTGGTATTCCCCCAAAACTCGCCATCGCCGGCAAGCTGGCAGCCTCGAATGCCCCACACGACATTCGGGGCCATCCAGTCGGCGGCCGAAGTACGTTGATTTCTGGTACGCGCCGGAACGGCGGCCGCGTAGTCCATCAAGAACGTGTTGGTCACCGGGTTCTTCGTCGGCGGCCGCCGCGACGGGCACGAATACATCGGCACAATTGTCGATTCCAGCTGGGCCGTCGTTTTGATGTTATAGACTGCCTGGCCTTCGACGTACGGCAGGATCTGGAAGGCCCAGCTCACGCCCTGCTTGTCGGGGCCAAACGGCGTGCCGCCTGGGCCGTTCATGTACTTCGCCACGTCGGGCCAGGGTCCCACGCCGCCACTGGGGAAGGCCTTCTTGGCCGACTCGTGGTTGTGCATCGAAAGCATCATCTGCTTCACCTGGTTTTTGCACTGCGTCCGCCGGGCCGCTTCGCGCGCCGCCTGCACGGCGGGCAACAACAGAGCCACCAACACGCCAATGATGGCAATCACCACCAGTAGCTCGACGAGCGTGAATCCCACCGCACGACGACGCTTCCCAGGGAACAAAGGCACGATGACCTCCAGATCAGAAAGATCGGCTAAAAATTGAGAATCGACAGAGAAGCGGGGAGCAGTTGCGACCCGCGGGCGAGGCGAACAAAGCTCCATGATGGATTATGCGATGTCGCCACCCCTTACGCAACGCGGTGACTACCGCGGAGCAGAATTATACACTCCAAATCTTCGCGGCCAGCCCCCCGCGGAAAAGTGATGCTATGCGTCTGGCTGAGTACGTTTTACGGCGGCTTTTCCAGAAACTGTTTGCGCGGCGATCCGGCGCCAATCCCCGGCCGCGACCGTCGAATGACAAAAGCGTAAGCCGCTTGCCCGCCTGGCTTCCAAGAGCGCCGCCGGCCAAGAGTTTCGTGCAGCTTTGGGTTTGGCCCGTGCCGCGCGTCGCCACTATACTGCAGTGCCGCGGCCAACTGCGCAGGCGTTATCTTGCTTCGCTATGGGGTGTCACTCGATGAAGATCCTGCCGTTCAGAAAGAATCTCCTGGCCGCGGCGCTGGCGGCCTTGGCGGCGACTCTGCCGGTCGTCGCATCAGCGGCGGCGGCGACCGCCGACTCCGCCCCCCGCAAAATCGAAGGCTTCACCCTCCGCGACTACCGCGGCCAGGAGCACTCGCTGCCCAACGCCGACGAGGCCAACGTCGTCGTCGTCGCGTTTCTGGGGGTCGAGTGCCCCCTGGCCAAGCTCTACGCCGGTCGGCTCGAACAGCTCCAGAAAGAATTCGCCGATCAGTCGGTGCGGTTCATCGGCATCGACTCGAACCGGCAGGACAGCGTCACCGAGCTGGCCGATTACGCCGAGGCGCAGCAGGTCACCTTCCCGCTGCTGAAAGATCCCGGCAACAAAGTCGCCGATCTGTTCGGCGCCGAGCGGACGCCGCAGGTCTTTGTCCTCGATCAGTCCCGCACCATCCGCTACGCCGGCGCCATCGACGACCAATACGGCATCGGCATCCAGCGCAAACAACCGACCGCCCGCTACCTGGCCGACGCGGTCACTAGTCTGCTGGCCGACAAGCCGGTCAGCCTCGCACAAACGGCCGCCGTCGGCTGCCAGATCGGCCGCATGTCGGCCGCCAAGCCCACGGGCGAGATCACCTACTCGAAGCACATCGCCCCGATCTTTCAGTCCCGGTGCGCCGAGTGCCACCGCCCGGGCGAAATCGCTCCCTTCCCGCTGCTGACCTACGACGACGCGCTCGGTTGGGAGCCGACGATTCTGGAAGTGATCGCCGAGAATCGCATGCCGCCATGGCTAGCCAATCCCGCGCACGGGGAGTTCAAGAACGACGCCCGCCTCTCCGACGAGGAGAAGACGCTCATCCGCACCTGGGTTGAGAACGGCAGCCCCGAGGGCGACCCGGCCGACCTGCCCGCTCCACGCGAATTCGCCGAAGGGTGGCGCTACCGCGACCCCGATCAGGTCATCCGCATGAACGACAAGCCGTTCGACGTGCCGGCCGAGGGGGTCGTCGACTATCAGTACTACGTTGTCGATCCCGGTTGGGACGAGGACAAGTACGTCGTCGCGGCCGAGGCGCGGCCCGACAATCGCGCGGTAGTGCATCACATCATCGCTTACGTCCTGCCGCCGGGCTCCGACCCGCGCAAGGATCACGAACGCCGTCAGATGTTGGTCGGCTACGCCCCCGGCAGTCCGCCGGCCGTGTTCGGCGACGGCCGCGCGATGCTTATCAAGGCAGGTTCCAAGCTGCTGTTCGAGCTCCACTACACGCCCAACGGCGTCGCCCAGTCCGACCTCAGCTACATCGGCGTGACGTTCACCGAGGCGGACCAAGTGAAAAGCCTGGTTGAGGGGGTGGCCATCGTGAATCCCCGCTTCGAGATTCCGCCGGGATCCGACAATTACGAAGTGGTGGCGCAAGTCAAAGCGCCAAAGGACCTGTTCATCCTGCGGATGATGCCCCACATGCACCTCCGGGGCAAAGCCTTCCGGTATGAGGCGGTCTACGCCGACGGCAAACGCGAGGTGCTACTCGACGTCCCGAAGTACGACTTCAACTGGCAGCTGAGCTACGAGCTCGCCAAACCGAAGTTCCTGCCGAAAGGGACCGAGGTCGTATGCACTGCGGCGTACGACAACTCCAAGGGCAATCCATCGAATCCCGACCCGGACGCCACGGTTCATTGGGGCGAACAAAGTTGGGACGAGATGATGATCGGCTTCTGCGACGTCGTCGCCGCGGAAGACGAGCGGCAGGAAGTGAAAGCGGCTGTAATTGAGTAGTCAGGAGACTGAAAGGGCAAAGATTAACCGCCAAGGACGCCAAGGTTCGCCGAGGAAATGCGGGGGACTTTGGGAACGCTAATCAGCGCTAATCTTCACTAATGGAGATTTATTAGCGCCGATTAGCGAAAATTCGTTTTCTCACTTTCTTCTCTGATCTTCCGTCGTGCTCGTCGTCCTTCAAATCCTACCCATGTTTCCTTGGCGAACCTTGGCGGTTAGATTCCTAGTGCCCTGGATCGAGTCATGGCTGCCAGCTGGTTGCCGAGCTGAATCTGTTTGTCGATCACTTTTCCAACTCACATCGGCTTTGCACACGAAGAAACTGTGGGAGGGGTCTCTGACCCCGATGCTGCGTTGAGCGACCACCGCGGCTCGTGGTGGTAAACGATATCGGCGTCGGAGACGCCTCCCGCAGATGGCTTGTGCAAAGCCGACTCGCTACCGAGAGGCCGCAAGATGTCTGCCGTCAAGAATCTCTCGTCTGGATCTCTCTCCCGCCGCAAGTTTCTTGGCGTTGGCGCCGCCGGCGGCATGGCGGCCTTCGCGGCCCCGGCGTTCTTGCGTGCGGCCAGCGCCAATGGCAAGCTCAACATCGCCATCATCGGTTGCGGCGGACGCGGCGCCGCGAACATGGGCGAGGTTGCCGGCGAGAATATCGTGGCCCTCTGCGACGTGAACCGGGCCAGCCTCGACCAAGCCGCCAAGCTCCACCCGCAGGCGAAGCAGTTCCGCGATTTCCGCCGCTTGTACGACGAGCCCGATCTCTTCGACGCCGTCGTCGTCAGCACGGCCGAGCACACGCACGCCTTCGCCACCCTCCCCGCGCTGCAGCTTGGCAAGCACGTCTACTGCGAAAAGCCCCTCACCCACGGCATCTGGGAAGCCCGCGTCATTCGCGAAGCAGCTCGCAAGGCTCGCGTCGCCACGCAGATGGGGACCCAGATCCACGCCGACGACAACTACCGCCGCGTTGTCGAGCTCATCCAGTCGGATGCGATCGGCCCGGTGCGCGAAGTCCACGTCTGGGTCTCCCGCGCGTGGGGCCGCCAGACGCCCGCGGAGGCCAAACTCCACGGCGACATCGTCGATGTGCAGGAGCGTCCAACGGCGGTCGATCCGATTCCGGCCGAGGTCGATTGGGATCTGTGGCTCGGCCCCGCGCCCGAGCGTCCTTTCAACAACGTCTATTTGCCCGGGCCCAAGTGGTACCGCTGGTGGGATTTCGGCAACGGCACGATGTCCGATTTGGGAAGCCACTGGATCGACTTGCCGTTCTGGGCCCTCGACCTGAAGCACCCGCTGACGATCGAGGCCAAGGGGCCCGAGCCCCATGCGGAGCTCGCGCCCGCCTCGATGCAGGTGACGTACGAGTACGGACCCCGCCAGGGGCAACCTGGACTCACGCTCACCTGGTACCAAGGGGTCGAGCGGCCGGAGATTCTCCAGTGGGGCATTCCCGCTTGGAACGACGGGGTATTGTTCATCGGCGATCGCGGCATGCTGCTCTCCGACTACGGCCGCCACATGCTGCTGCCCCAGCAGGAGTTCGCCAATTTCCAGCGGCCGGCGCCCTTTATTCCGCCGTCGAAGGGACACTGGGCCGAGTGGATCCACGCCTGCAAAACGGGCGATCCGACCACCTGCAACTTCGAGTATGCCGGCTGCCTCACCGAAGCGAACCACCTCGGCAACCTCGCGTTCCGCCTCGGCAAAAAGCTGGAGTGGGACGCCGACGCGCTGCGCTGCACCAACGCCCCCGAAGCCGACCCGCTGATCCATCGCGCCTACCGAGACGGCTGGCAACTAGGTGAAATCGCGTAGCTAATCACCGGCTCGCTTCAATTGAACCGCCAATGGCGCCAAGGCACACCGGGGAGAGGCTTGCCAGGACGACATGACTAGCACGACGCAGATCAATTTCTTGTTGTATTATTGATCTCTTTTTGCGCCTTCGCGCCTTTGCGTGAGACTTCTACGAATTTGTCTCTCGCAAAGGCGCGAAGGCGCTAAGGAAGACGGGGTTGACGTCGCTCCTCTTGGCGAGCCTTGGCGTCCTTGGCGGTTAGATGCTTCGGCATGGCAGCTTCGAGGAGGCCACACGCTACGAAATAATCTCGGCAATCGGAACGCCATGGTCGATCTCCAGACGCTTGCGACCCGGCACTTCCAGCCGCCGCGAATCGAGGCCTAGCTGCCGTAGAATCGTGGCGTGGATATCGGTCACGTAATGCCGGTGCTCGACAGCATGAAATCCAATCTCGTCGGTCGCCCCGTGGACGACGCCCCGTTTGAGCCCGCCGCCGGCCATCCACACTGTGAACCCGAAAATGTGATGATCGCGACCGTCGGCGCCTTGCGACCCGGGCGTCCGGCCGAATTCAGTGGCGAACACCACCAGCGTTTCCTCGAGCATTCCCCGCTGATCCAAATCCTCCAGCAGCGCTCCGATCGGCTGATCGACCGCCAGCGCCAGGCCCTGGTGATTCGCCTTCAAGCCGCTGTGGGCGTCCCAGGCGCCGGCGCCCCCGCCCCCGTGTTGAATCTGGATGAATCGGACGCCTTTCTCGACCAGCCGCCGCGACGCCAAAAGCTGGGCGCCGAACTCACGGCAGTACGGCAGGTCGAGCCCGTACAGCTTCTTCGTGGCGGCGGTTTCCTGGGCGAAATCGAGGGCCGCGGGAATCGAACGCTGCATGCGAAACGCCAACTCGTACGAGGCGATTCGCGCCGCCAGGGCCGGATCGTGCGGGTAGAGCGACCCCCGCATGCCGTTCAGCTCGCGCAATAGGTCGACGCCGACCGCCTGCTCGCTCGCCGCCAGCGGCCGTTGCGGCTGGCCAAAGTCGAGCGGATTGCTCGGATCGATCCGCAGCGGCACCGCATCGTGAGCCGGTCCCAGGTAGTAGCCGTCGCGCTTGTTCCAGTACTCCCGCGTGCCGAGCGAGATGAACTGCGGCAGATCGTCGTTGAGCGATCCCAGGCCATAGTGGACCCAGGCACCCAATGTGGGGAAGTCGCCGTCGTTGCGGTGGCGTCCCGAGTGAAATTGCGTCTGCGCACCATGGTTGCTGTCGGTCGTCCACATCGAGCGGACGACGGCCAGTCGATCGACGTTCCTCGCGATGTGCGGGAACCAGTCGCTCACTTCGATGCCGCTGTCGCCATGCCGGCGAAACCCGACTTGCAGCGGATAGAGCGTATTGCGCTGATTGCCGTTGGCGTCGGGCACCACGAGGCGCTCGATCGCCAGCTTCTTCGGATCCTGCGTGTCGGCGAACGGCGTCTCGGCGATCGTCTTGCCGGCGTATTTGGTGAGCATCGGCTTCGGATCGAAGCTTTCCATGTGGCTCACCCCGCCGTTCATGAACAGCCAGATGACGTTCTTCGCCTTGGGCGGGAAGTGGGGCAGGCCGTTGGGCGGCGACCAGGCAAGCTCGCTCGCACTGCTGTCGCGATGCAGCATCACGCCCAGCGCCAGCCCCGCCAGTCCGCGACCCATTTTCAGCAGGCATGCCCGTCGTGAATCGAGTTGGCCAAGCGGCGAACGCGCCGTCGGCGCGCCCGCAGGATCCTGGCACGGTCCGCCGTCATGATAGAAGTTGCTGCTCATGGCCAGGGCCTATCCCGACGCGTTAGCGCAGGGTCACGAAGTCGTTGTGGTTCAGCAGCACCCACACCAAGTTGGCCCGGGGCGATCGCTCGGTCTGCTCGGGAATTTGGCGCCACGCCGCGAGCGCCTGGACGCTGAAGGCAACCTCGGCGTCGCTGGCGTCAATTCCCAGCAACGTGCGGAAGGCTCGCCGCACGAACGTGGCGTCGTCATTGACCGCTCCGCCGTCCTCCACTTGCGCGAGCTGCTCAGCAATAACCTTCGACGAGTCGAGAACCAGCTCGCTGTTGGTCAGCGCGAGCGCTTGCTGCGGCACGATGCTCTCTTCCCGGCGATAACACTCGCTGACCGACGCTTCGTCGAACGCCGTCAGAAACATCTGGCGCTCGTTGTTCGAGTGGAAAAAGTACAGACTGCGCCGCCGCGACGCCGCTTGTTCGGCAGGCGGCACGGGGGGACCTCCTGGCGTCAGGTCGAGCGTGCCGGCGAGCGCCAGGATCGAATCGCGGACTGCTTGCGACTCCAGCCGGATCGGCGTCCGCCGCCACCAGCCCGCATTGTCGGGATCGCTGGCACGATTCGTCTCGCGCGCGGCGACCGAGGACGACAGGCGATACGTCGCCGAGTTGACGATCAGTCTATGGACATGCTTCATGCTCCAGCCGCTCTCGATCAGTTCGGCGGCGAGCCAATCGAGCAGTTCCACATGAGTCGGCGGATTGCCCTTGCGACCGAAGTCGAACGTCGTCGCGACCAGCGGCGTCCCCAGATGCCGCGCCCAGAGATGATTTACCGCGACACGCGCCGTCAGCGGATTCTGCGGGTCGGTGATCCACTCGGCCAGCGCCCGCCGCCGGCCCGTGCTTTGCGGCGCGCCGGTCACCGTGGGATCGTCGGCCGTCGAGTTCAGGAAGCGAGTCGGCGTCCACTTGGCTCCCACGAGCGGCGTGAAACGATCCGCCTCCGCCGCAGGCGCGGCCGCCAGCTTCTTGGCTTCCTCCAGCGCCTGCCGCGCTGTGTTCAGTTCGGTCTCGAGCGGGGCCTTCGCCTCCGCCGCCGCGCGTAGCAGTCGTAACTCGACGTCGGCGAGGCGGCTGCTCGCCTGGGCGACGGCGGCCTGCCGTTCGGCCGCCACGGCCGCGGCGGCCAGCGCCCGCGTATCGGCAGTCGCCGCTTGCGTCTGATCATCAGCCGCCGCCCAGCCGGCTGCCATCGCCTGGCAGCGCGTCTCGACGCTCCGACGTTCCATGACGGCGGCGACCAGCGCTTGTTCGGCGGCCCGCTGTTGGGCGTTGGCCAGCGCCTCTTCCGCGGCGACCTCCGTCGTCGCCCCGCGGGAGAGCACAGCGGCCAAGTCCGCCTCCGCCGCCGCCACCCGCTTCGCCGCGGCGGCCAGGTACGCCTCGCGCACCCATGCCCGCCGCTCCGGTTGCCACGCCTCCACCGGCAGCGAGACGGGCTGCACGTTCAACTCGCGAAACGCCAATAGCTCTGGGACTCCCGGGAGAATCGCCTGCGATTTGTCGGGCTGAGTTTCCTGTCCGCGCACGAACAGATACGTCGGCGCATCGCCGGCGCCATCGAACGCCCGCGGAATGCCGTCGCGACCGAGGTCGGCCTCGCCCGGCACGACGTCGAGCCGCACATGATACGGCTCGAAGAACGCCCGCATCCGGTAGTAGTCGACCTGCGCAATCGGGTCGTACTTATGGTCGTGGCACTTCGCGCAATTGAACGTCAATCCCAAGAACGCCTTGCCGACGTGCTCGACAGTCTCGTCCATCCACTGCGTGCGGTTGAACAGCACGTAATTCCGCGCGAGAAATCCTGACGCGCGGAGCTTGTCGAGATCGTTCGGATGCAACTCGTCCGCGGCGAGCATCAGCCGGACCATTTCGTCGTACGGTAGATCGGCGTTGAGCGACTCCACGATCCAATCGCGCCAGTGCCAGATGTGGGGCTGGCTGTTGCGCAACTGTTCGCCCAGGCCCCACCAGTCGCTGTAGCGCCAGACGTCCATCCAGTGTCGCGCCCAGCGCTGGCCATGGCGCGGATCAGCGAGCAGCCGATCCGCCAGACGCTCGTACCAATCCGGCGACTGATCGGCGTCCAGGCTCGCCAGTTCGGCCGGCGTCGGCGGCAAACCTAACAGATCGAAGTAGAGCCGGCGGACCAGCTCGCCGCGCGTCGCCTCGACCTGCGGCCGCAGCCCGTGACGTTGTTGATAGTCCGCGACGAAGGCGTCGATCGGATTCCGCCCCCATCCGCCGTCGCCGACGTGCGGCGTCGCCGGGCGCACCAGCGGTCGGAAGGCCCAATGCTCGCGCGGATCGGTATCAGGCCGTTCGTCGGCGGGAGAGGCGGCTCCTTGGGCGATCCACGCCGCCAGCAGCGCCGTTTGCTCCGGTGCGAGCGCTTCTCCCTCCGGCGGCATCCGTTCGGCCAGGTCGGCAGCCGTCACCCGCGCCACCAGCAAACTGCCGGCCGCGTCCCCGGGAGCAAGCACCGCGCCGCTGTCGCCGCCGCGCCGCGCGAACTCGCCCGTATCGAGCCGCAAGCCCGCTTCTTGCTTCAGCGCACCGTGGCAGGCGACGCAGCGGGCCGCAAAGATCGGCTTCACGTCTCGGGCGTAGTCGACCCGCTCGGCCCCGCCAACCTCCGCCGCATCCCCCCCGGCGGCGACTACCGCCGCCGCCAGCGCTACGCCGGCGCCCAACGCGCCACCAATTGCCACGCACAGCAGGCGCTCCAGCGCGCCCGATCGCACGCCGCCCGGCCGGCGGCTGCGACTCATCCAGCGAAGCAAATGGAGATTTGGCATCGCGACAGGGCTCGCGGGCGGAATAGGCGAACACCGAATGCGCTCGGCGACAAGCGACCGACTCCACGCCACGACGTGCGAGCGGCCCGCCCGCCAGTCTAACAGCGCAGCCCGCCGAACGCACGGCGCGCGTCGTCGCCGACGCATCGTTCGGCGAAGATCGACTCGTCTGCTATGCTATGGCTGATCGGCAAACTTTTCGCATTACCTCATTCCAACCGCCGCCCGTTCCCGGGTCGGGAGATTGTATCCATGCGACGTCATCTGATTGGTCTGGCGCTGCTCATTTGCCTCTCAGGACTGGCCAGCTGCCAACGCGCCGCGCCGCCAGTGTCGGCCACCACGGCCGCCCGCACCGAGGGCGACTCCTTTGAGCCCCAGACCTACGTCATCCCGCCCGGCCCGCGCGTCCAGTTCGACCTCCAGGCCCGCGTCATCGACGCCATTCCCGGCGACGTCATTCAGCTCGAAGCCGGCCGCTACGAACTCCAGCGGCAGCTCGACGTCGCCGCCCACAACATCACCATCCGCGGCCGCGGACCCGAAAAAACCATCCTCGCGTTCAAGGGCCAATCCGCCGGCGGCCAGGGGATCGAAGCCACCGGCAACAACTTCACGCTCGAAGGGCTCGCCGTCGAAGACACCGCCGGCAACGCCGTGAAGGTTCTCGGCGCTCGCAACGTCACGATCCGCGACGTGCGGGTTGAATGGACCGGCGAACCGACCTCCGCCAACGGCGCCTACGGCCTCTATCCCGTACAGTGCCAGAACGTGCTGCTCGAAAACTGCACCGCCATCGGGGCCTCCGACGCCGGCCTCTACGTCGGCCAGTGCCGCGGCGTCATCGTCCGCGGTTGCCGCGCCGAGCGCAACGTCGCCGGCATCGAAATCGAAAACACCGTCGGGGCCGACGTATTCGACAACGTCGCCACGAACAACGCCGGCGGGCTCATGGTCTTCGACATGCCGGGTTTGCAGCTCAAAGCGGGCAGCGACATCCGAGTCTTCCGCAACAAGGTCGTCGCCAACAACCACCCCAACTTCGCCGATCCCGGCGCCATCGTCGCCGCCGTTCCCTCGGGCACGGGCGTCATGGTGATGGCGACCGACCGCGTCGAGGTCTTCGACAATCAAATCGAAGACAATCAAACCGCCAGCGTCCTCATCGTCAGCTATCTGGCGATGGATCGCAAAATCAACGACCCCAACTTCGACGCGATTCCTGAGTTCATCTCGGTCCACGGCAATCGCATCGCCGGCGGCGGTCAGAACCCGCAAGGCGCGCTGGCCGAACCCCTCAAGGCCGCGCTCGGCGACAAATTCCCCGACATCATGTGGGACGGCGTCGTCAACTCGGCCACCGCCGCAGCGGGTAACGCCAAGCCCACCATCTATCTCGCCGACAATGGCGCCGCCTCCTACGTCAACTTCAATCTCGCCCAACTCACTCCCGAAAACATCCAAGCCGGCGCCTACAAGCCCGACGTCGACGCCGCGCTCTTAAGCGCCGGCATCGAACCGCTGCCCGAAGTGACGCTCGCGCCTCACGATCCCCCCACGGCCAGCGCCAGCGCCGCCGTCCGCGTCTACCGGTCGCTGCCGCGAAAGCTCTCCGAGCTCGGCCTTTTCGAAGGCCCGCTCGCCGAGCATCGCCCCGCGGCCGGCGTCGTTCTCTACGATCTCAACACGCCCCTGTTCAGCGACTTTGCCGAGAAGCGCCGCTTCATCAAGCTGCCCCCCGGCAAACAGATCGACTATCGCGCCGAGGGGCCGCTCGCTTTCCCTGTCGGCACGGTCATCTCCAAAACCTTTTCCTATCCCCACGACGCGGCCGACCCGAGCAAGGGCGAGCAGATTCTCGAAACGCGCATCGAGCTCTTCAACGAAGATGGTTGGTACGGCGTCACCTACGTCTGGAACGACGAGCAGACCGACGCCGAGCTCGCCCTCGGCGGCAGCGAAGTCGACGTCGACTGGATCCAGGCCGACGGCCGGTCGCGCCACGTCGATTACGTCATCCCCAACGCCAACCAGTGCCTCAACTGCCACGCCCAGGACAAGAAGTTCCTCCCCATCGGCCCGACGGCCCGCAACCTGAATCGCCCCGCGCCGTCCGGCGACGCCAGCGCCCCGGCCGCCGCCGACAATCAACTCGTCGCGCTCGCCCACGCCGGCATGCTCGCCGGCTTGCCCGCCGCCGCCGAGATCCCCACCTTCCCGCGCTTCGACGACCCCCACTCGGCGCCTGCCGACCAGCGCGCCCGCGCCTGGCTCGACGTCAACTGCGCCCACTGTCACAACGCCGTCGGCACGGCCCGCACCTCGGGCCTCGACCTCAGCTGGGACCAGGCCGATCTCGCCAAGCTCGGCGTCTGGAAGGCGCCTGTCGCGGCCGGCCACGGTTCCGGCGGCCGCAAGTACGACGTCATCCCCGGCAAACCCGACGAGTCCATTCTGCTCTTCCGCCTCGAGTCGGAAGACCCGAGCATCATGATGCCCAACGTCGGCCGCCGCCTCGTCAACGAAGACGCCGTCGCCCTGGTGCGCGAGTGGATCGAGAAAATGCCGCCCACCGAGTAACCGCCTCTGCATGCCTGTTCGGTTGCTAAGTCGAAAGTTACTTACCACGGAGGGACAGAGATCACGGAGGGAAATGCAATGAAAAATTTTAGTCCCCCTCCTACGTGCTCTCCGTGTCTCCTTGGTTAAAAGAATAAACGCTCAATTCCGAGAAGATTCGATGCCAGCCAAAACCGCCGACCAGTGGTTTAGCGAGTACGGCGAAAGCCACCACAACCGCACGAACAAAACGCTGCACTGGATCTGCGTCCCCACGATCGCCGCCTGCGTCATTGCCTTCCTCTGGGAACTGCCGACTCCGGCGTTCATGCACCCCATTCCTTTCTTGAATTGGGGCACGATCGTCGTGGCCGCCTCGCTCCTCTTCTACGCCCGCCTCTCCCCGGCCCTGGCCGTCGGCATGCTCGTTTTCTCGCTCGCCGTCGTCGTTGGCATCATCATTTACGAGCGCGTCGGCCCGACGCCCGTCTGGCAACTCGCGCTGGCCCTCTTCATCGCCGCCTGGATCGGCCAGTTCATCGGCCACGCCATCGAAGGCAAACGCCCCTCCTTCTTTCAAGACCTCCAGTTCCTCCTCATCGGTCCCATCTGGATATTAGGCTTTATATATCGAAAATTAGGCATCCCCTACTAGCTGCAGCCCCGGGCTCCGCCCGGGGGTCGGCCACCATTCCGGAAGACGACGCCCCAACGTAGCGCGACTCTCCGGCTCCGAAGCTTATTTAATTGCTATCCCGAATTGCACTTACCACAGAGAACACAGAGGACACAGAGGACACAGAGAAAATAGCGAAAGAGATCGCTCGGCGTCTCCCTTCTTGCTCTCTGTGTTCTCTGTGGTTAAAAGCGAACGAATTCGCCTAATGGCCAACGAATCCAGCATGATGGCAAAGTCTCCACCAGATACGTCAACCGCCGCCGTTGACCAAGCCCTCGCCGACCTGCGACTCGGCGCCCGCCGCCTCGTCGACGCGTCGCTGGCAGAACGCATCGGCTGGTCCGAGGACTGCCTCCGCTCGCTCGCAGCCGTCGCGCACGATTGGGTCGAAGCCGCCTGCCGCGCCAAACGCATTCCCCCCGGCAGCGCCGCCCGCGCCGAGGAAATTCTCGTCGGCCCCGTGTCGGTCGCCCGCTACCTCCGTCTGATCATCGCCACGCTGGCCGAGCTCCGCACTCGCCCCGAACCGCGCCTCCCCGGCCAGCCGCGGCTGCTCCACGGCCAACTCCGCGTCCCCACGTTCCCGACGCGCGAGCTCTACGACGCGCTCCTCTTCCGCGGCGTCATCGCCGAGACTTGGCTCCAGCCCGACGCGACGCCCGAGCAGCTCTGTGGCGACGCCCCCGCGCGCCTCGCTCGGCGCACCACGCCCCCGCCCCAGATAGCCCTGGTGCTCGGCGCCGGCAACGTCTCGGCCATCCCCGCCACCGACGCCCTCACCAAGATATTGCAGGGCGACGCCGCCGTCCTGCTCAAGATGAATCCCGTCAACGACTACCTTGGGCCATATTTCGAGCAGTCGTTCGCCCCCTTGATCGCCGCCGGCGTCCTGCGCATCGTCTACGGCGGCGCCGACGTTGGCGCGTACGCGGTCCACCACCCGCAGGTCGATGCGGTCCACATCACCGGGTCGACCGCGTCGCACGACGCCATCGTCTGGGGCGCCGATCCGGCGGAGCGCCAGCGCCGCCAACTCGCCAACGACCCGCTCGTCACGAAGCCCGTCACCAGCGAGCTCGGCAACGTCACCCCCTGGGCCATTGTCCCAGGCGCTTACTCCAACGCACAGTTGCAATCGCAAGCCGAAAGCATCGCCGCGTCGATCGCCAATAACGCCTCGTTCAACTGCATCGCCACGAAGATGGTGATCACCTCGCGGCATTGGCCGCAGCGCGGGCAATTCCTCGATCTCATCTCGTCAATTCTCGCCAGCATCCCCCCCCGTTACGCCTACTACCCCGGCGCGCCGGAGCGCTTCGCCGAGTTCGGCGGCGGCGCCGCGCCTCCCGACGAGCAGGGCCGCCTCCCCTGGCTCCTCCGCCGCGACGTGACGCCGGACAGCGAACCAATCCTCTTCGAGCGCGAATCGTTCGTTTGCGTCGTCGGCGAAACGGCGCTAGACGCCGGCGCGCCGCTGGAGTTCCTCGACCACGCCGTCGATTTCATGAACGACCAACTGTGGGGCACGCTCGCCGCAGGTCTCACCGTTCCCGACGACTTACGCCGCCAACGCCCCGCCGAACTCGACGCCGCCCTTCGCCGCCTGCGGTACGGCACGATTGGCGTCAACCAGTGGCCTGGCCTCGGATACGCCCTCATGTCGCCCCCCTGGGGCGCCTTTCCCGGCGCCGATCTCGCCGACGTGCAAAGCGGCATCGGCTTCGTCCACAACACCTGCCTGCTCGACCGTCCGCAGAAGACCGTGCTCCGCGCCCCGCTGACGATGTTCCCCAAACCGAGCTGGTTCTCCACTCACCGCCGCCCTGAAGCCCTCGCCTGGAAGCTTTGCGACCTCTACTGCCAGCCCTCGATCTGGAAACTCCCCGGCCTGTTCAACCAGGCCCTCCGAGGCTAGCGGAGACGGACGCTACGCATCACTGAAGCTCGCTCGAAGTCGTAAAGCTCCCCCGGCGCCCGACGCGAATCGTAGCGCGCCGCTGCGCAAACGATGATGTGACGGCGCCGCCAAGTGGGCAGCGCGTTCTGCCGCCAGATAAATCGTGATCAGACCCCTGGTTCTTTTGACACCCTGTCACGTTTGTCGCTATAAAAAGATAGGCTGCTGCGGCAGGACCTTAGCGTTCGTCCCAGGCTCGATCGGGCTTGGCAGAGATCGCCGCCTCGGCTGGCCAGCTTTTCTCACGCCGATGTTCACTGTTGACCGGACGACTGCCCGTTTTGGTCGGGCACACGGAGTCACCTGAGTTCGCGATGAACGCACTCGCCTCCCTTCAGCAACGTTGGCCAACAGGAGTCTTACCCTCGATGGCATCGACGCCCTCAATCAAGGTTTGGCACATGATGCACCACTGGACCGCCCCTCGCCGCCGACGCCGCGCCTTCACGCTGGTCGAGCTGCTGGTCGTCATCGCCATCATCGGCGTCCTGGTGGCACTGCTCCTCCCCGCCGTGCAGGCCGCCCGCGAAGCCGCCCGCCGCTCCCAGTGCGTCAACAACCTGAAGCAGTGGGGGCTCGCGATGCAGATGTATCACGATGCCAACGACCAACTGCCCGTCGCCGCGACGGTGAAGCCGCGGCAAACCTACGTCATGCGCATTTGGCCTTACATCGAGCAGGCGGCGATGTCCCAACGGAATGATCTCAAGCTTGAGTTCTACAATCCGCCGGTGACGATTCACAACACGATGAACGGGTTGGGGGGGCAGGCGCTGGCGATGTACAACTGCCCCAGTGACTTCGGCGTTGATCAAACTTCTGGGACCTATCAACGCCGTCGCGGCAACTACATGGTCAATTGGGGCAATGTGACTTTCGGCGGGACGGGAGCGACCCTCCTCGACAAGGTTCAGACCGGCTTCGCGCCCTTTTCCAATATTGATTGCAAACGAGAAACGCCGCGCATCGTCAAGTTCTCAGCCATCACGGACGGGCTAAGCAATACCTTGATGATGTCGGAATACCTCAAAGCCCAAAGCTCCGACGATAATGATTGGCGCGGCGACATTCATAACGACGAAGGGGTCTTCCGCTTTCACACGATTGAATCGCCCAATTCCACAGTGGCCGACGTCATCGCCAACGGCTGGTTTCAGAACACCAACGATCCCCTCATGCCGGCGGTCGCGGGTTCGTTCGAGCGCCAAAAGAATGCAGCGCGCAGCCGCCACGCCGGCGGCGTTAACGCCCTTCATTGCGACGCCTCGGTAGCCTTCTACAGCGATGGCACGTCGCCTAACGCGTGGAAAGCACTCGGCACGATGGACGGCGCCGAAGTCGAGTCGGCCAACTGAATCCTGTTCATTTTCTCTTCGTGGAGCGTCGCATCCGCATGTCGTCCATTCGCCTAGGCTCCGTCGCCTCTCTTGTTATTGCCGCGTCCTTCGCGCTTGGCTGCAGCGGCCAGGACCCCAATCGCGGCCAAATCACCGGACTGGTGGAAGTCGACGGCCAGCCCGCGGCCAAGGGCGCCATCGCGTTCACTCCTGTCGACGGTAATTCGCCTGCAAGCGGCGGTGACATCGTTGACGGGCGGTACACGGTGAATGCCTTCACCGGACCTTCTAAAGTGGCTATTCGAGTCCCAAAAGTCGTCGGGCAGCGCAAGTTGTACGACACGCCCGACAGCCCGATCCAATCGGTCATGGAAGAATCGCTCCCGCCGCAGTTTAACGACGAGACGACCCTCACCTACGACGTAAAACCCGGCCCCAACGAGCAAAACTTCTCACTCAAAACGAAATAGCCGCGGGGCAGCTTTCTTCGGAACGGGGCGAATAGGGAACCCGCCTACCGCGCGTCAATTCCCCCTTCTTGGCCGCGCCTGCGCGCCAAAAATTCTCGCCGTTTTTGCGTCGCTTTTGGCCACCTCCTCTGCTAGGTTGGCAAGCGACCTATCTGTGCGCACGTTCACTTCCGGCGAGTCGAATACCATCAACGGCGCAACCCAGACCGAGAAAAGCGACCGTCATCGTCGGCTTCTCTGTGGCCTCTGTGCTCTCTGTGGTAAATGCACTTCATGACTGCCGTTGGACGAGCCTCGCTGCATTCTGTCCGTCATGATCGGACAAAACCTTACGTCAATCGCCGCGATGAACAACCACGACAAAGCCCGAGCCCGCCGTGCGTCTCGTCCGACGCAAGTGCCGCGGCCACCCAGGTTTTGTACCCTCCGCGGCGGTTTCACCCGCAGACAAAACGCAGCGCAACCCCAACCCCGCACCCTCTACGTCGGACTGGTCGCTTCAGCGACCAGTCCCGCCCCGCCAAACCGCCCCAGCCCGCGCGATGGCCGCTCAAACCACCGGCAACTCGTACCCCTTGCGCCGCGGCCGCTCGAGCAGCTGGCTCGCTTCGGCGTCGTCGGGGAACGTTTCAGCGACCGGATCCCACTTCAGTCGACGGCCCGTCTGCCGCGCGATGTTCAGCAAGTGACAGACGCTGATCGAGCGATGACCGATCTCGACGTCGGCGTTGGGGAGTTCCCGCGTGCGGATGCAGTCGAGCCAGTTCTGAATATGCGGCCGGGCGATCCAGCCGTCTCCCTCCCACTTGGCCTGCACCGCCGGGGCGGGGGCGTCCTTCACGAAGTCGGGCGGGTTCGTGGCGAACTTGTTGCGGTTGATCTCCATCTTGCAATCTTCCCCGACGAAGATGCCGCCCCCCATGGGACCGGTGTTTTCCAGTTCGAAGCTCACCTCGACGCCGTCGTCGTACTTCATGGCGACCTTGCCGTTGGGGCCCGGTGTCACGGGCCAAAGCTCCACCGGGCCGGTCTGGCTCTTGCCGAGAGCACACTGGATCTGGTCGATGCCGTGAGCCCCCCAGTTGGTCATCTCGCCGCCCGAGTAGTCGCGCCATCCCATCCAGCCAAAGCGGAGGGCTCCGTTGTAGGGTCGCAGCTCGGTCGGACCGCACCAGACGTCCCAGTCGCCCCCTTCGGGAATCGGTTCAGCGGCGAAGGTTTGCATCTCGTTCGGCCCGGTGTAGTTGACTCCCAGGACCTTTTTCAACTTGCCAAGCTTCCCGTCGCGGACCAGCGCACAGCAGAAGTCATTGATCTCCATCGACCGCTGCTGCGAGCCGACCTGGAAGACGCGGCCCAGCTTGCGGGCGGCGTCGACCAGCACGCGACCCTCGCGGACGTACGCGGTGAGCGGCTTCTCGGCGTAGACGTCGAGACCCGCTTGCATCGCCCGCATGCAGGGGAGGGTGCGGCCATGGTCGGGCGTGGCGACCACGACGGCGTCGAGCTTCTCCTTATCGAACATCTCGCGGTAGTCGTGGTAGGCGTTCCACGGCTGCTTCTTCTGGTCGAGCGTTTCGGCGAGGCGTTCGGGAAAGCAGTCCGCGATGGCGACGATGCGCCCCCCTTCGGGGACCTGATCCATCAACTGGCGCGCCCGACCGCCGGTGCCGATGAAGCCGATGACGATCTGGTCGTTCGGCCCCGTGGCGCCGTCGCGGCCCAGGACTCGCGACGGGATGTAAATCGGCAGGGCGATGGCCGAACTGGCGGCCGCGGCGGTTTTAAGGAACGCGCGGCGGGTGGGAGACGAGCGGTGGATCATCTTGAGCTCCGGTCGAGGGGAACGTCGAGCGCCAGCGAGCGGCGCGAAGAGCGGCCTGGGCAGACCCGCATTGTAACCACGCGATCGAACGGAGTGGAGGTTCGGGAACTCGCCGTCGGACAGGTGGCAGGTCGAGGCGGCGGGAACGCGCCACGGCATGCTAGCGACGTGCAGTGGTCGCTGGCGGCGCGACCGCAGCAGGCAAGTAGTTGTTCCAACGAACCGGCGGATTCTCGCGAACAGTCCGCTCGCGATGGCGTAAATCAAAGTGGCGTTCGACGACGATCGCCAGGCGCCAGTTGGCTGGTTGCGATGCGCACCGCGGCGAACTTGCGCTCGCCGCTGCCACACGACCAGTCGGCTGGCGAGGCGGGTCGTCGCCAAATGGAGACGGGGAAAGCGTTTGCGAGGAAAGCCGGTTGCAATTCGAGGCCGGCACGGGGTTTGCTTTCCCAAGTACCCCATGGAAACTCGGCCGAGCTCGCCGTCGAAGACGCGCGAGCCGGAAGTCAAAGCTATTCAGGAGGGAGAAGTCATGAGCCAGAAAACGATCCAAATGCGGGCGGCGGAAATCCGGAGAAGTTGGTCGCGCACCGAGCGCAAGAGTCGGGCTGCGATGGGCGAGCGCCGCTGCTTGGAGCTCTTGTTCCAGGCTGGGTTGGTGCGCCCCTGCGTGGCTGAGATGCGACGCACGCCCGCGTAACGTTCTCATCGAGTTGGTGCTGCCAAGAGCCGGCGGGGCGTTCGCCCCTGGCCGGCTTTTTTGTTTGGGAGTGTGAATTTGTGATACGAGCGCGACGGGCTCAAGTTGGCATGCGTTCTGCTGCTATTTCATATGGGCTAACTCGCCGTTGGCTCCGGACATTGGCGCTTCGCCGTTACAGCACATTCCGGTTTAAGGAGTTGAGAGTCATGGCACAACGAGATTGCGTCATTGCCGTCTTCGAGACATCGGTCGAGGCGCGGGCCACCGCGGCCGACATGCAAGCTCGCGGGTTCGGGCAATATATTTCGGTGATTGGCCGCGACAACGAGGGGCGGCTAGAAGCGGGCGGACCGGTCAATCAGGGCGACGAGATGGAAAAGTCGGCCGCTGTCGGCGCGGCGACGGGCGCGACGCTTGGGTTGTTGGCGAGCAGTGCGCTGCTCGCCATTCCGGGCCTCGGACCGGTGTTGTTCGTCGGCGCCGTGGCGAGCGGCATCACCGGGGGGATCGTGGGCGGGCTGGTGGGAGCGATGACGGGATGGGGTATCAAGGAGGATCATGCGCAGCAGTACGAAGAGGACCTGCGGGCGGGCCGGACGCTGATTATGGCCAAGGGAGATCCCCTGCGATTGGCAGAAATCGAGGAGCACCTCGAAAAATCGCCCGCGATGCGTGTCACGCTCCATGCGGAATCGGCCGACTCCCACGTCGATGCTTAAAGGCGTTCCGCGATCGGCAACTTGTTCGATTGCCCATAGCCTCCGTTACCATGATAATGACGCAGCGAGTCCCCAATCAAAAACCGAATTCGGTCCGTCTCGATCCCTTCAGGCTCACCCATGGAAGGTTCGTCCATTTCCCATGCTCTCAATGAAGCCATGGCGTGGGCGGGCGGTCACCTGGGACGGCTGATCTTCGAACGAGATTGGTCAGGCACGGAACTCGGAGATCCCGCAACCTGGCCGGTGAGCCTGCGAACGGCACTGCGGATGGTGCTCGGTTCGCAACGTCCCCAAGCGATCTGGTGGGGGAGCGACCATGTTCAGTTTTTCAACGATCGCTTTCGCGCTCAGTTCGGTACGTTGCGTCGACTTGAGCCCTTCGCTCCAGCGGCGAGCGCCTGGCACGACGTGTGGGAGGCGGCAGGCGATCGCATTGCGGCCGTGATGGAACGGGGCGAGGGGTGGTCGTCTCCAATCGCAATCGCCGGCATCGACGGTCACGACGGCCCAGGCGCGCTGACGCTGCTGCCGCTCAGCGGCGACAACGGCGAACCCGCGGGATTTTTCTGCGAGTGGTCACTCATCGTGGCGGGCGGCGCGACGCCCGCCAGCGTCGATGCAAAGCCCACGATTGAATCAGCGCTCGAAGAGCGCGAGCTGCGGTACCGGCTCGTGGCCGAGGCGGCCGGCGACTATATCTGGGACTGGGATCTCGCCACCGACCGCGTATCGCGCAACGCTGGCGTGCAGACGCTATTCGGCTACTCGCCTGATGAGATTGGCAACGATCTGTCATGGGGCATTAGCAAAATTCATCCCGATGATCGCGAAGGCGTCATGCGGCAACTCCGCGCAGCGGTTGCGGGCGACCATACGTCATGGGCGGGCGAGTATCGCTTTCAACGCGCAGACGGGACCTTTGCCGACGTGGCAAACCGCGGGCACATCGTGCGCGACGCCAGCGGCAAGGCGATTCGCGTGATCGGCGCCATGCGCGATCTGACGGAATCGCGCAAGCATGAGCAGGCGCTGCGCGACGTGGAACAGCAATTTCGCGCCGTGACGATGAACGCCCCCGTCGCGATTTTTATTAAGGACATCGATGGGCGATACGCCCTAGCCAACCCGTTGGCGGCACAGTCGCTCGGTCGCCCGCGCGGCGTCGTCGGGTTGACGGACTACGACCTCTTGCCGCGCGAGGCGGCTGACGAATTGCGTACTCGCGATCAGGAAGTGATCGCGTCCGGCGCTGCCGTTGAGTTTGAAGAGGTCATTGCCGCGGGAGGAGCCGAGCGGCACTTCTTGGCCGTGAAGTTTCCGTTACGAAACGGCGCCGGCGAGACCGTTGGCGTTGGCGGCGTAGCGGTCGACGTTACCGATCGCAAGCAAGCTCAACAGGCGCTCCGCGAGAGCGAGCGTCGCCTGCTACTGGCGACCCAAACAGGGAAGGTCGGAGTTTGGGCCTGGGACATTGAGGCGAATCGCGTATCGTGGTCGGAGTCGCTGCAAGGGATTCTGGGAGTGACGCCAGGCGATCTGGCCACGGCTATCGAGAGCTTCGAGTCGTTGGTCCACGTCGACGACCGCGAACGCGTGCGCTGGGCGCTGACGAGCGCGATTGCAAGTGATGGGCCGCTGGAACTTGAGTTCCGCGCCATGCGTCCCAGCGGGGAGGTCATGTGGCTCTTCAGTACAGGTTCGGTAATTCGCGAGTCGGGTCGGGCGGTGCGCATGCTCGGGGCAACGCTCGATATTACTGATCGAAAGCGGAGCGAGGAGGCGTTGCGGGGCAGCGAGGAGCGTTTCCGCACGCTAGCGAGTCACGCCCCCGTCGGCATTTTTCAAACCGACTTGGATGGCAACAATTTGTTCGTCAACGAAGGCTGGCGCCAGATGGCGGGCATGTCGCCCGAAGAGGCGCGCGGGACGGGGTGGATGAACGCGATTCACCCCGAAGATCGCGAACGCGTCGCGGCGACGTGGGAACAGTCGTTGGCGGCAGGAGCGCCTTCTGCAGCCGAGTTTCGCTTGATGCGACCAGACGGCTTCGTCACCTGGGTGCAGGGCAATGCGGTGCCGCTGCGCAACGAGCGCGGCCAGAGCATTGGTTACATTGGGACGGTGGCCGACATCACGGCGCGCCAGCAGGGAGAGGCTGCGCTCCGCAACAGCGAACTGATGTACCGCGCCATCGGCGAATCGATCGACTACGGGATTTGGGTCTGCGACGCCGAGGGCCGCAACATTTATTGCAGCGAGTCGTTTCTTAAACTTGTCGGCATGACGCAGGCCGAGTGCTCCGACTTGGGGTGGGCCGACCTGCTCCATCCCGACGACGTTGATCAGACAGTCGCCGCTTGGAAGCAGTGCGTCCAGGCGGGCGAAGCATGGGACGTGGAGCATCGTTTTCGCGGCGTCGACGGTCGTTGGCATCCCGTGCTCGCGCGCGGGGTGCCCGTGCGGAACGAACTCGGCGCCGTCATCGCCTGGGTCGGGATCAATCTGGATATCAGCGAGTTGAAGCGCGTCGAGAGCGAACTCCGCGAGAGCGAGGCGCGGTTCCGCAATATGGCCGACAACGCGCCGGTATTAATTTGGATCCATGGCATTGGCGGTTGCCAATACGTGAATAAGGAGTACATGCGGTTCGTCGGCGCGGAGCTAGACGATCTGCAAGGGATGAACTGGACGCGATTTATCCATCCTGACGAAGCGGATGCGTTTGTGGAAACGTATCGGCAGGCGTTCAAACGTCAGCAACCCGTCGATGCGCAGATTCGCATGCGCCGTGCCGACGGCGAGTACCGCTGGTTGAATCTCAACGGGACGCCGCGATTCCGCGCCGACGGTGCATTCTTGGGCTACGTCGGTTGCTCGGTCGACGTCACTGAGATGAAGGCGTCGGAGAACTCGTTGCGCGAGGCCGATCGACGGAAGGACGACTTCCTGGCCATGCTCGGCCACGAACTGCGGAATCCGTTGGCGGGGATCGTCACCGGGGCGCAGGTGCTGGCGATGCTGAATCTCGACGAAGAGGCGGCCGAGATGCAGGCGGTGATCGCCCGCCAAGCGGCGCAGATGTCACGCATTGTCGACGACCTGCTCGACGTCTCGCGAATCGCGCGCGGCAAGTTGCGCCTGCGTCGTCAAAGCGTGAACTTGCGCGAGCTGTTGCATGATACGGTCGAGGACTATCGCAAGAGTCGCTCGCTTGACCAGTGTGCGCTAGTGGCTGAAATTCCCGCGGAGGATGTCTGGATTTGGGCGGACGCGGCGCGGTTGGCCCAAGCATTTTCCAATCTTATCCATAATAGTTACAAGTTCGGCGACGGGCCGAACGAGATTACGGTGATCTTAGAACTGACCGAGGGCGCTGAGGCCAGCGTGATCATTCGCGATCGCGGAATCGGGATGAGCAGCGAGACCTTGCAACGGGTGTTTGAGCCGTTCAATCAGGCTGACAACAGCCTGGAACGGAGTCGCGGCGGCTTGGGTCTGGGACTGGCGCTGACCAAGGGCTTGATCGAACTGCACGGGGGCGCCATCCGCGCTGACAGTCGCGGCCTGGGAGAGGGGGCTGAGTTTACCATTATGCTGCCGACGACAAAGCCGCCCCAGGCCGCCGGCCAAGCGCCCGTGGTCAGCGAGTTCGCGCGGCAAGAGCGAATTCTGATTATTGACGACCGTCGCGACGCGATCTTGCCCCTCAACCAAATGCTGAAGATTGACGGGCACACCGTGGCCATCGCGCAGGATGGCGTTTCGGGAGTCGCCACCGCAGCCGAGTTTCAGCCGCGCGTCGTCTTGTGCGACATCGGTTTGCCGGGCGAGATGAATGGCTATGCAGTCTGTCGGGCATTGCGAGCGATGCCCGAGACAGCGTCTGCATACTTAGTCGCGGTGACGGGTTATGGCCACGATGAAGCGAAGCGCGAGGCGAAAGAAGCGGGCTTCGACTATCACGTGACGAAGCCCGTGGGCAAAGCCGTGCTCCGCGAGATGCTGGCCAATCGTCCGCGGCTTTGAGCGCCGGGGGGGAATTTCCGCTAATCGGACCGACGGGGCCATTCCCTCGCCCTGATTCCCCTCCTAGTATTGCTCCGATGTGGCTTTCCCCACGGTAGGACCGGCTGTTCGGCGGCTGCGTTAAGCCTCTTGCTTCGGTAGTCTCGCAAATTTGAGCAGGCAAGATAAAATCGACGGCTTCAATGCTGGTTGTCGTCGCCATTGTGCGCCTAGGGAAATCAGCCGTCGCGAATCGATCCCGTCAGCCCGGCATCAGGGCATGAGAAAGAAATAAATGGCGAGTTTGTTGGTAATTGATGACGACCGCACGGTTCTGTTGCTGGTCAAGAAGGCGTTTGCGGACTCGGATTTGGAGATTCACTGCGCCAGCGATGCCGAGTCGGGAATGGTCGCGCTGCGCGAGCACAAACCCGACGTGTTGTTGCTCGACATTCTCCTTCCCGAGATCTCCGGGATGGAGCTAGCGCGCGAGATTCGCACGATCGATATTCGCTTGCCGGTCATCTTCATCACCGCAACGAACGATAGCGACACGGCTATCGAAGCGATGAAGATGGGGGCGTACGACTACCTCCTCAAACCGCTCGACATCCGCCAAGTCCGCACGCTGGTTGAGCGAGCGCTGGAGACGCGGCGATTGATGAACTCGCCAGTCCGACTGCAGGAAGCTGAGTCGGACTCCGAGGAGAGCGACGTCCTCGTCGGCCGCAGTCCGAAGATGCTGGAGGTCTACAAGCAGATTGGCCGCGTCGCCGCCCAGGACGTGACGGTGCTAATTCGGGGCGAGAGCGGATCGGGTAAAGAGCTCATTGCGCGCGCCTTGTATCAACACAGCCACCGGAACGGTCAGTGCTTTATGGCGGTCAACTGCGCCGCGCTGACCGACACGTTGCTGGAAAGCGAACTGTTCGGTCACGAGAAAGGGGCGTTCACCGGCGCGGACCGGCGACATATTGGTCGCTTCGAGCAATGCAACGGCGGCACGATTTTCCTGGACGAGGTCGGCGACATGTCGCCGGCCACGCAAAGCAAAGTCCTGCGCCTGCTGCAGGAGCAGAAATTCGAGCGGGTTGGCGGACACGATACCATTTCGGTCGACGTGCGCCTGATTTCCGCGACGAACCGCGACCTTGAGCAGATGATCGAACAGAACGAGTTCCGCCTTGATCTGTTCCACCGATTGAACGGATTCGAGATCCAGTTGCCGCCGTTGCGCGAACGTTCTGGAGACTTGAAGTTGCTGCTCGATCACTTCTTGAAGCGCTTCAATACTCAACTGAATAAGAACATTACCAGCATCTCGGCGGAAGCGCTTGAGCTCATGGAGAAGTACCCGTGGCCCGGCAACATCCGTGAAATGCAGGGAGCTGTCCGGCGCGCCATGCTCATGGCGACGGGGCCGACGATTGTGCCGGAACTATTGCCGAAAGACATTCTCGAGTATCTGCAGCCGGGCTCTGCACCGCGGCGTTCCGCGGGCAGCAGATCGAGCGACGAGGGAGGCTCGGTCGACCTCGCGGAGTTTCTGGACGACCGAATGTCTTCGGGATCAGAGAACGTCTATCAGGAATCGTTGCAATTCATGGAGCGATACCTGCTCACGCGCGTGCTGCGGGAGACGCAAGGCAATCAGTCGAAGGCGGCGCTGCGGCTCGGAATTACACGAGGCAGTTTACGCAATAAGATGCGCGAACTCGGCATCCAGGTCGGCCAGGTGGTCGAGCCGGGCGAGTAGCCAGCGCGTTGCTCACCACGGCTTGATCTTCCAACCCAAGACGAAGCCGATGCCGAACGCCCAGAGAGCCACTACTTCGGGCCGCTCGCGGGCGTACTCGCGGAAAAAAGTCACTGCTGACTCGCATGCATCCGCCCCTTGCATGCTTGAAGGGTTGGCGCCCTGATGCGTTTGCCAACTGGCGGGCTCGGCGTGCGTTTGATAGCCGGTAGGTGACATCGACGGGTCTCCTGCGAATCGAGATGGATAGTCTGCTCAGTCGAGATTGCCAGCCGGAGCGCTGCGCAGCGTTTCCTTCAGCCACTGAAGATTCTTGCGGAGTTCGGTGCGAAATCGCTGCAAGACGCGGCGATCGCGCTTCACCAGCCAGAAGCCGACGCCGGCCGAAGCGGCCGCTAGCAGCAGTCCGATCAGCGTGGCGGTCATCATGGCGCCCCACAGGGGAAGTTCGGTCTTCGCCGCCAGCAGGAACCCAACGCTGACCAATGCGACAGGCGCCGTGGCCAGCAGGATGATAGCGGCCCCTAGCAGCGCGGCCAGCGGGCGAATGAAGCTGTGCAGCCATTCGCGCAGATCAACTTGCAGCAACTCGGCTTGCAGTTCCATCAACGTGATCACGTCACTGCCCAGTTGCCGCACGCTGCGACCCATCGAGCGCGCCGGTGCTGGCGACTCCGCGGTAGTTGCCCGATTGCCGTTCATCGCTTGACCCACTTTCCGACAAGGAGACCAACGGCGAACGCAGCCCCGATGGCGATTGCGGGATGCGAAGCTAGGGATCGCGTCGCCCGTTGCATGAAGCTCTCTGACGCGGAAAAATTCGCGACGGCCTCATCGACGGCGGCCGCCGCCGACCGGACCCGGGATTCGGCTTGTTCTGTGCGAAAATGATTTTGTAGCCGGTTGTGCATCGATTTACCGCGGGATATTGAGTTCCTCGAACGTCTGCTCGACGTCATGGTCATGGTCTGCGGCTGGCGACGTTTTACCGCCGAAGAGCGACGCCCAATCTCCGCCCGAGGCGAGTCTCGACTGCGCGAAGTTAAGCGCCGTTCGAACTAAAAACGGCGTTGCAATGCCGGCGACAGTTTTCAGTATGCCAGCGGGCGGTCCTTCGACTGAGATGCCGCGAACATGGTGCTTCTTCAGCAACTCGATCAACTCTTGCGTCTCGTCGTTGCCGCCCGCACGGCCGGGGTTCTTACGCGGAATCAAGAGGAACCCCAACCCGGCAGCGGCTCCGGCGAGGATAAGCGGGTGGTTTTTTACATAGTAGCGCCAGTCGGAAAGCGTCTTCGCCGATTGGACGATCGTTTCGACCTCTGCGCCAGCGGTCCTTCGGATGGCTTCCATGCGTCGGCAGATGTCGTCAGCTGAATTATCCATCGATTGCATACGCACTTACTGGAGTCGGAGCGGCGCCGATCGCGGCCTCAGGCGTCCCTGAAGCCGCGGCTGCGCTTGTCGAGCATTCCACTTAGACCGGCGGGCGGCCACGAAAAGCGCTGGCCACGGCGCTGATCAAAAATAGCACAATAAACACGAAAAAGAGGATTTGCGCAAAACTGACAAAACTGCCGGCAAGACCGCCAAATCCGAGCAAAGCGGCGATTAACGCCAGAATCAGCATGGTTACGGCAAGGGATAGCATGGCTCTTCTCCTAACCTACAAGTCGTTAACACGGTCATTGTCATTGAGTAATTGAAATCCACGGGAACCTATCGCGACCTCATCACGAGGCCGAGCACCACGCCAGTAATCAGGCCAGCGCCAAAGCCGACGGCAAGCGATTCGATGGGCCGCTGCTGGATCATGCGCTCCGTTTGCACATACCCACCACGGACGGCGTCGCCTGCGCGGCCCCGCACATCACCGAGCGACTCGGCAGCTGTGCCCGCGTAGCCGCGAACCGCCTCGGCCACCTTGCTGACGCCCGAGGCCCCGCCCGAGGCGACTTCCGACAGGTACTGTTCGACGCGCTCGCGCGCTTCGCCTGTCTTCTTCTGGATCATCCCGACCAACTGGTCGACGCTGCCACGGGCTTTTTGGAGGTCGTCGTTAGAGAGCTCGCCCCAACGTTCATGCAGCTTCCCTTTGATCTCGTTCCAATTGCCTTCCAGCGTTTGTTGATTAAATGCCATCACAACTCCCTCTCATGAATTGGTGTCGTATGTCGTACCCGACCGCCGAGCTGTTTTCGCTCAAGGGCGATGGCAATTACATGTTGCAATGTGCGTGCCAGAGTTGAGAAGACGCACAACCGGGTGGATCAGCGGCTATACGTTATTGATCTGGCCATGTGCAAGGCGGCCTAGTCTTGAAGCGGCTGCGAGCCGTGCAACTGTGTTGGCGGCTACCAACTAATGGCGAAGCTGATCGATGAGAGACCACCTGGCGTCTTCAACGCGGCTTTCCGCCGAAGGCGTTACGCATCGCCATCCTCGCTGGTGCGATCGGTGCTGGTGGAAAAGTCCCGAGAAATGACAGCATCGAGTGCCCGCCGGGATCCTTGTCGGCTGCGAGCCTCGTCGGCACTCCGAATGGCACGGTGAATGCAGCCTTCATCTCCCGTGAAAATAGTCAGGAGGCAGAGTCGCTCCTGTGTTAACAGAAATCCGCCGTTGATGGCGCTAAGTCCACGGAAGCGCCGACGGGCGAAAAACCATCCCGGTGACGGTGACGTTGTTCTGGTGTCCGCAACGTCGCCAAGCAGGGAGGGTTGTCGCCCGTCGGCTGTTTTTGCGTGCAGCGCCACCGCGCCAACCTATATCAGAAATGCCAAACGCTGCCTCCAATCACCCCACTCAATCGCCCGCTCCGGCCCGCTCGATTCATGAAGCGGATTGCATTCCAAGTCGTCAACGCTCGCCGTCAGCTCGCCGCGCAGCCGACAGCTCACCCTTAGTTGATCGCGGCATTGAGCGGACGAACGACCGCGTGCGCGAAGCGCTCTTGGCATTGGGCTACCCATCGCTGGCAGCCATTGACTGTCACGTCGCCAGCGGCCGCGTCATTCTCTCGGGAGCCGTGCGGAGTTATCATTTGAAGCAGATGGCCCAAGTGGTTGCCCTGCGAGTCGCCGGGCCCGGGCGAGTCGACAATCGGGTCGTCGTTACCTCTCTCTAGGAATCGTCGGCGTCGCTCGCCGACGTCATGCATGGCTCGAACACGTTCGACTGGTTCCGGATCGCCGCTGCTGACGCTGGCATCGATTGTCGTCGCGATCGCTGCGCTTCATCTGGCGAAAGAGATTCTCGTCCCGCTGGCGCTGGCGATCTTTTTGAGCTTCTTGCTCACGCCCCTCGCCGACCGCTTGGAAAGCTGGGGACTCGGACGCATTCCGTCGGTGATCTCGGTAGTCGCGGTCACGTTTATGATCTTGGGATTGCTCGGTTGGATCGTGACGAGCCAACTCGTCGACCTGAGCGTTCAGCTTCCGGACTGGAAAGATGAAATTATCGTCAAGATTCAAGAGCTGAAACCCGATTCGGCGGTCTTGGACAAAGTGACGCAGACGATTGACGAGGTGAGCCAAAAGGTAAGTGAAGAGGCGCCTCCCAGCGGCTCGGACGCGGACGCTACATCGCCGGCGGAGAACTCGTCCGCGGCTGGTACTTCCGCCAAGGCGACCGAAGGTACGGGGTTGCTCGATCGACTGACGCAGCAGATCAAAGCGCCTGCCAACCAGGAGCCGATGGAAGTCAGAGTCGTCGGCCTGCCGCCGTCGCCATTGGAGCAGATTCAGAATTGGCTCGGACCCATCGTCGCCCCTCTCTCGGCTGCTGGGATTGCCATCGTTCTCGTGATTTTTATTCTCCTTAGGCGCGAGGACCAGCGAAATCGCTTGCTACAGCTGTTCGGCGCCTCGAACCTGCATGCTTCGACCGAAGCTTTGACGGACGTTACTGAACGGGTCAGCAAGTATCTGCGGATGCAGTTCCTCATCAATGCCGGCTACGGCATCTGCGTGGGCGTTGGGTTAGCCACGATCGGCGTGCCGAGCGCGATCACTTGGGGCGTGTTGAGTTTCTCGCTGCGATTCCTGCCCTACATCGGGCCATGGCTTTCGGCGGTCATGCCGCTGACCGTGTCGCTCGCGACGTCGACAGGTTGGACGGAGCCGATGTTCGTGGCGGGACTGTTCATTGTGCTCGAACTGCTGGTCAACAATGTGGCGGAGCCAATGTTGTATGGCCGCAGCACGGGCGTCTCGGGCGTCGGCGTGATCATCGCGGCCATTTTTTGGACGTGGGTCTGGGGGCCGATCGGGCTGGTGCTGGCGATGCCGTTGACGGTGTGCGTCGTCGTTATGTCGAAGTACATCCCCGGATTGCAGTTTTTGTCGATCTTGCTTGGCGATCAATCGGCGCTGTCGGCGCCCGAGCGAATTTACCAGCGTCTGTTGGCGGGAGACTGCGAAGAGGCCGTCGAACAAGCTGCCGAAATGGTGACGACGGGCTCGCTGGTTGAATCCTATGACCAGGGGGTCATCCCGGCGTTGATGATGGCGGAGAATGACCGCCATGGCGGCCGCCTGCACGACGAACAAACAATCGTCGTCTATGAAACCGCGCGGGATCTGGTCGATGACCTGGACGAACTTGCCGCGGCGCGCGATGCCGCCGTAGTCCGCGATGGAGCTGTGACGGCCGACAAGGCCGAGAATGAGGTCGCGTCCGACCGCGAACCGTTGCGGGTGTTATGCATTCCGCTCCGTGACGAGGCCGATGATATTGGCGCGGCCATGCTTAGCAAATTACTGTCTCGCGAACGGGTGACCGTTGAGCTTGGCGCCGTCACGGCGCTGACCAGCGAATTGGTTGATTCGGTCGACGCCCTGCATGTCGATGTGGTCGTCCTGTCGATCGTCCCGCCACTCCCGCCCCGAAGCAGTCGGCTGCTCTGCCGGCGGCTCCACGACCGTTACCCGCAGCTTCCCGTGGTGATTGGCTTTTGGGGGGCTGGCAAAGCTGAGGATATCCGCCGCCGGTTGGCCGACGACCAGTCGGAGGTGGTGACGACGCTCGCCGCTGCGGTGGATCGGGTGAAAGCGATCGCCGCGCGACCTCAGCTGGCGGGTAAAGCAAGCTAACGACAACGGACCTACGCAGGCGACGTAGGTCTCGACTATTGCAGGCAGACCAGTAGGCTCTCGTCGAACAGCTGAGCGCAATGAAAAGGGCGCCGACGACCTGCCGGTCGCCGACGCCCTCAACACTCGCTGCTTCGCTTGACGACTATTGATTGGTCTGCAGCAGTTCTTGCAAGGTGCTGATTTCCTGCTGCACCGTTCGTTGATGATCTTGCCACTTTATCAACTCTTCGCCGCGCAGGTCATCGACCGCGTCCTTTACTCGGTCGCGCTGCGACTTAAGTGCGTCGATCTGCTTCTGCAAGGCTTCCGCGTCGGCGCCTTCGACATTGTCATGCCGCTCTTCAAGCTGGGCAATGCGCTCGTCGGCCACAGTAAGTTGTTGGTCGGCTTGCTGCGCGAAACCATCGCGGGCCTGAGTCGTCTGATACTCGACTTCGGTCTTCTTCAGATCGGCGGCGGCCGCATCGACGTCCTTTTGCTCGTCTCGAACCTCTGCTGTGGCATCCGCTTGGGCCTCGGCGATCTCTTCGTTCGCGTCTGCCGCAGCTGCGGCGGCATCGCCGTCAGTCACCGGCTTCATCGCTTCATGCCGCGTCTCGTCGGCGTCGTGTTGAGCGTCGGCGACCTTATCAGCGGCGTCACGTTCAGCCTCAGCGACATCCTGCTGCTCCTCGCGCAGGTTTTCGCGGGCGTCGGCCACGTCGTTGCGGCTGGTCGATTCCTGACAGCCAGCACACACCAATGCGAGCCCGGCTGCCAGAAGATGGGTGGAAAACTTTAGTCTCATCGGTCCGTTCCTTGTAGTAGAAGTAAAAGTTCAACTGTCGCTTGAGGGTCGTTTCGTTGTGTCAGACGCAAGTAGCACGCTTAATTCGCTAGAAATCACAACCGCGGAAAAATAGCGCGAGGATGATGATGGGAAGGGGTAAACCGAGCAGCCAGGCAAAAATGCCGTACTTGATCTTGCCGCTACGGCTCAACGGGCTGCTGCCCTGACCTCTCGAATGAAGCCGTGACATGTAATCTCTCCTGTCTGATTGCTTAAATAGGTGGGACGTTGCGGATGGATGCGCCGCTCGTGGACGAGCGAACTAACCGCCCGCGGCGTGATCGCGTCGCTGCAACCTCGTACGCAAGTGATGTGCCAAGCACGGATAAGCCCAGTTTTTACGGCTGGCCAGCGTCCCAGCGACCGCGTTTGGTTGCGCCGTAGTCAGCCGAGCGGCTGTCGCGCGTCCATAGGACCGCGCGGTCCGATCGCTCAGTCGCTCTAGCGTTTGGAGCGGCTTTAATGGTCTAGCGAGCCTCCGTCTGCGACGATTCCCTCGCGCGATGACGAGATACCTCTGGGGCTCTTCCCTAGCGAACTTCCTGGTTGTTCCGAGATTGCACCTATCGCACTCGGGGACCCTGGCGGAACTGAGTGCACGGAACGCTGTTTGCTACCCCGTTATGCGACGGGACTTAGACACCCGATGGGGCCGCAAGGCCACAGCAATGTAGGACCGAGATCATGAGGACTACAACCGCCCTCCACGGCGACAGCGAATCGCCTCACACGCCGATAGATGTACCCGATGCACTGAGCCGGCTGGGGGACGATCGCGAATTGCTCAGCGCCATTATCGAGATTTATCTCGAAGATTCGCCGGCACTGCTGGATAAGATCCGGCGGGCAGTGATGGGAAACGACCCTCACTCGCTGCAGCGCGCCGCGCATAACTTAAAGGGATTGGCGGTCACGCTGAGCGCGGGCGACGTCGCTGCAGCCGCGAGCCGGCTGGAGCACATGGGATCGTCAAGCAGTCTCAGTGACGCCGTGCCGGTCGTGACCGAACTGGAATCACATCTGAACGATCTCAAGTCGGCCGTGCAACGCTACGTGAAGAACCCGCGCTAATCCGCGCTGAACCTTACAGTCGTCAAAGTCTACCGGCGACGGCGCCGTATGCAGCAGTTGTAGGGAAGTTTTGGCGATCGCCCCTGGCGGGAGAATTCGTTGAGAAGATAAAAGGTATATTGAAGCGACTTTCCTTCTCGTCACTTCTCTACTCCATGGCCTCTTGAAGGCGCTCGTCCATGTTCAGTTCGCGATCTACCCGCGGAGCTTGTTTCGGCTCGGCGGCGGTTATCTGTGTTGGCTTGGTTGGTTGCTCAGGCGCGGTCGGCGACGGCGACGTCGCTCCACAAACCACGACGCAGCCGACTGACGAAACGACGCCTACGTCGCCGGTCGCGGTCGCCCTGAACCCCGTGGCGGAACCGACCGAGGCTGGCGGCAAACTGCTCGCAGCGGGCGACTACGAGCAAGCGGTGGAGCAGTTTACCCGTGCCATCAAGGCCGCTGGCGCCAGTGCTCAGCCGGTCGTCGTCGACACGGCCGCCGCGTCCCTTTATCGCAATCGCGGCGTGGCTTACCTGCGGATGGGCTTCCCCGATACAGCGAAAGAGGACTTCACCGCCTCGATCGCGATCGCGCCCGCCGACCCCGCGACCTACGAACAACGAGCCATTGCCTACATGCAGCTGGGCGACCTGTTCAACGCGATTCGCGATTCCACCCAGGCGATTCGTCTCAATCCGCGCAATGCGGCTGCCTACCACACGCGAGGTCTGGTTTACCTGCGCCGCGAACAGTTTGACCGCAGCGTCGCCGACTTGGAGCAAGCGCTCGCTGAAGACCCGGCGCTGACGGCGGTCGCGACGCCCAAACTTGGCGAGGCCTATTATCGCTGGAGCGAACAACTCGCCGACGACGGCGACGAGGCGGGCGCCGCCGAGAAGTTAGCACGGGCCGAGTTGCTCGTTCCCGAGTACGTGCTCGCGCAGCAGAAGATTGCCGAGCCGGAAGAGGTGGAGGTCGCCGTTCTGGAACAAACCGTAGCGAAACCGGTCATCACGGAGGCCGTGGAACACTTCAATCGCGGCGTTGAGTTGCAGATCCGCGGCGAGAACGATCAGGCAATCATCGAATTTACCGAGTCCATCACGCTCGACCGCGAACAGGCAGCGCCGTATCTCCGCCGCGGCGAGACGTTGCTGGCGATGGGGTTCCCCGATACGGCTCTGGAGGATTTCCAGACGGCCGAGGATCGTGGCAGCCCGAGCGCTGAGATCCACCGACTGAAGGCTCGGACTTATCTCGCGCTCGAAAGCCCGCATCGCGCCGCGATGTCGGCGACGGATGCGCTGCACGACAATCCCGGCGACGCCTCGATGTACGCTTTGCGCGGCGAGGCGTACCTGCAGATGGAGAACTGGGATCGGGCCATCGTCGATCTGGAGGAGGCGATTCGCCGCGATCCCGGCCTGAAGGATGCGGTGACGCCGTCGCTTACCGCGGCGCGGAAGGGGCGCTCAGAAGCTCAAGCGAAGCGGATGCAAACGGCTTACTCGGTGACGATGCCTGAGTAGGTTAGCGACGCAGCTCCACGCCGTTCGCGACGTTGCGAGCAATGCACTCGCAGGCGCTGATCAATCACGGCTGCGCCAAGATGCCTTGCACAACATGCGCTTCTTCGACGCCGGTCAGCTTGGCGTCGAGCCCGCGGAACTTATAGGTGAATCGTGCGTGGTCGATGCCCAAGCAGTGGAGGATCGTCGCGTGGAGGTCCCGCAGGTGAACTGGATTCTCAACGATGTTGTAGCAGAAGTCGTCGGTCCGGCCGTATTCCATGCCGGGTTTCACGCCGTCGCCTGCCAGCCAAACCGTAAAGCAGCGTCCGTGGTGATCGCGCCCCATCCCGGGATCGCCTAAGGCGCCCTGGCTAAAGACCGTCCGGCCGAATTCCGTCGCGAAGACCACCAACGTATCTTCGAGCAGCCCGCGTTGCCGCAGGTCCTTGATCAGCGCGGCCGTCGGTTGATCGACGTCCTTGCACTGGTTGGGGAGTTGTTTGGCGATCGCGATATGCTGGTCCCAGCCGCGATGGAACAGTTGGACGAAGCGAACGTCGCGCTCCAACAATCGCCGGGCGAGCAGGCAGTTGGCGGCATAGCTGCCGGCCTTCGCCACTTCCGGACCGTACGAGGCCAGCGTCGCCGGGGATTCGTCGCTGGTGTCCGTCAGCTCGGGGACGGAGGTTTGCATGCGGAACGCCATCTCATAGGCATTGATACGAGAAAGCGTTTCCGGATCGCCGAGTTCGCGAGCTCGCAGGTGATTTAGTTGAGCGAGATCGTCGAGCATATCCCGGCGCTGCTCGCGAGTCGTGCCGGGCGGGTCCTGCAGGTAAAGCACCGGGTTGGCGCCGGGCCGCAGGCCGACACCTTGATGCGACGAGGGCAGGAAGCCGCTCCCCCAGAGTCGCGAGAAGATCGGCTGTCCCGGATTCTTCCCCGACCCTTGCGAGACCATGGCAATGAAGGTCGGCAAATTGTCGTTCGCACTGCCGAGGCCATAGCTGACCCAGGCCCCCATGCTGGCGTACCCCGGCTGCTGGTTGCCGGTATTCATGTAGGTAATCGCCGGGTCGTGGTTGATCGCTTCGGTATGCATCGACTTGATGATGCAAAGTTCGTCCGCGATGGTTTGCATGTGCGGCAACAGATCGCTCATCCACGTCCCTTGCGCGCCGCAGCGGCGACCAGGCCACAGGGGCGCAACGACAGGGAACGCGGCCTGACCAGACGTCATCCCCGTGAGGCGCTGATCGCCCTTCACCGAGGCGGGCATCTCGCGGCCATGAAACTGTGCGAGCGTCGATTTGTAATCGAACAGATCGACGTGCGAGAATCCTTCCGACTGAAACAGGCAAAGAACGCGTTTGGCCTTGGGCGCAAAGTGGGGCAGCCCAAGCGATCCACTCGCCATGCCATGGGTCGCCGCAGCGAGCTGGCGGGACTGTGCCGCCAACAACGATCCGAGAGCAGCGCCTCCCAGCGTCCCGGCAGCGCCGCTGAGGAAAGTACGCCGCGTCAGCTGGCGTGCGAAATCTTCGGTGGGATGCATTGGGTTAGTTCCGGGTGACCGCTTCGCTGAGATTCATCATCATGGCCGCTACCTGCGACCAGGCGGCATGCTCCACGGGCGCCAGCTGCTCGTTGCGTTCTGATTCGCCCGTGGCCAAATACGCCTGCGCCGCGGAGTGAACGGATGCGTATCGATGCCGCTCGCGGCCCAGCGCAGCGGCCAAGATCACGAGTTCCTCGTCCGTCGGCGGCCGCGACGTACACTCCTCGAAGCCCCAACGCAGCCGCAGCGCGTCGTTATCGCCGGCTTTGATCATTCGTTCAGCGAGCGCGCGACTCGCCTCGACGAACTGCACGTCGTTCAGCAGCACGAGGGCTTGCAAGGGGGTCGTCGTCGACGCCCGCTGCACTGTGCAGGTCTCGCGATTCGGCGCATCGAAGGCCACCATGTTCGGCGGCGGAACGGTGCGTTTCCAGTACGTGTAGAGCGACCGGCGGTACAACTTTTCGCCGTGGTCCTGCATAAAGGCTTGCGAAGTCGCCGGCGAACTGCCGTAGTGGCTAATCTCTCGCCACAGATCGCCGGGAGTGTACGGATTGACGCTAGGCCCGCCGAGGCGATCAACGAGCAGTCCGCTTGATTTGAGCACCGCGTCGCGAATGAACTCGGCCGGCAAACGGAATCGCGGGCCGCGCGCCAGCAGGCGATTGCTCGGGTCGCGTTCCAACAGCTCGTCGTTCGCCGCCGACGTTTGGCGATAAGTCGCCGACGTGACGATTTTGCGGAGCAGTGATTTGACGTTCCACCCGCTTTCGACGAAATCGACCGCGAGCCAGTCAAGCAGCTCCGGGTGGCTGGGCCACTCGCCTTGCGCGCCAAAGTCGGCGGTCGTTTTCAGAATCCCCGCGCCGAAGAGCATCTGCCAGCACCGATTGACGGCGACCCGCGACGTGAGCGGATGATTCGGCGCGACGATCCACTGCGCAAGTCCGAGCCGATTTGCCGGCGCGTCGGCAGGGAGCGGCGGCAACGCCGCTGGGGCGCCGGGCGAAATCTTATCGGTCGGCGCCGCATAGTTGCCACGCTCAAGAATGAAGGTTTCGCGCGGCTGCTCCGCCTCGTCCATGACCATCGTGGGGAACTTTTCGGTCAGCACGCGCAGACGCTCCTCCAGATTGGCGAGTGCGACGCGCCGTCGTTCCGTGGCTGGCGCGTGGTCTGCAAAATAGTGGGTGAGCGCCTGACGTTCATAGTCGGCCCGCTCGCTGGCCGGCTTTTCGATGATTGCCATCATCTCGGCGGGTAAGTCGCTGCCGTCGTCCTCGCCGGTCACCGCCAAGAACTCGAACCGCTTTGCTACCAGCGGCGCATTCACGCCAAAATTGACCTGAGCCGTCAGGAATGGCGTCTCTTGCGCGTTGATCGGTTCGGCAAACGTGAGCGTCAGGTGAACGGGTCCGCCGTGGGAGATCTGCGGCGACCAGCCGCTCAGGCCCGTGTCGAGGACCCCTTCAGGCCGATAGTCGGCCCGCCAGGAACTGGCGGTCGCTTTGCGCACGTCGCGCAACAGATTGAGATTGACCTGATCGCCCGTCACGCTTTCAGCGCTGGCCGAAAACGATGTGACGACGAACGTTCCTTTATCAGCCGTCGCCGTAAGGTCGGGCGTCGGCAAGCTCCCGAAGCCCCAGCCGCCGCCGGGCGCGGCGGCGTCGGGGTGGAAGACGATTCGAACGCCGGTGATGGGCCGATCGGTCGAGGGCAATCGCAGGGCCACGTCGTAGGCGACCAATCCGCCGGCGCCTGAAATGATCACGAAACGGCCAGCCTCCACGTCGAAGCCCGATCCGGCGTTGGGCGTGCTGACCTTCAGAACCTCAGCCGGAAATAGCTCGAGGTCGCGACCGCGCGCGGCGAGTGCTTCTTGTTGCTCGGCAATCCACTGCTCGACCTCAGCGGGCGCGGGTTGCTGCAACTGCTCGCGAAGTTGGCTGATCTGCTCTCGCAACGCCGGCGCCTCGTTGGCGGACAGCACCGTCTTTGCTTCGAAAAAGGGGCGTGGGTTGACGCCGGCGTTACCGTCGAGGCCGACGTCGCTCAGGGTGTTGAAGTAGGCGAAGAGCTGATAGTACTCGCGCTGCGTCAGCGGATCGTACTTGTGGTCGTGGCATTGCGCGCAGCCCAACGTTAATCCGAGCACCGCCTCGCCGAACGTTTTCACGCGGTCGGCGTTGTAATTGGCGAGGTTCTCCTCGGGAATCGTGCCCCCTTCGTGCGTCACCATGTTGTTGCGTTGGAAGCCGCTGGCGATGATTTGAGCGTCGGTGCGGTTCGGCAGCAGGTCGCCCGCCAGTTGCTCTACGAGGAACTGGTCGTAGGGAATGTTCTCGTTAAAGGCGTTGATCACCCAGTCGCGCCACAGCCACATGTGCCGTCCGCCGTCGATCGAAAAGCCGTTGGTGTCGGCGTAGCGGGCCGCATCGAGCCACTCCAGCGCCATCCGCTCGCCGAAGTGGGGGCTAGCGAGGAACCGGTCGACCAATCGCTCGTAGGCGTCGGGACGATCATCCGCTACAAACGCCTCAACCTCCTCCGCGCTTGGCGGCAGCCCCGTCATATCGAAGCTTAGCCGTCGGATCAGCATCTGCCGTGACGCCTCGGTGGAGGGCTTCAAGCCCTGCGCTTCGAGCTTCGCCAGGACAAAGCGATCGATCTCGTTGCGTGGCCAGGAGGCGTCAGCCACCTGGGGAGGCTCGTTCTTGATCGGCGGAATGAACGCCCAGTGCTTGGCGTACGTCGCTCCCTGGTCGATCCATTGCTTGAGAATCGATTTCTGCTCCGGAGTCAGGGCGCGGTGCGAATCGGCCGGCGGCATCACTTCCGACGGGTCATCGCTCGCGACGCGACGCCAGACCTCGCTCGCCGCAGAGTCGCCAGCGACGATGGCCGCATAACCGCCTCGATCTGCCGCGGCCGTCTCCGCCACGTCGAGCCGCAGGTCGGCCTTGCGCGAGGCTTCATCGAACCCGTGACAAGCGAAGCAGTTCTCGGACAGGATCGGTCGCACGTCGCGGTTGTATTCGACCTGCGACCCGGCTGCGCGGACCGGAACGAAACCTAGCATCAGTAGAAGCGCGATCGCCCCCGCCAATCGAGGCCAGGCGCCGGCATGCATGCAGCTGAGAAGTGGATTTGGCATAGTTCACCGATTATAGACGCGGAACCTCCAGAGCGAACCGGCCGCCCGTGCCTGACTGAGCTGGTTTGCCGCGACGCGCGGCGTGATACGAGCGAGAATCGCGCCGGGCGCCGAACGGTGGCAACGTCGATTTGCTGTGTGTATGCTGACTGGCATGGTGAATTCACTTTACGCGAAATTAGCGGCCGTTGCAGCGCTGTTGTTGGTGGTTACTGGCCGCTTCGCTTCGACATCATGGGGCGCCGACGCGACCTCGGTCGACTCGGTTGACCGCGACTACTCCGCCGACCTTCCGCGGATACCAGCGCTCTCGCCAACGGAAGCGCCCCAGTCGTTCGAAGTCGAGTTGGGATTTGCACTTGAACAGGCCGCCGTCGAGCCCGAGGTGACCGACCCGGTGGCGCTCGATTTCGACGAGCATGGCCGGTTGTTTGTCGTCGAGATGCTGGGGTATAGCGAGAATGCCAAGGAGATGCTCGGCCGCGTCCGCCTACTGGAGGACGCCGACCACGACGGACGATTCGAGCGCAGTACCATCTATGCCGACGGGCTCGGCTGGCCGACTGCCATTCTGTGCTACGACGGTGGTGTTTTCGTCGCCGCGGCGCCTGAAATCTGGTACTTCAAAGACGTCGACGGCGACGGCCAGGCCGATGTCCGCAAGGTGGCGTTCACGGGATTTGGGACGCATAACGTTCAGGGACTTCTGAATTCATTTCGCTGGGGGTTGGACAATCGCATCCACGTCGCGGTGAGTAGCTGCGGCGCCGATCTCCGTCGTGGGAATCAGCCCGATTCCGAGCCGCTGGTGCTCCGCGGCCGGAACTTCTCCTTCGATCCTCGAACGCTCGCAGCTCGAGCCGAAAGCGGCGCGAGCCAGCATGGCTACTTCATCGATCCGCTGGGTCGCGAGTTCACCTGCAACAACAGCAATCACATCCAGCAGATCGTCAGCGACGACGCCGACCTGTCGCGGAACGCCTATCTTCAGGCGCCGTCGCCGCTGCGAAGCATCGCGGTTGAAGGGCCGACCGCCGACGTGTTTCGCGTAAGTCCCGTGGAGCCCTGGCGGGAGATTCGGACACGCCTGCGTGCGAAAGGCATCGTCCCCGGCATCGTCGAAGGGGGAGGGCGACCCGCGGGGTACTTCACCAGCGCCACGGGGGTGACGATCTACACCGGCGACGCCTGGCCGGCGGAGTATCGCGGCAACGCCTTCATCGGTGACGTGGGAAGTAACCTGGTCCATCGCAAGACGCTTGCATCGCAACCCGATGACGTCGCGCTCGTCGCGCGGCGGGCGACGCCGGGGCGCGAATTCGTGGCGTCGAAAGATATCTGGTTCCGGCCGGTCCAATTCGCCAACGGGCCCGACGGCAACCTCTACATTCTCGACATGTATCGCGAAGTAATTGAGCATCCCGATAGCTTGCCGCCGGTGATCAAGAAGCATCTCGATCTCACCAGCGGTCGCGACAAGGGGCGTCTCTACCGCGTGATACGCGCCGATCGAACCGCGGAACAGCAACGCGAGCAGTTCCATCGGCGTCTGCCAGGTGACGCGACCACCGCCGAACTGGTGGCGATGCTCGCCCATCCGAATGGTTGGCATTGGACGACTGCGGCGCGATTGTTGTACCAGCGGCACGATCCGGCAGCCGCGGATGAGCTTCGCAAGCTGCTTGATGATCATAACGCGCCGATCGAAGGGCGCGTGCTCGCGCTGTACGGATTGCAGTCCGCCGGGGAACTCGATGCGCCGGCGTTGATCGAGACGTTGGCCGACGCGGCGCCTCAATTGCGCGAGCAGGCAGCTCGCCTCGCAGGCTGCTGGCTGCGGGACGCTGCCAATGCGGAGTCGAAGAGCCGCAGCGGCGTTGAGCAGGCGTTGATTTCGTTGGCGGATGATCCCGAGCTGAACGTGCGTTACCGCGCCGCGTTCGCCCTGGGCGACTGCCAAGACGCGGCGCGGATGGCGGCCTTGGCGAAAATCGTCAAACGCGACGCGGCCAATGCCGATATGCAGGTGGCCGTGTTGAGTTCGCTGTCCCATGGAGCCGAGTCGCTGCTGCACGAACTGGTCGCGGACAACGAGTACGCGGCGACGCCAGCGGGACGAGCGTTTCTGGCCGAGGTCGCGCGCCAAATTGGCGCGAGGGGCGATCAGCGCGAGTTGGCGTCGCTCGCCGCCGACGTGATGGCCGCTCGGCAGCGGAAACAACCGATTGCCAATGAGATTCTGGTCGCCGCACTGCGCGGGGCAGGGGGGCAAGCTGCGGAGGTCCGCCGACAATTGAGTTCGCGGACCGAGGCGATCGAGCCGCTGATCGGGGAACTCGTCGCTGCGGCGTTGCAGCAGGCCGTCGCCGCCGACCCCGACGTCGCCGCTCGCGTTGCCGCAATCAATCAGCTCTCGATGGGCGCGTTCGACGCCGTGGCCCCGACGCTGGGTGAGTTGATCGCGCCCGACCAGCCGCAGGAGGTGCAGTCGGCCGCGCTCGCCGCGCTGGGGCAGTTTAGCGAAGGGGAGATTTCGAAACCGATCGTCGCTGCGTGGCGGGGGATGAGCCCGGCGCTGCGGCTGCAGGGAGCCGAACTGCTGCTTTCGCGCGCGGCCACGGCCGCGGCGCTCGTGGCCGCCGTAGAGGGCGGTCAACTCACGTCGCGCGATCTCGATCCGTCGACGATCCAGCGGCTCAAGACTCACGCCGACGCCGCTGTTCGCGAGCGCGCCGCGAAGGCGTTCGCCGCTTCCGCCTCGACGCGTAGTGAAGTGCTCGCCGCCTACTCGCAGGCGCTGGAACTTGAAGGGAATCTCGATCATGGCCGCGAGCTCTTCCGCAAGCACTGCGCCGTCTGCCATCGTCGTGAAGGATATGGCACCGAGGTGGGCGCCGATTTGGCCACGGTCCTCACGCGCACGCCCGAGGCGCTCTTGGTGAACGTGCTCGACCCGAATCGCGAGGTTGATCCGAAGTTCATTCAGTACAACATCGTCACCGTCGACGGATTGACGCATAGCGGCGTCGTCTCGGCCGAAACGGCCAGCACGGTCACGCTGACTGGCGCTGAGAAAGCGACTCAAACGGTGCCGCGGGCCGACATCGACGTGATGGAGTCGACCGGATTGTCGCTGATGCCCGAGGGTTTCGAGCGCGAGATCGACCCGCAAGGCATCGCCGATTTGATTGCCTACTTGCGCAGTGAGTTGTAGTTGTCCGCGACCGACGATCGCCGAATTTAGGAGTCGACCATGAGAAATTGGCTGATGCTCTGTAGCGCTTTGACGGCGCTCGTCATCGCATCGAGCGTCGCGCTTGCTGTGGATACTGCGCCGCCGAAGTTGGCCGTCGGGACGTTCAAAGTCGACGTCACGCCGCCGATGGGGTCGCCGTTGTGCGATGCGCTGTGCCCGCCGGCCGCCGCGATCGACGATCCGCTCTGGGCGCGCGGCGTGGTGCTCGTGCCGACCGACCAGAAGCCGATCGTGCTGGTCGCCCTTGATTGGGTCGGCGTGGGCAACGACGGGCAGGATGCGTGGAAGCAAGCCCTGGCGGCTGCGGCAGGGACCACGGTCGATCGAGTCGCGGTCCATGCGCTGCATCAGCATGACGCTCCCGGGTGCGACTTCGGCGCCGACAAGTTGGCAAGCGAGTTTGGACTGGGGGGGAAGTTGTTCAACGTGGAGTTCGCCCGCGATGCGATCGCGCGGACGGCTGTCGCGGTGAAGGAGGCCGCGGCGGCAACGCAGCCGGTGACGCATGTCAGTCATGGGGCGGGAATCGTCGAGAAGGTCGCGTCGAATCGCCGCTGCCTCGGGCCTGACGGGAAAGTGAAGTGGGTTCGCTACACCGCCTGCAAGGATCCCGAAGCGATCGCGCAGCCCGAAGGGATCATCGACCCGAAGGCCCGCGCCATCGGATTCTGGAATGGCGACGAACCAATCGCGGTGCTTACGTACTACGCGACTCATCCGCAGAGTTACTACGGGCATGGTCGCGTGAGCACCGACTACCCTGGGCTCGCCCGAGCGTTGCGCGAAGAGGCGCTGCCGGGGCCGCTGCATGTGCATTTCAACGGGGCGGGGGGCAACATCGGGGCCGGCAAGTACAACGACGGATCGCCGGAGATGCGTCCCGAGCTCGCGCGGCGCGTCGCCGCGGGGATGAAGGCGGCATGGGACGCGAGCGTCAAGGCACCGATTGACGAGTCGACCGTCATTAATTGGTCGACGCGCGACGTGGCGCTGCCGCCGGGCAAGCATCTCGATGAGCCGGCGCTGGTGGCGATCATCAACGACAAAAATGCCGCCGAGCGGGAACGGCTGCAGGCGGTGCGGCATCTGGAGTTCCTCCGCGAGTGTCAGGCGGGGCGGAAGGTGACGCTCAGCCGCTTGCGCATTGGCGACGTCGATTTGCTCCATCTTCCGGGCGAGTTGTTCGTCGAGTATCAACTGGCGGCGCAGCAGCTGCGGCCGGAGTCGGCGGTCTGCGTCGCGGCCTACGGCGATTACGGCTGCGGGTACATCGGGCTGCACGACTCGTACGCCCAGGGGGGGTACGAGACGAGCGACCGGGCGTCGCGGGTGGCGCCGAGCGTCGAGGGGGTGTTGATGGGGGGGATGCAGGAACTGCTGAAATGACGAATGACGAATGGGGAAGGGGGAAGGGGGAAGGGCGGAAGCTGGGTGGGGCGGCGGTTATTTGTCGTTTGGTTGGTTTGACGACATTTTGATTTTTCGCGACAAAATTCGGCGGGCGGTAAGTTGCTGTTCTGTATCGACTTACATTGAGTTTTATGGTTCGTTCGCATTTGTGTCTGGACATAATTCGCGACGGAAATGGCGGCCGCCCGCGGCCCTGGGGGTCGTTGAACATTTGCGCTGGGCGTCGTGGCGTCTCTCAGAACCGCGCAGCACCCTGCTCGTCGGTGACTACGACGTATGAGCTGGCGGCGTCTTATTGTCAAAGAACGACTTCAACGCGGAGGACGCAGACAGCCCGGCCGAGATTCAAGGCGGTCGCCCTGGAACGTCCGCTCGGCGATCTCTGTCTCCGTGTTGTCTCTGGGTTCTCTGCGGTCAAGCCAAGTCGTGCCAGCAGCTTCAGGAAGCTGGGGTCCAGTGCCTGAAATTGCCCCGGCGCACCGACGTTTGAGCATGGCACAGTGGGTGGCTCTATTTCAACACAAAAGTTTGCAGTAACGGGGCGGGCGCCGGCGCCCGCTGACGTTGACCGGCGCGGCCAAAAAAAGTATCTAGCCAACGATTTTTCTCCGTGGTTCGTTTGCCGCTCACTGCGGGAGCTCGTGGGATGGGTCGTCGCGTCGCCGTTCTAGGTTGGTCTCTCTTCGTCGCGGTCGGCGGCTGCAAGGCGCCGGCCTCGTCGATGGGCTCCGGGTCGTTTTGGGCGTCGGAGCGAGGAGCGGAACTCAACAGTTCGCTTGATCGCACCGGCGGGCATGTGGCGAAGTTCGAGAAGCAAGCGGAGACGGAGATCAAGCGCCAGGCGGCGGAGTGATGGGGCGCCGTCTTAGGCGGCGTAGGGGGCTGCGGGATGGAAGGTTGCTTGGCGGGGCGACTGGCCGCTGAAGCGGCTCAGTCCGATGGGTGAGGCGGGTTTTGGGACGCGAGTTATGGTGGGCGATCGAATCATCGTTGGGGGGCTGCTCGCCGCGACGCTGGCGGGGTGCACCTCGGCGCGGACGATGTGGGCGACGATGACGGGCGATGCGCTGAACGGCGCCATGGAGGCGCAAGGGAGCTACGTCGATCGCGCGGAGCGCGAGTCCCGCAATGAAGGCTGGAAGGACTATTGGCGATCGAACCCGCAGGCGAATCCGCAGATGGCGGAGGCGTTTAAGGAGTGAGAGCGGAGGGGTCTGCCCCTATATGAACAGAATCGAAGAGGCTCGTTGGGGAATGGCTCTCGACCTTTCTCGCTTCAGCACTGAGATTCCGCGAGCGGAGTATATTCTATCGGTGCGCTAATGCCCGATATTTCGAGCGATCTGAGCCAACCGAACGAGAGTTTTCGATACTATTTTCCTCAATAGTACATCGACCGAAAAGAGAGGTGGGAAGAGATTCCTAAGGCCTATTGCGTTGGAGCGAAGCGGCGAACGCTGCATCATTGCGCTGAGTCGCCAACGCATGTAACTCATCGATACTACACCCATGCCGACCCGGTTTGCATTTATGGAAATGGCGAACTGACGCCATTCGTCGAAACTATGCAAACTGCCTATCCGCTGGTAAGCGAGTCACTCGCCAATAAACTGGCGGAAGCCGGTCTGCGAGGGCTGACGATAGTTCCCGCAAAAATGGACTATGCGAACACTGGCCGAACAATTCGTGATCAAGTTTATCTCTTGAGCGGTCCGGAACCGCTACCGACGGTGACGCGTCGGGTCTCGCCGAACATCGATAATCGTTGCCCGGTGTGCAGTTTTTCACCGGTTTTTTGTTCGGCGTGCGGCTTCGTTAGCAACCCTCGTCCGCAGTGTCGTAGCAAATTAATTCAATATGGCGCAGCTAACTCCACTGGACATCGGCAGTTCAAGCTAAGCGAAGTCTTTCCGCCTGAGTTGAACCGCGCGGCGGGCGCCATCGACTTGGCGCGGTGCGCTGAGGGTCTGGATTTCTCAGGTATTCTCGACTCCAGCCGGCGGGCGATGGAGTTCTTGCTGTCTGTGAACGTTTATCCGATGGAGATTCTGCCATTGCGTACGCGGTTCGAGAACGGGCGCGTGGGGTTGACCCGCGAGGACGCTGAATAATGACCAAGCGGCGAGAGAAGCGATGAGTTACCCAGTAACTTGCGAATGCGGCGAGACGTCGCAGGTGGTCGCCAGCGAGGCGGGGGCGACGTTTACTTGTCCCTGCGGACGAACGGTTCGCGTGCCGACCCTGTCGAAGCTACGGGCGACGGCGGGGAGCGCCGACGATTTTGGCAGCGTCCTGGAGCAGGTGCGTCGTCGGATCAAGTTGGGCAAGCTTCCTTGTAACGAGATTTGTCCGATCACCGGCGGACCGGCGACGGCCACGGCTTGGTTTGAGATTCTGTGCGAACGGGAATGGTCGCGTCGCACGGGCATGAATGATGGACAGGCCATCCTGTTCGCAGTCTTTGGCGGCTGGCTAGGCATCTTGTTCGCGATCATGCGTGGAGACGGAACCCGTGAGACGCTAGGGAGCGACGTGTCGCTGACAGCGCCGCTGCGACTTTCACCGAGCGGCGCTGATAAGGTAGGGTCGACGCGCTCGCAACGCTTGTTGAAACGTGCGTTCTCGATGACACCGATTTACAAGCAGCTGTTGCAGGCGTATCCACAAGCGAAAGTCGTGCGGGTGACGGTTGACGGTTAGGCCAGCGATCGTCATTGGGGTGAGCGGTTCCAATCAGATATGTCTTCTGCTTGCCGGCGGAGCGTCGTCGCGCCATGATGGCGCGATGTGGCGTTACCTGCGAATGTCGGCGGCGGTTGGCTTGATGCTTATGGCGGTTGCGCTGCTGGCGCTTTGGGCGCGGAGCTATTGGCATGGCGACGGCGCCTTTGGTCGACTTTCGATCTGGTCGTTTCGGGTCGCCTCCAGCGAGGGATCGTTGCATGGGGTCACCGGGTGGCTCACTCGATCTCTGCTTGATGGCGAGCCGCGGCTTGTCTGGCATTGGCGCACTCGCGAACTCAAGGCAGCATCGGGGCCGCCGGCGCCCAACAAGCGGAATCCGCTGTGGTTGCTGAATTTTCAGCATGCGCACGAGACTTGGTACGTGAACATTCCGCACTGGCTGCTCGCTCTGTTGGCGGGGAGCGCGGGCGTTGCGTTATGGAGGGGAACGCCGCGGTTCACGTTGCGGACGATGCTGGGGCTGACGGCGCTTGTGGCTTTGATGGCGGCGATGGCGGGGTGGTCGTGAGGGCAGTCAGTTTTTGCCAACGAACTCGAACTACACGCAACCGAGATCGGTGACGAAGTTCGCCGTCTTGGTGACCTGTTCCAGCGGAACGCCTAACTGCTCTGAGATCATGCGGCGCAGCTGTCGCCAGATGTCGTCGTCTGTGAGCAGCCTCTCAGGATGCTGCTGGCGGATGGCAGCGATTGCCGGCTCCAGCAGGTCGCTCACAAAGAGCGGAACATCGTCGTGATCGAGACGAATGTTGAACTCCTCTTCGGCTTCGAGGACGATCCACAAAAGGTCGATGCCCATGCGGGTTATTCCTTGCGGCGGATGGCGAGGATCAGCGTGATCCAGGTAGCAGAGCTGATCGCGAACAGAATAGCGCCGAGCTTGACGACTTCGGTGCGGCTACTGAGGAACAGAATGCGGCCAAGGAGCGTGCTGAGCAGGGCTGAGGCTGCTGCCGAGACGGCGAGAGCCAGGAGGATGTGGGGGAGCCTTTTCATGTTTCAGTGGGTCCTTCGGACGCCGGCTTCAAGCAGTCTGTCGGGGAGCGCTTTGTCGTTCGCCATGACGCCGGCATGGCGTAGGCGACGAAGTAGGCCGCATTGAACAGCACGATTCCTAGCGCGATATTGTCTTCCGGTTGCTGACGCGGGCCTGTGGGAAATGCGATGAGCACAATGACAATCCCAAATAGAATCACGCTGAGCGCCATATAGAGAAGCCAGAATCTATTGGGGGCTCTCAGCTTGCAAGACAGGCGCCAATTGCATTCGGCAGCCGCGATCGTGGCAATGATACTCGTCAGGTAGCCGACGGTCACAAAAAAGAACTCCCATGCCTCCGACCTGCCAACGTCGATTTGGAAAGCGATTGGCAGCATGAAGAGTAAGAACAGCGACGAGAGCGTCGTTAGCGCTCGGCTAATCGCGCATGACGTGGGGCCAAGCGGGCCGACGTTGAATCGATTCGCAACCAGAAAACTAACGAGAAACAGGTAGCCAAGCGCGATGTGGACGAAGAGGCCGAGTTGGCCCGGACTGAAGGTCGCGAACCAGACGGCGCAGAGGGCGGTCAGGGCAAGCAGTTGGCGAATGGAGAATCTTGCCATCTAGCTGCTCGCCCTGCTCCGATGTGGTAGGGCTCTGATTGTTCTCGCTCGGTAGGCGGTTGCGGGCGCCGCACCCTACGGCACAGGCTTGGTGCGGGGTTCTTTGATTTCAACCTCGTCGAAGACCTTGCCTGCGGCGTCGATCGCCTCGACCTTCGCTTCGCCGTCGGGATCGAGTTCGACGCGCCAGAGGTGGTTTCGCCCTTCGGCTTTGGCGAGCCACCAGGCGTCTTTCGGGACGGTGCGAGGTTCGACGCCCCAGGCGCCGTCGCCGAGGTAGAGGATGCCGTTGGCGTCGTCGCGCTGGCGATTGCGGATGCGGTGGGTGCGTTTGTAGTTGTGGTGGTCGTTCTCGAAGATGGCCGTGGCGCCGTAGCGTTCGAAGCTAGGGCACCAGTTTTTTTGGATGGCGAGGGCTTGCGGGGCGTCGAGCGGAGTTCCTCCGTCGGGTTCCTTCGTCGTCCCGTAGGCGGGATAGTGGTAGCAGGCGAAGAGGTACTGTTGGTCGGAGCGCTGGGACATCGCCTCGGCGAGCCACTGGGCCTGCGGGCCGGCGATGGGGTTGGTGTGTTGCGAGTCGAGAACAACGAGCGACAGATACTTGCCAAAGTCGAGGGCGTAGTAGGAGCGGTTCTGGGGAAGCGGGAAGATGCTGTAGAAATAGGGGGCGTCTTGCGGAGGCGTGCCGTTGTAGCCTCCTTTGACCTCGTGATTGCCAATGGCAATGACGAGCGGGATCACGCGCTTGTCCTTGGTGACGGCGTGATTGGTCCACGACTGGAGCCAGTCGATCCAGTGGGTGCCGTGGACGCCGTTTTCGTAGGCGATGTCGCCGCCGAGGAGGGCGAAGTCGGGCTCGAGCCGTTGCATCTCCTCGTTCATGTCGTCGAGCATGGCGCGATTGTGCATCATGTCGCCGCCGGCGACGAACGTGAGCGGCTTGGCGAGCTTGGCGGGCATCGTGTCGAACCGCCGGAACTGGGTGACGTCTTTCGCCGTCTCGCCGATGCCGAACTCGTAGCGGGCGCCAGGTTCGAGGCCGGTCAATTCGACGCGGCGGAGTTGCAGCGTTGACGGGCCCATCGTGGAGCGCTGGGCCGCGGCAGTTTGCCATTGGGTAGCGGCGGAGTAGTTCTTGCCGTCGTACTTGCGGTAGAGGAGCGCCGAACTGCTGTCGGCGTAGATATCGACCCAGGTGACGGTCATCGTCGTCGTGGGGTCTTGCTGCCAGGAGAGGAAGAGACCGATGAGGTCTTCAGCGCTGGCGACGCGCGGGGCGCAGAGCAGCAGGAGGGCGAACAACAGGGATGGGACGAAGCGGTAGGTAGGCATGACGCTGGTGGCTCGATGCTGAATGATGAGGGAGTGGCGAATGACGAAGGCAGCTCGCTCCGCTGGCGCGTCGTCGCTAACGTTGTTTTTGGCGTGGATACTTGATGCGGCAGCCGCGGGGGGCGGTTTCCTTGATCGCTGGCAGTTCGCCTTGCAGCGCGGCGGCGAGGGCCGGTTCGAGGTAATTGGTTCTGACCTGATCGGCGTAGGTGCTGTCGTCGAGAGCGCCCATGTACACGATGCGGCGCTCTCCCGGCTTGCCGGGGCTGAGGAGAAAGAACTCGGGAGTGTAGTTGGCGCCGTAGGCCGCGCCTATCTCTTGCGACTCGTCGAAGAGGTAGGCGAATGGAAATTTCTTCTGCTCAGCCCGTTCCTGCATCGCGGCGAGGTCGTCGTCGGGCTTGAGACTGACGTTGATCGCGACGACGGCGGCCTCCTGTTGGTGCTTCTCAGCAAACGCCATGATTCGATCCTCATAGCCAGTCGCGACGTCGCAGCTGTTGCAGGTGAAGACGACGACCGCCGGTTTTTCGGGGTCGAGATCGGCCATCGAGTGGTGCTTGCCGTCAACGCCGGGGAGGTCGGTCCAGGCCGGCGCGGCGTCGCCGACAGTGACTTGGGGGTTGAACTCGCCGGCGAGGGCTACCGAGCGCCATTGGCCCGTGGGGCAGGCGGCGGATGCGAGAAGGAAAGCGGCTAAGGCGATCAGGCGTGGGATCATCGGTTGGGCCTCCGGTCGCGGCGCGGGATAGGGGCACTATACTTGATTCGCAAGCCAGATTCGACTGGTGCCGCGGGCCGTCCATTCGTTGTCGTCGCGACAAAGGGAACATGAAATGTCGATGAAGCTTGCTGCAGTGGCCGGGTTACGGGCTGCGTTGCCGGCGATACTCGCCGTGGCGACGGCGGTGATCGTTCAGCGCGGATTGATCGCGGCCGAGCCAGGAGCGTCGCTGGGGGACGTCGTGGCAATCGACGTGCTGCTGCATCCGGACGAGACCATGCTTGCCGCCGCCGCCAAGGCTAATGCGGCCCTGCGCGGCGACTACCCGGCGGGGTTCGCTCTCGACGAATTGCACACGCCGCACATTTCGATGGTCCAGCGATTCGTGCGGAGCGATGACTTGCAGCGCGTCGAGCAGGCGCTGGGGCGGGTGTTCGCGAAGACGGATCCAACCACACTCGAGCTGGAGGCGATTGGATACTATTCGCTGCCGGTGGGCGACCTGGGACTCGCGGGCATCGTGGTGCGGCCAACGCCCGACCTGCGGAAACTACAGGAGGAGATTATCGCGGTCGTGGAACCGTTTGCCGTCGAGGGAACGGGGGCCGCCTTCGCGCCTTCGCCGGACGGGGCGGCGATCGCGCCGTCGATCGTGGCTTACGTCAACGGGTACGTCCCCAAGCGGAGCGGGAAGAACTTCAACCCGCATGTGACGGTAGGACTGGGGACGGAGCCGTTCGTTGCCCGGATGATTGCCGCGCCGTTCGCGAGATTTCAATTCAAGTTGACGGGGGCAAGCGTCTACCACCTGGGAAACTACGGCACGGCAGCGGTGAAATTGTGGTCGCCGCCAGAACGCGGGAACGTTGAGTGAGCACGCGGCGGCGGTTCCAGGGTCGCGCGCATGAGGCTATGGCGACCAACGATCGGCGTCGTCAATATAAAGTTCAGGAGGAGTCGAGGCGACGACGAACTTGACCATGTAGCCGAGGTCTTCCTGGTCGAAGGGCTTGGTGATGTAGAAGTCGCAGCCGGCGGAACGGGCCGCTTCCTCGTCCTCTTTCAAGGCGCGCGCCGTCACGGCCCAGATGGGAACGCGACGAGTGGCGGGGTTCGCGCGCAACTGACGCGTGGCCTCGAGTCCGCACATGCCGGGGAGTCCGATGTCCATCAGGACCAGGTCGGGGGGCGTGCGCATCGCCACTTCCAAGGCCTCTTCGGCCGACGTGACGCTAATGAGCCGGGCGGCGACGCCTTCGAACGCGAAGACGTCTTCAATGAGGAGCGTATTGTCGGTGTTGTCTTCTACCAGGAGGACGGTCTTCATGGCTGTCTCGCGGAACAAAGAGGAATCGGGGGGAGATTCAACCGGCGGGGCGAGTCGGAGCGCGTGAGAAAGCGCGCCGGGGGCGCGTCGCTGGGGGGTCGAGCGGAGGTGAATCGACGATGGCCGGGAACGTGCCGACGCTTGCGGTCGGCTCGGCGCGGGACGCTGCCGGCTGTGGAACGACAAGCGTGAATTGGCTGCCGACTCCGAGTTGGCTGGTCAGGGTGATCGTGCCGCGCATGGCGTTCGCCATGGCGGCGGAGATCGCCAATCCGAGGCCCGTCCCTTCGACGTTGCGGCCCGCGGAGTGGACCTGTTCAAAGTTCTCGAAGACACGGCGTTGGTCGGCCGGCGAGATGCCGATGCCGGTGTCGGCCACCGTAAAGCGCCAGTCGTTGGTTTGATAGGCGGCGCTTAAGGTAATCGTGCCGTGGTCGGTAAATTTGGCGGCGTTGCCGAGGAGATTGAGCAGAATCTGTTTTAGCCGGGCGCGATCAAGGACTGGCGCCGGGAGGCCGACGACGCTCTCGACAAGAAGCTGGACGTCGGGCTTTCTCTGCAGCAGCGGCTCGGTCATCGAAATGACCTCGTCGAATAGGTCGGTAAGATCGATTGCTTCGGGCTGAACCGTGTGCTCTGCGGCTTCGGCCTTGGCGATGTCGAGAACGTTGTTCACCAGTGCGAGCAGGTGCTGGCCGCTGGCTGCGATTCGTTCGATGCGGTCGCGCTGGTGGGCGTCGAGACCGTGGGTGCGGGTATGGCGCAGCAACCCGGTAGAGAAGCCGATGATCGCGTTGAGCGGGGTGCGAAGCTCGTGGCTCATCGTGCGGAGAAACGTCGACTTGGCCGCCGCCGCGGCTTCGGCGGCTTCCGCAAGCTCGGCGAGGGCTTTGTTCGAGGCGGCGATCGTCTCGACATGTCGCAGCAGCGTTTGTTGGGCTTCGCGCTCCTCGGTAATGTCGGCAATCGACCCCGCCATTCGGATCGGCTGGCCATTCTCATCACAAGCGCACTGACCGCGGACCCGCAGCCAGACCCATTCGTTGCGAAAGTTAAAAAACCGAACGACGACATCGTAAGTTGCGCCCCGCTGGAAATGGTCCTCGATGGCTTGCCGCACATGCGGAAGGTCATCGGGGTGCATCCGCGCGAACCAAGTCTGTTCGGACAGCGGCGCGTCATCGAACGGATACCCGAGCATTTCTCGATAGTGCGGGGAGGCATAGTAGCCGTCGGCTCCGGCGCGCCACTCCCAGATGCCGTCGCGCGATGCGTGGACCGCAAGATCGAAGCGCTGTTCGCTGAAGTGGAGGGCCTCGGCGCTGCGCATGGCTTCGGTGGTGCGCTGCATCGCTCGTTGGCGGAGCTGGATAACCAACCCGACCAACATGGCGCTCAGCATGCCGGTGGCGAACACCAGCGACGGAGCGTGCGTGTAGTGGCCCGCGACTGTCAGCGTGTCGGGCCAGGCGACGAACTGCCAGTTCAGCCCGCGGAAGTCGAGCTTCGTCGTCACGGCCAAGCATGGTTCGGTTGGGAGCAATTCCGTACTGGCGAACGCGTTCCGATTGGCTTCGTACACGGCGAATTCAAAGCCAACGTGGCGGCGATCCTGGGCGATTGCTTCGAGGAATGGTTCGAGCAGAAAAATCGCGGCGATACAGCCGTCTGTCTGACCGTCGCTGTCGTAGGTCGGCGCAAAGCCAATAAACCCGGGCTCGTTAATGTTCAGCTGCACGACCGGCGTGAAGGTGAAGCGGCCGGTTTGGCAAGCTTGCCGCACGGCGTCTTGACGCGGCCCCGGCGGCAGCGTTTTGCCGAGAAACCGTAAGGCATCATCAGGTCCGCAAACCCAGATCACGCGGTAGTCGGGCGACACGCCGTACATGGCGAGGATGCCGTCGAAGTCTTCCATCAGTCGCTGGGCGTCAGCGATTCTGGCCTCGTGGTCGTGCGTACTCCAGCGCAACGTCAGACGATCAACCGCCTTGGCGCGATCTTGCAATCGCTCCTGTACCTCAAGTCGGATGGATTCGGACGCGGCGGCGGTCTCGCGACGCAGGTGACGAGACTCGTTCTCGACGAGTTCTCGCCAAATCATGAAGCTCGCGGCGGCCATGCCCAGGGCGATGGAGGTGGAAAGCCAATAGGACGAGTTGGCGGACCGTAGGTACTCGCACGCCCGCGCGATGGTGACGGCGCCCAGCAGCAACAAAGCGATCGCCGTGAGGACCGCGATGCCGTTGGCGACAGGCCAACTGGAGTTGGCGCCGGCCCCCATGAAGCGTTGGTTCAGAGCGACCCAGGAGATGAGGCAGATGACGATTCCCAGCGGCAGGGCGATGGCGGCCCCCTGCTTGAAACGCTGCCGCAGCCAGATCGACAGACCGAAGGCGACGGCGCAGACATTGGAGCCAAGCGCCACGCTGCCGCGACCCACGCGCTCGATCAGGCGATCGCTGGGCTGGAAGAGCAGGTTCTCGACGTCGACGTCGAGTAATTGATAGGCGTGCAGCAACCCGAGGAGGGCCAACAGAGCGGCGCCGGCCGCCAATCCTTCGGCGCTTTTCCGATGCCCCAGAATGCTGCAAGCCAATGAAAAGCCGCACAGACCTAGGAGCACCGCGGTATTGAATCGGGGCGGCGCCGACGCGGCAATCTGCAAGAGACCGCCGAGTTCAGCAACCCACGAGATCGCTATCGTGGCGCCGAGGGCGGCGACCGCGGCCGCCACGGCCAGGCCGCACCATTCAACGGGCGAGTAGCGTCGAGTGGGCGTCATCGTGCGAACTTCGGCAAAGGTGCAGTCTGCGACGGCCAGGCGAATGCGTCTAGACATTGCCAGAGAACGACGCGAATTCACCAGAACCTGGGCACCAGTTTTCGTATATTTACAGACGATCGCAAAGAGACGTTTTTGGCGTCCGAACGCTCCGCGTCTGCACAAAAGCGCGTCGAATCGCGAGGCGCTCTGCTGCTATCTGGCGGTGTGGGATAAATGGGCAATTAGAGAAATGGGGGCCGCGACATGAGGGCATTCCAATACGAGTCGTTCGGGCTAGAGGGGCTGAAGCTGGTTACCGCGGCGGAGCCGCAGCCGGGCGCCCGCGAGGCGTGCGTGCGGTTTCGGGCGGCATCGCTGAATTTTCGCGACTTGCTGTTCGCCAGAGGGGTCTACAATCTGCGGGCGAAGTTCCCCGCGGTTCCGCTCTCCGACGGCGCGGGCGAAGTCGTCGCGGTCGGCGCTGAGGTCACGCGCTGGAAAGTAGGCGACCGGGTTTGTCCCATCTTCACGCAGGGCTGGCTGGAGGGATCGTACAACGCCGCCAAGGCGGGCACGACGCTCGGCGGGGGCGACAGGCCGGGAGTACTTCGCGACGTGGGATGCTTCGACGAACGGTCGCTGGTGAGGATTCCGGATTATCTCTCGTTTGAAGAGGCGGCGACGTTGCCGTGCGCGGGCGTGACCGCCTGGAATTCGCTGGCGGTATTCGGGAAGCTGCAGGCGGGAGAGACGGTGCTGACGCTGGGAACCGGCGGCGTTTCGATCTTTGCGCTGCAGTTGGCGAAGCTTCACGGTGCGCGCGTCATTGCCACCAGCAGCAGTGACGAAAAGCTCAAGCGCGTCCGAGCGCTGGGCGCCGACGCGACGATTAACTACAAGGCGACCCCCGATTGGGAAAAGGAAGTGCTGCGGCTGACCGACGGCGTCGGAGTCGACCACGTCGTCGAAGTCGGCGGCGCGGGGACGATCGGCAAATCGATTGCTGCGGCGCGAATTGCCGGCAAGATCGGCGTCATCGGGGTGTTGTCGCAAGGAGAAGGGATCAACCCGATGTTTCTGTTGATGAAGACGCTCGCGCTGCAGGGGATCTTTGTCGGCTCGCGAGAGATGTTCGAAGACTTGAATCGAGCGATCAGCGTGGCGAAGCTGCAGCCAGTGATCGATCGGACGTTCGCATTTGAAGAAGCCGTCGAGGCGCTGCGGTATATGGAGACGGGGTCGCACTTTGGGAAGATTGTGCTGCGGTATTGACGCGTTCCGATGAGTGAAAACTGGCGAACATTGAAGCCCGGTGACTGCATTCGATTGCTTTGCGTTCCGGAAAGCGATTTGCTGCAGCGAGATCGCGAACTTCAGGAGGGCGCCGAAATGGCTGGCTGGACGGCTGATACCCTGGAGCGAATTCTGAGCCTCGATCCTGTGGTAACAATCACTCGCGTGGACGACTTTGGCATGCCGTGGTTCGAATACGAACTGGTCGGCGACGATGGACGCACTGAGTACCATTCTCTAGGAATCACAGAAGATGAGTCATGGGAACGTCTGAACCTGTGAGGGATTGCTTATAACGGTCGTGTTGTTGACTGCGAATTCGTTTCAGCGACTTCGAAACAACTCCTTCAGAGTTGCCTGCGGTGCTTTGACGGTTTACCCAGGGTAGTTCGCTGCGCGAACAACCCCGGGCTGGATGATTGAATCCCTTCAGGATTCGGCAACTCAATGTTCACCTCGTAACGAAGCGCCAGTCCGCCCATGTTGTTCCTTCTGAGTACGCTGCTCGGCGTCGCGCTAATCGTGCTGGCGCTGTATGACGCCTTCGAGACGCTCGTCCTGCCGCGACGCGTGACGCGGCGACTGCGGTTGGCGCGGACTTATTTTCAGGTGGCATGGAGCGGTTGGCGGCGTCTGTGCGACTTGATCCCGCCAGGCAAAACCCGCGAGAGCACCCTGAGCATTTTCGGCCCGCTGTCGCTGTTCGGCTTATTCGTCTGTTGGGTGGCGATCATCGTCACGGGCTTCGCGCTGCTGCACTGGTGGGGCACGACGCTCACCCCTCCCTCGAACGACGACTTTCGGCAATGCCTCTATCACAGCGGGGAGACGTTTTTCACCTTGGGGTACGGCGACGTTACTCCCGTGACGTACATGGGCAAACTGCTGGCCGTGGCGGAGGCAGGCATCGGCTTTGGGTTCATGGCCGTGGTGATCGGCTATCTGCCGGTGCTGTACCAAGCGTTTTCCAATCGCGAGCGGAGCATCTCGTTGCTCGACGCGCGCGCCGGTTCGCCGCCGACGGCTGTGGAATTGTGGCGACGGTTTGGCCGACTGGCGGAGCGACACGAAAGCGATCGATTCCTCGCCGAATGGGAAGTCTGGTCGGCGGAACTATTGGAAAGTCATCTCTCATTCCCGGTGCTCTGTTACTACCGCTCGCAGCACGATAATCAATCGTGGCTGGCGGCACTGGCGCTGGTGCTCGACGCGTCGTCGTTGCTGCTGGTTCGCGGCGCGTCGGAGTCGCGCACCCGGGCCCAACTGACGTTCGCGATGGCGCGACATGCAGCCGTGGACATGTGCTTGGTCTTCAGGCTGCCGCCGCGCGAGCCGCAGTCCGACCGGCTGACCGACAGCGAGATCGCCCAGCTTTTTTCCACCGAGGAGCGTCGGCCTCGCGACGAACAGATCCGCCAACTGCGCGAGTTGCAGGCGATCTACGAACCATTTCTCCAGGCACTCGCGGACTATTTTCGTTTGTTCCTGCCGCGGTTCGTCGCTGAACGGCCGACGGCCGACAATTGGCAGACGAGTCCCTGGACGACTCGCGCGCCGCATTTGGGAGACCTGGCGGCCGACGGCCGCGAGTCGAATCAGCACTTTCAATGACTTTTGGGGCGAAGACAATTGAGGGCAATTGGCCTGATGCGATGCGTCGCGACGATTCGTTCCGATACGCACGCAAGGTTGACTTAAGTATTCGCGAACGAACGCCGATCAGGGGCAATGCGTGTGCGAGTTCGTGCATCTTCTTTGCTAGCACGCGCGTGCAGTGGCCCGTTCGCGCCGCGCTCGATTCGGCTTCATCGGAGTTCCGACCATGGCAGGTCAATCGCCGCGCGGGTCGTTGTTGGCGTCGGGGACGGTGATCGCGGCGCTGATTAGCGGCGTGACCGCGCTGGTGACGGCGCTGCTGCCGTGGTTGTTGCCGGAGAAGTCGCCGACGACCGTCGAGCCGGCGGCGATCGTGGCGACGCGCGAAGCGCCCTCCACCGCCGGGGCGCCGAACCTTGCCATCGGCACATGGACGATCGTTTCGAGCGTCGACGACGCGGGAAACGATTACGCCGGCAGCACGCTGCGATTTCTCACGCAACACGAGCTGGGCGATCGCGTTGAAGCGAGCGGCTTCTTCGAATGGCGTCTCGGGCAAGAGGCGATCGGACGCGAGCAAGTCGTCGCCACCTACGATCCGGCGACGCGACAACTTTTCATCGAAGGCAAGTACACCGACAACCCCGAGGTGCTGGCGCCCGGTTCCTTCTCGGCGGAACTGTCGGACGATGGGCGACAACTGCTCAATGGTCGCTGGGGGAACGTTCCGGGCGAGCGGGTCGGCATCTTAGGGACGTGGGAAGCTCGACGTTAAATTGGAGACAATCGCGGCGCTCCGCAGCAAGCGTGGCGCACAGGGCCGCGTTCTGGTTACTGCCGCATCAGGTGAAGCCGCCCGCGATGCGGATCGTTTCGCCGGTGACCCATCCGGATTCGCTGGATGCCAGAAACGCCACGACAGGCGCGATGTCCTGGGGCTGGCCGATGCGACCGAGAGGCGTTTGGGCCTCGGTGTTTTTGCGGAAGGCGCCATCCTCTGCCGTGATGTGAGCGGCCTGCGTTCCTTCGGTCTCGATCATGCCGGGGTTGATCGAGTTCACGCGGATGCCTCGCGGGCCAAGTTCTTTTGACAGCGAGCGGGTGATGGCGTCGACGGCCGCCTTGGTGGCGCTGTAGACGGCGGTTTGCGGCAACGCCGTCGTGGCGACGATCGAGCTCAGGTTAATGATGCTGCCGCCGCCGTCGCCGAAAAGTTTGACGGCTTCTTGCGTGGCGAGCAGCAGGCCGAGCACGTTGAGATTGAACTGTTTGTGAAAATGCTCGGGAGTGATTTCTTCGATCGACGCAAACTCGTAGATGCCGGCGTTGTTGACGAGAATGTCGAGTTTTCCGTAGGCCTGCTTGGCGGCGGCGAACAGCTTGGCGACGTCGGCCGGCTCCGCCAGATTGGCCCCGACCGCGACTGCCTTCCCGCCCTGGGCGGTGATCTCACCGACCACCTTCTCGGCGCCGCTCTTGCTGCTGGCATAGTTGACCACGACGGAGGCGCCTTGGGCGGCCAATTCTTTGGCGATCGCCGCGCCGATGCCCTTTGAGGCCCCGGTAACAACGGCGACTTTTCCGGCGAGCTTGGACATGGGGAGGTTTCCTTGTGCGGGTGGCATGACGGGCGCCCTGATTCTATCGCCGATTGGCGTCAGAACGCTATGCGCGGCGTCTTGAGCCAGGGGTGTCAAGCCCGTGCAAACAGCAATCGCCGCGCCTCGGATGAGAAAAGCCCTATGGAATTCGCCGGCGCCGAACCCTGCGATCGCTGCAGAGGCGCTGCTCGACTAATAGCCGTAGTGGGCCGCCGCGTGGAGTTTGGCCTGTTCGTCGATCTCCAACCCTTCAATGTGGGCCGGATCGAACGAATGGTCGCGCGTGAGATGTTCCCAGTAGGTCATCCCGACGACGTCGGCTTCAGGGACGTCGATGGTCTTTAACCAGATGCGCAGTTCATGGGCGTGGAGGCTGCGCAGCCATTTGCTCGGCGGCCGGCCGTGGCGGGCGCGGCGCTTTTCGCTGGGGTGATGGTCGTCGAAGTCGAGCGACGGGCTCGGCGCCGTAGCAGCGGTCGTTGCCGTTGCGGGCGACCCATTTGGTTTATGGGACTGCGCCGTTTTCGCCGCGTTGTTCGCCGCAGCGAGGGCATCCTCGGCTTTGAGCGTCGGTTTGCGGCGGCGGACTTCGGCGGGGACGCGCGCTTCGTCGAGATAACCCTGTTGCGCCGGAGCGACTTCGCCCGTCTCCATTCGAATGGGAGTGGTGATGCCGCTGAGCTTCCACTTGCCATCGACGAACGTTTCGCGTTCGTACCAGCGCCATACGCCGTTGTCGGCCAGTCGCCAATGCGTGGGTAGCGGGCTCGCGGGAGATTTGTCGTCGCGCAGCAGCGCCGCGGCGAGCTCATCGAGCCCGTAAACCTGCAGCCGTTCGGCGAGCGTGAACAAACCGAAGCTGAACCAGAAAGTAAAGTGGCGGCGGTTCATGGCGGGGAATTGTCGGTTTCGTCGAGCGTGGGATCTTGGCCGCGGCGTTTGCCCTGTGCTGCTTGGGCCGAGTCAAGTGTAGGTTCCGCTCGCGACCCTATGCGGCTGGCGTGACCTGCGTTTTCGGCATAACCGGCCCGTTGAAAAGCTGGGAGATTCGTGGGGGCAGCCGTTCGCCGTCGGTCGCCTAGCCGCCGCCTCGCGGGTGTCGGCGACCGCAGCGGCAGGATATAGTGACGGCTGGACGCAGATTGATCCTCCGCGAACGCGCTCCCACGCTCTTGGGATAACTCAAGTCCGCCCCCGTTCGGTCTGCAGGAGACGCTCCGATGACGTTGTTACGCTCGTCTGACCGCCGCGGCTACTTCGGCGTTGCGTCGATGCTGACGCTGTTGTTATTGGGCGCTGGGACCGGCGTCATGTCGCCAGTCGCCGAAGCCGCTGGCGCCGACGAGTGGATTTCGCTCTTGGAAGGAGCGTCGCTGGCAAACTGGCAGGAAGATCAAACCGGTTGGTCGTTGGCAAGCGGAGTGAAGCTTCATCCCGACGCGCCCGACCAGTTGATCAGCGAACCCGGAGACGGCGTGCTGATCAGCAATGGCGACGCGGTCAATCTTTATTCGCGCCAGAACTTCCAGGACGTCGAATTGAAGTGCGAGTTCTTCATTCCACGGGATTCCAACTCCGGGGTGAAGTTGAACGGCCTCTATGAAATCCAAATTCGCGACACTCACGACATGAAGGACCTCACCGGCGATATGTGCGGCGGCGTCTATCCGCGGGCGAAGCAGGAGCCAAGCTACGAGCACATCGACGACGGCGTCGCCCCGATGGAAAACGCGGCGAAGCCGGCGGGCGAGTGGCAGACGTTGCAATTGACGTTCTATTCGCCGCGATTCGATGCGGCGGGAAAGAAGATCGCCGACGCCCGATTTGAACACGTGATGCTCAACGGCAGGGAGATTCACAAGCAGGTCGACCTTCACTATCCCACCGGCGCGGCCTGGAATACCATGCCCGAAGTCCCGCGCGGGCCCTTGATGTTGCAGGGCGACCACGGACTGGTGGCGTTCCGCGGCATTCAGGTGCGGCCGCTGGCTAAATAGATGGGCGGTAGCGGTTACTCATGAGCGACGAGCTCCCTGCCGATCTTCTCGCCGCCCTGCCGGTCGCCGGCGTCTTGCCGCAGATTGTCGTCGCGTCGCGCGCCGGCGGAGTCGTCGTGACGGCGCCTCCCGGTTCGGGCAAGACCATGCTTGTCCCGGCAGCGGTGCTCGATGACCTGCCGGCGGGCCAGAAACTCGCCCTGATTCAACCCAGGCGACTGGCGGCGCGAGCCGTGGCCCGGCAAATTGCGCGGCTACGCGGAGCTCGACTTGGCGGCGAGGTCGGTTATCTCGTGCGCTTCGATTCCTGCGTCAGTCGCGAGACGCGGCTGATCGTCGAAACGACCGGCATCATGCTGCGGCGGTTGCTGGATGACATTTCGCTTGAAGGGATCGGCGCCGTGGTGCTCGACGAGTTCCACGAGCGAACCATCGAGATGGACCTGGTGCTCGGGCTGCTGTTGCGCGTGCGCCAGACGTTGCGACCCGATTTGCGAATCGTGGTCATGAGCGCTACGCTGGCCGCGGGTCCGGTGGCGAAGCTGCTCGGCGACTGTCCGGTGATTCACGCCGAGGGACGGCGATTCCCGGTCAGCGTTCGCTACCAACGTCGCGGCGAGCAACGCGAGTTGCCCGACCTCGTGGCGGCAACCGTGACCGAAGCGTTGGCCGAGACCGACGGGCACGTGCTGGTTTTCTTGCCGGGCGTCGGCGAGATCATGCGCTGCGAAGCGGCGCTGGCGTTGGCTGAGCGGCAGGGGCACGCGTTGCTGAAGCTCTTCGGCGATCTGCCCCCCGAGGAGCAAGATCGGGCGCTGCTCGAAACGGGGCAGCGCAAGGTTATCCTCTCGACGAACGTGGCGGAGACGTCGCTGACGATTCCGGGCGTGACGGCGGTGATCGATTCGGGGCAGGCCCGGCAACTGCGCGTCGCGCCAGGAACGGGTCTGCCGCGGCTGGAACTTGTACCCATTTCACAGGCCTCCGCCGAACAGCGTGCCGGTCGCGCCGGACGGACGGCGCCGGGAGTCTGCTGGCGGCTCTGGGAAGAAGCCATGCATCGTCATCGCCCGGCGGCCGAGGCGCCCGAAGCGCTGCGCAGCGATTTGGCGGAACCGCTGCTGCAACTGCTGGTGCTGGGCGAGGCGGACGATTTTCCGTGGCTCGACGCGCCGCCGGCCGAAGCCATTGAGAATGCTCGCCGGCTGCTCTTGTTACTCGGTGCGATCGATGAAGGTCAGCGAGTGACTCGGCTGGGGAAAGAACTTTCGCGGCTGCCTGCGCATCCGCGATTGGGGCGCCTGCTGCTGGCCGGCGCTCAGTATGGAGTCTTGCGCGAGAGTTCGATTGCGGCCGCGTTGCTGTCGGAACGCGATCCCTTTCGCGTCGCGGATCAAGGACGTCGCGGTCCGCGCGATCACCATGCCGTCCGCTCCAGATCGGACGTCGTCGACCGCGTGGCGGCGCTGCAGGCTTATCACGGCGGCATGCGGATGGCTGATCCTGAACTGGAGCTCCACCCTGGCGGAGCGCGAAACGTCCTGCGATCCGCCGAGCAGCTCTATCGCTTGGTCGAGACGCCGCTGGCGCCGCGCAGCGAGACGCCGGAGCTGAGTTTGATGCAGGCGCTGCTGGAGGCGTTTCCCGATCGGCTGGCGAAACTCCGCGGCGGAACGCAAGATCGAGCGACGATGGTCGGCGGACGCGGCGTGCGACTCGACGGCGGCTCGCGCGTGCGGGGCGAGACGCTGCTGCTGGCGATCGATCTGAACGACGCCGGCGGCGAGGCGCGGGCCAGATTGGCCTCGGCGGTGGAACGGGCATGGTTGCCGACCCAGTTGCTCACGACAAGAGACGAACTGTTTTACAATCCGACGCGCAAACAGGTTGAGGCGCGATCGCGAACGTATTTCGCCGATTTGCTGCTCGAAGAAACTCCCGTGGCGATCAGCGACCCTGCGGCGGCCGCTGAGATCCTGGCGCGTGAAGCGCTGCCGCAGTTACCGCGGTATCTGCCCGCCGCCGAATCAGCGGCGGGAAGTTTGATCGCGCGCGTCCGCTGGCTGGCGACGTCGCTCCCCGATTTGGGATTGTCGTCGCTGGACGATGGGGAACTTGGAGCGCTGCTGCCAGACGTGTGCATCGGGCTTCGTTCGCTCGACGAGATTGGCTCCGCTGACTGGATGTCGCACGTGCAACAGCGCGTCGGTTACGAACGACTGGTCGAGATCGAGCGACTGGCTCCGCGCGAGTACGAGCTTTCCAACGGCAATCGGCATCCCCTCTCGTACGAACCTGGGCGACCGCCGGTGCTGGCGGTGCGAATCCAAGAGCTGTTCGGCGTACGCGAGACGCCGCGCATCGGCGGCGGCCGAGTGGCAGTGCTGCTGCACCTGCTTGGGCCGAATCGGCGACCGCAACAGGTAACGGCCGACCTCGCGAGTTTCTGGGCGAACACGTATCCCGAGGTGAAGAAGGAACTGCGGCGACGCTATCCTAAACATGCCTGGCCCGATGATCCACTGGCGACGCAAGCGACGCGATCGGGATTGAAGCGGGATATGAAGTGAGCAGCGTCTGCGTTCAAGCCACTGGATTCCTCCGCCGCACGACGCCGTGAGGCGAGACTCATTCGCCGCGGAAGCAAATCGGCGGCTGAACGACGAACGGCCATGGCTGGTTCCGATGCGACCGCGGCGAGGGCCGCAGCGCCTCGCTCGACGCTTCACGACTGCTGTGATGGTGCCACCGAATGCGCGGCCAGCCGGTCATGGCTATGGCAGCCACGACGGCACGCGAGATGCAATGCGTCTCGCTCACGTTTCGGCGCGTAAGCAAGCCGCCGAATTCAACGAATGCAAGCTCCACCGCGTAGGACGGCAAACGCCCGGGTCACTGGCGTTTGAGTAATCCGCTCCAAGACGCCGCGAAGAAAAGAAAAAGGAAACGATGCGATGAGCCAAACCAAAGCGAAGCAGACGGAAAAAGCCCGCGACGAAGACCAAACCGGCGCGAAACCGAAGTCGCCGTTACCGGCACAGACTCAACCGAAGCCCGGCCTCGACTCGGCGATGACGCCCGAGCCCCAGTATCTGGCGCCGAAATACAAGGGAGCCGACAAGCTTGCGGGCAAGGTCGCACTGATCACCGGCGGAGACTCGGGGATTGGCCGTTCGGTGGCCGTGCTCTTCGCTCGCGAGGGCGCCAACGTGGCGATCGTTTATCTGCCGGAGGAAAAAGCGGATGCGGAAGTGGTGAAGCAGGCCGTCGAGGAGGAAGGTCGGGATGCACTACTGCTCCCAGGCGACGTCTCTGATCCGAAGTTCTGTCGCGACGCCGTCGAACAGACCGTGAAGAAATTCGGACAGCTCGACATTCTGGTGAACAACGCGGCCTACCAGGAAACGCGCGAGCAGTTTGAAGATTTGACTGAAGAGGACTGGGATCGCACGTTCAAGGTGAATATTTACGGCTATTTCCGCATGGCCAAGGCTGCTTTGAAACACCTTAAGCCGGGCAGCGCGATCATCAATTGCGGTTCGATCACGGGGCTCGAAGGCAACAAAACGCTGATCGACTACGCGACCACCAAGGGAGCGATCCACGCCTTCACCAAATCTCTAGCGATGAACTTGGCCGATCGCAAAATTCGCGTGAACTGCGTGGCGCCGGGGCCGATCTGGACGCCGCTGCAGCCGGTATCGAAGCCGGCAGAGGACGTCGCCGAGCATGGCGCCAAGACGCCGATGAAACGACCCGGGCAGCCGGAGGAGGTGGCGCCTGCGTTTGTTTTCTTCGCCTCGGAAGTGGATTCGAGCTACATCAGCGGCGAGATTATGACGGTGCTGGGCGGGGAAACTCGCGCGGCATAGTGCGTCGCAACGCCAGCTGAACGTCTGAGCAATCGCATGGGATCCTGCTTCGCTTAGTGCTACGATGGACTTCGCGGCGGCAGACGCCGCCGCGAAGTCCATCTGGCGGGCAGGTTCATGGCATTGTTACGTCGCGTTTTCGCATGGTCCGGCCGCTACTGCCGCGCCTTTGGATGGTGGTTCGTCGGCATCTGGTCGGCGCTGGCGATTTATTTCACCGGACCGGGACCAAAGTGGCTGACCGGGGCCGTGGCGATTGCCGTGCTCGCACTCTTTTGGCGCGGCCGACGCGAACCGTTGCGACTTTGGCGTTGGTTCAGCACGGCCTGGAGCGACAAACGGTGGACGACGATCGCTCTCGCCTCCGCCGCGGCGATCGCCATTTATTACTTCGGCTTCGTGACGCCGGATCCCAAAGTCGAGTGGTCGCCGGAGCAAGCTCGGCATCCGATCGTCGAAATCGACGGTGATCTGGTCCATGTGCAGAACGTGCGCAACTTCACTTGGCGGTCGCGCACCGACTTTACGCCGGGGTTCTATGACCGGACGTACGATCTCTCGAAACTCAACTCGATGTACTACGTCATCGCGCCCATGCCGGGTCTGGACGCGGTGGCTCACGTGTTCGTCTGCTTTGGCTTTTCGGACGGGCAGACGGTGGCCGTGTCGGTCGAAGGCCGGCGGCGATTGGGGCAGCCCTACCAGCTGATCCCGTCGATGTTCCGGCAACTGCAGCTGATGTACGTCGTCGGCGACGAGCGCGACGTTGTCGGGCTGCGCGGCGCCATCTGGAAAGTTCCGGTCTTTTTCTATCCCGCGCGAACAACGCCGGAGCGCATGCGGGCGATCTTCCGGTCGATGATGGAGGGCGCGCATCAGTTAGAAGAAAAGCCGGAATTCTACAATCTCATCTGGAACAACTGCATGACGCGGATCTTGATGCATTTGCGGCGACTGGGCGGCCATTCGCTGCCACACGATTTGCAGGTATTGCTCACCGGCCTGTCTGACCGCATCGCGTTCAACCTCGGATACATCGACACCGACCTCACGTTTGAACAAGCACGGCGGGCTTTTCGCGTTGACCCGTGGATGCAGTCGACCCCGCTCGATGAAACGTTTGGACAGCGGTTGCGGGAGACCATCCGGAAGCAGGAGGCGGAGGAAATGGCACGCGGCTTGCACTGACGTCAGCGATTCCGCCTGAACGACATTGCCGGGAGCGAAGCCATGATTCCGTCCACGATCGAGAGAGTGCCGCGGCAAACCGCGGCGCATGTCAACGAACAAATCCGCCGAGCGACCGACGTCAGCATTGCCCGCGCCCTGCATGCCGGACCGACTGCCATCAGGCAACGACTTGGTGAGCTCGATCGCGAGTGGGACATTGAGCGGCTGCTCGAAACCAATGCGTCGACGGCGATCCTGGTAGGTTCGGCGCTAGGGGCTTTCGTCGACAGACGCTTCTTCGCGGTCCCCGCCGTGATTGCCGCCTTCCTGTTGCAACACGCGATTCAAGGTTGGTGCCCGCCGCTGCCGGTGATGCGTCGGCTAGGCGTGCGAACGGCGGACGAGATCAATCGCGAACGCGCGGCGCTGAAGCGGGCGCTCGATGAGGATCGGGTAACCCGGCGAGCCATCTAGGGATCGTCGACGACCTCGCGCGACTCGATAAAGCAAAAAAAGCCAGCCGTGCATGTCGCACGGCTGGCTTTTTGTATCGCGGGTGGGTTGTATGCTATCCGCCAGCGTTATCTTCGCTTACTTCACTTCGCGCGGCCGAAGGGTGAGTGACAACATCACCCAAGCCCAGCCGTTAAAGATCATCTCAATGCCGATGAACAGGCCGATGACCCACAGGCCCGAGGCAGGCCATTGCTTGTAGATCAACATGCCTAACAGCAGAGTGACGGCGCCGTTGAGCAACACCCAACCCCAGCCGGTGAACTGCTCGCTCAGGGCGAAGACGATGCGGAGGATACCGCTGAAGACCAAGAAGAACGCCAACAGGAGCGTCAGTTGCACAGCGCTTTGCAGCGGCGTGTCGATGATCATGACGCCGACCACCGTGTAGAGGATGCCGATCAACAAGTGGATCAGCGTGCCGCTCCACTTGCCGGCCCAAAAGGCGCTGATGATTTCGGCGATGCCGCCGGCGAGCATCAGGAAGCCGAAGGCGACGACCGCCACTTCGGTAGTGAGGATCGAGCAACCGAGCGAGATCGTGCCGAGGACGACCAAGCCAATGCCGAGGGCGAGGAACCACTTCCAATGATTGCGAAGCGTTTCCACTTCCGCGGCAATGACGGTGCGAAACGGGCCGGGGACGGGGGTGGTGGGGCTGTCCATGTTCCTACTCGCAGTGTGAGGTGACGAAATGTGGTGCGCGTGCCGCCGGCACGCGGGTGTTGTTGAGTTCTAGAAGTCGGTGGAACCGTAGCGTCCGGTTCAACCCGAAAGGCTAGGTTACGAATGAGCATGCGTCAAAAGCACGCGAAAATCCGCCGGATCTCCGCCGTCTCGTGACCGGTGGCAGGGCGGTCGCTGGGCTGGGGCGGCCGAAACTCGGCCCTTGCCTCTCTCGGCGAGGGAGAGATAACAGGGGGAACCTACACTCTTGCAGGCCACGCCGTCGACGGATAGCGCAGATTTACAGGAGAGGAACATGAGCTCGAAGCTGCCGATCGTGTACCTGGCCCGGCACGGCCAAACTGAGTGGAGCCGCTCGGGACAGCACACGGGACTCACTGATTTGCCGTTGCTCCCGGAGGGAGAGTACGATGCCGAACGGCTGGGCGCGCGGCTGCGCAAGATTGAGTTCGCCGCGGTCTGGACCAGCCCATTGATTCGTGCGGCGCGGACGTGCGAATTGGCTGGCTTCGGCGGCGTTGCCGAGGTCGACCCTGATCTCGTCGAATGGAATTACGGCGAGTACGAGGGACTGACCAATGCGCAGATCCAGGAACTACGACCGGGCTGGCGAGTCTTCGAACATGGTTGCCCTGGCGGAGAGTCGCCCGAACAAGTTGCCGCCCGCGCCGATCGCGTCCTCGCGCGAGCGCGAGCCGCGGGAGGCAATGTCCTGATATTCTCCAGCGGGCACTTTACGCGGATGCTCGGGGCCCGCTGGCTGCTGTTGCCCCCGGCCGGTGGAGAACTGTTTACGCTGGCGACGGCAAGCCTGAGCGCGTTGGGCTATGAGCACAACTTGAATGAGCCAGTCATTCAGCTGTGGAACGACGTCTCGCACTACGAGACATAAGGCCCAGCCCCGGCGCGAAGCCGGGACTGGGTACGAGCAACGCCGCTACTTCGCGGTGACGTTAACTTCATACGTCTGGTCGACGGGATCGCCGCCGCCGTTGGGGGTGTACTTGACGTTCAACGTGGCGGGGCCCTCGGCGAGCGATTTGAACAGGAACCACGTGTACCCGCCTCCCATCATCGGCTGACCTTCATTGTTGGTGCGTATGCCGCGCACCTTTCCAAAGGACTGCAAGGCCCCGTTCGGGGTGACCATCGGCTCATCGACTTCGGTCGGATGGCTTTGCGTGTCGGGAACTTCGACGATGACCAAACCGCCCGCATTGACCTCGTGCGGTTTCGACGCTGCCGAGCCTTGCTCCGCTCGCTTCTCCGTCCGCTGCAGAATAATGACGCGTCCATCGACGATCGGGACGGCGGAACTGGCATTCTCTTCAATTAGGCCTTCGGCGACGCCTGCGGCAGCGCCGACGGCCTTGCGGAGCCGTTCGCGCCGATTGTTGGTGTCTTGAGCCGTGGCGAATCCGGTGGCGATGATCGTGACAGCTAGTAGCGACAGGGCGAGGCGCAATTTTCGGTAGTGCATGGGATTGTTCTCCGGAGAAAGAAAGCAGGTTTGACGGCAAGTATAGCTCGCAGGCAATTCGGCAATCTTGCCGTCGTCAATTGACGCGGGTTAAGAAAACGCGTCGAAAACATCGCCGAGGAGGCCCAACCTCCATGCCGGGCCGCCTCGACGGGAGCCGTCATGGGGGGCCGTTGTTTGAAGTAGTTGACTAGCACGAATTACCCCGGCGCTCGGCCCACTCCTCAAGTTCGCGCGCGGTGGCCTGGTATTCAGGGTGTTGGTTAAGCGACCGCATGGACTGCGATAGTGTTCGAACGAGCTCACGGCGAGCACGGCGATTCGCGGCCCAAAGCCGCCTGGCGCGTTGAAATACGTCGGCAAGTCTCATCGCACGGCTTCCGTGACGCCGGAGGCTGCAATGGGCGTGCCGCGCGCCCGCGCACGAGCGCCGGTGGGCTGAACTCGGGTAACTGGCGCGGGGACGATTTGCTATTCTCTGGATCACCTGACGAGGAAACCGCGTTGCCGCCGCCGCTGAAAACTAATGTTGCCCCCCATGAAGGCGCCGCGCCAACCGACCGATTGGCGTCGCTGGCGGCGCTATCGTTGGTGGTTGGCGGCGCCTCTGGACTGTTGGGAGCCCTCTTCCGGCGGGCGCTGGAGGCGGCTGACGGCCAGCGCGATTTGATTGCCGCCTGGGCGCAGGAGCATGGAATCAGCGGGCTGATCGCCTTGGTCGTGCTGGGCGCCGCCGCGACGGCTCTCGCGGCGTGGCTGGTACGGCGGTTCTCACCCGAGGCTTCTGGAAGCGGCATCCCTCACGTCGAAGCGGTGCTGAACAGGCGCGTGCCGCAGGCGCCGCTGCGATTGATTCCGGTGAAGTTTGTCGGCGGTTGGTTGGCGATCGGCGCGGGGCTCGCGCTCGGCCGCGAAGGGCCGACAGTACAGATGGGGGCGAGCGTTGCTCACTTCATTGGTCGATTGAGTAAGCGGAACGCGGACGACTGCCTGACGCTGCTCGCCGCCGGCGCGGGCGCCGGACTGGCGACGGCCTTCAATGCGCCAATTGCCGGAGCCGTGTTCGTCATCGAAGAACTGTTGCGGCGTTTTGAAACTCGGTCCTCCATCGCGACCTTGGGCGCTTCCGCCAGCGCCATCGCCGTGAGCCGCGTTATTCTCGGACAAGGTCCCGATTTCGTCGTTGCTGAGTCACCCTATCCGGGGGCGGGGGCGCTGCCGTTCTATTTGGTCTTGGGGCTGATCACGGGGCTACTCGGCGTCGCCTATAACCGCGCGATCCTTGGAGCGTTGGCCGTCGGCGGGCGGGTCGTCAAGCGAGTTCCGATCGAGTTGCAGGCTGCCGCGATCGGCGCCGCCGTCGGCGCTCTTGCCTGGCGAGCGCCCGACTGGGTCGGCGGCGGCGAAGCTCTCACCGAGCAGACGCTCACCGAACTTGCGCCCGTTGCCACGGTGCTGGCGATGCTCGTGGTGCGCTTTGTCCTGGGACCAGTCTCCTATGCCGCGCGGACGCCTGGCGGACTTTTCGCGCCGATGCTCGCGGTGGGAACGCAGATAGGCGTGATCTACGGAGCGGTCGTCGGCGGTTGGTTTCCGACGATCGAGTCGAGTCCAGCCGCGGCGGGAGTCGTCGGCATGGCGGCGTTCTTTACGGCGGTCGTGCGGGCGCCGATGACCGGCATCGTGCTGGTGATCGAAATGACCGGCAGCTTCACGCTGTTGTTGCCGATGCTGTCGGCGTGCTTTGGCGCGATGCTCGTACCCACCTTGATGGGCGAGCCGCCCATTTACGATTCGCTGGCAGAGAGCAAGTCGGAGAAGAAGTAGTCCAGCGGATTCGAGGGGCAAGGGGCCACGCTCGGGCTGAACTCGTTCGTAGAGAATCGTTGGGCCGCCTGTCGCGTCAGGGAATGATGAACGTCGAATCCTGGAAACGGCGTCGTACGTTCAGCGGTGCGCGGCCGCTCGGGGGCAGCCGTCGCGTTCGGCGTAGCGGTGCGGGCGCGGGAGGGGATATCGCGCCGGAATGATTCGTTCGCCATGGCCAGGTCAACCAGCGCTGCGTTGAGCAGAATCGTCGGATGATTCGCGCCGGTAGTTTCCTCCGCCGCGATTGCTGGGGCGGCGTCGGCCGGATTGTTCTCGGTTGAGATCTCACCCGTGGCAGCTGGCGCGCTCGACGCCCGCAAGGGAACTAAGACGGGCGGCGTGGCCCCGAAGCGGCGCTGCCACACGAGGAAGTCATTCCCATCGACCAGACCGCTGACGTCGCCGTCAGCCGAAATGCCGGGCGTGATCGGCAATCCAAACAGCCCGGCGAACACGGTCAGGTCGGCGCTGTTAACCACTTCGCTGGCGTCGTAGTCGCCCAGGACGAAATCGCGATTGGGGTCGACGTACCCCGATGGGACGGCGACTGGCGTGGTCTTGGGAATTGGCGTACCGAAATTCGGCGTTCCGTCGGGATGGAACGTGAACTGCTGAATGAGAATGTCGCGGTCGTCTTGCCAGTTAAGGCGATCATGGTGAGCGTGGTAGACGATCCAATCTTCCGTACCGTCGGGCGACTTCACAAACGAAGCGTGTCCGACGCCGACGACGTCTCCCGCTTGTTGGAACACGGGCGTCGGAGCCTTCGTCCACGAGTTCGCATTCATGATCGAGCCGACGCCGTCGTAGGTCAGTCGACCCAGAGCGTACTGATCGGTCCAGTAGCCGCTGGCGGAATAAATGATGTGAAGCTGACCTTCGTGGATCAGTACTTGCGGTCCTTCGTTGATGGGCAGGCCATACTGTTCCCACGGCAGCGTCGGCATGCTGAGCAACGTCCGGTCGCCGCTGATCGTCCAGGGGTTCGTCATTTGAGCGATGTAAAGATTCTGCTGTCCGTCGCGCGTCCCCGGCCAGCCCGACCAGATGAAGTAGAGACCGCCTTGCCATTGGAGGACGGTGCCGTCGATCGCCCAGCGATCGGTGCTTGCGGCGAGTTGTCCCTTGTAGACGTACGGGCCGACTGGATTGGGATCGTCTCGCTCCAGCACGTGCATGCGGTGAGTCGCGTTCGTGCCGCTGGAGGCGGCGACGTAGATGTACCACTTGCCGTTGAGTTGATGGAGCTCCGGCGCCCAGATTTGACTAGAGTGATTTGTTCCCGTCGGCGCGGTCCAGACTTTGACGCTCGTGCTTGCGGGGTCGCTGGGGTGGATGTCTTCAAGGCGGTCGGCTTGATCGATCCAGACGCCGCCGCCCGCTGAGCGAACGTGAAGATAGGTCCCCTCCCATTGAATCACGAACGGGTCTTGGCCAGGGCCGAGCGGGTTCGTCGCGTAAAGCGGACTTTCCTGCGCGGCGCGAAGATTCGCGGCGGGGATCCCTGAGAACTCGCCGCCGGTTTGCCCGAAGCTTTGCCACGCAAGATCGACCTGGGCGTTTCCCGAAACGTCGGCGTACTCCAGCCGAATGTCGTACCACTTCCCGGCTTCGAGCTGCTTCACGCCGATATCTTCGGCGAGCGCGTGCGGGCTCCAGTGATCGATAATTAGCTCATTGCCAATCCACAGTCGAACCTGCTCGTCGCTGCGGATGCGAAACTGGTATGTCTCGCTCACGTCGGGCCGCAAGTATCCGGTCCAACGGACTTGGAAGTTGTCGGCGGCGACGCCGGAGATTGGCTGGCCGGTTCCCCAATTGAAATTGATCGTCGAGTCGGTGCGACGGCCGGCGTGACCGAAGGCGTCGCCATAGGCGCCTGCCAGCCCAGCTGGGCTCGCATAAAGTTGCGCCGCGGGGATGGTTTCCAGCGGTTGGCTGGCGCTTGACCATTGGAGCCGCAACTGCGCGGATCCGGTCGCGTCGAAGTATTCCAGTCGAATGTCGTACTGCTCACCGGCCTGGAGATCGATCGTGGCGGACTCAACGCGGGCGTTGCTCGCTGCCCAGTCGTCGATCAGCAATTTGCCGTCGACCCATAATCGGACGCCGTCATCGCTGACGGTGCGGATCGTATAGGTTTCCGTATACTTTGCTTCCACACCTCCGAACCAACGGACGCTGAAGGACTCGGCGTCCATCCCGGGCGCGGGCGACGCGAGGCCCCAGGCGAAGCTCGGCGCCTCCTCGCGTTCGGCGGCCAGCCCGGTAAAGTCGACGTTATGGAAGTACTGCGCGGTGAGGCCGTGGCCGGCGAGGACGCGGCGGGGTTCCAGGGACTCAAACTGAAGCGATCGCGTCGTCAGCGTTCTAACATTCCGCGCGCGAAGAGGTTGCAACATGGTTCCCTTACGATAGGCCGCCGCTTCGCGCCGGACAAACAGTTGACGGGAGCTAGCGGCTTACCGCAGACTCGACGCGAGGTTTAGCGCCGCCGTGAAACCATGCCGATCAGGCAGGCGGCCAAGGCGCCGAGGGCCAGCGTCGCTGGTTCGGGAACGGCGCCAGCGGCGACCGCGGCCGGCGGGCCGCCGAACTGCGATTTCCAGATGGCGAGGTCGGCGGCGTCGACGACGCCGTTGCCGTCAGCGTCGCCCGTTAGATTCGTTCCGGCAGGTCCGAAACCGCGCTGCCAGATCAGGAAGTCGGCGCCATCGACGATGTTGTCATTGTTGAAATCGCCGTCCTGACCCGCGGGCGAGGTAACGAACAGAAACTGGTTGGGAGTCAGCACGGCGTCGCTGATGCGAACTTCGTCGATCTTTGCATCGGCCCAGTCGGTCACGTTGTTGTCGAATGCGCCGCGGCCCACGGTGAACGACGTCGGGTCGAAGTAGATGACGTCGCCGCCAGGGCCCGCGAACGTGCCGCCGGTGATCGAATCTTTCAGGGCGTAGTCGCCCGTTTCGCCGGCGACCCAGAGCTGGGCGTCGGTCGAGCTGAGCGTCAAGGCGACGTGATTCCACTGGCCGGCCACGACGGTCTCGCGCGTGGCGAGGAAGTGAATGGCGCCGTTGCCGTCGATCCATTCGACGAAGAGCTGGTTCGGCGCCGCGTCGGGGAAGTCGTCGCCGCGGATGAGGAACTTGATCGGCGGCACGGGGCTATCGCCCAGCGGCTTGCCGTCTTTGCCGAAGATTGCCTGGTAGCCGCCGATCGAGTTCATGTTGAATGCCAGTTCAATCGTGATCGACTCGAAGAGGTAGGTCTGGATAGGCTCGCCGGCGGTGTAGTTGTCGTCGTTCAGCCCGCCGCCGTCATCCGTGAAGCCGGTGGGATTGGGGCCGAAGTCGAGCGACAAGTTGTTCGCGAGCCCGCTGCGGAGCGGCAAGGGCGAGACGGTCGACGTGTAGGTCGCTGCGGTGAATGGGGAGACGCCGGAAGCGAACGTCTGCATGTGGTTGCCGTTGCCCGAGGAGTCGAGGACCGTATCGGGTCCGCTGGCGACGATCTGACCGGCCGGACCTTCTTCGTGACGCCAATAGGCGACGTCGGCGGCGCTAGCGGCATGGGCAAAGGCTCCCGCGACGAGTAGGGCAAGGCAGCGAACGTGCGTCGGACGTCGTTGAACTAGCAGCTGCATGGACATCAAAAGCCTCCTCAAACGTGGTTGACGTTGGTGAAACGGCGACTAGTCGCCGGCTTGCCATGGCGAATTGCTTGGCGCTCCGGCGTTGCTAAACGGCGCGCCGCGTGCGCAAGGCGGGCCGTATGTCCTATGCGGCTGAAGGGCAGGGCGTCGAGCGATGAGGGCCGCCTCACGATTCGACGCGTAGCATCCCAAGCAGTTTGTCGCCGCCCAGGAGAAACCAATCCGTTAACATGACACAAATCAGTCCGGTTGCACAATGAGTTTCCTTGTCATTTGCTTGTCGTGCGGCGACATCATGTCGCAGCCGGGTTCCTAAGTACAATAAAGTGCGGGAATTGACCGGTATTCGAGAATTCGGGGGTAGGCGGTGTCGAATCAATGTGGAGTTACAGGGTGTTTGATCACTGCGGCATTCGCAGCATTTGGGCTGCCGGCATCGCCTGCCGCACGCGCAGTCGAACCATGCAGAATCGAGGTGGTCGATAAAGAGAACGGCTGGCCCGTTCCCCTCGTGGAGTTGCGGACGACGAGCGACATCGTGCTGGTGACCGACAACGCAGGCGTGATTGCCGTCGATCAACCCGATCTGCTGCAGCGCGAGATTTGGTTCGACGTCTCGGGTCATGGCTATGGCGTGAAGGCGGATGGCTTTGGCGCTCGCGGCATCAGGCTGACGCCGCGGTCAGGACAAACGGTGCGAATTGAAGTCGAGCGGAGCATCATTGCCAAGCGGCTAGGTCGGCTTACCGGCGGCGGCATCTTTGCGGAGAGCCAGCAGCTCGGCGAGCGCGACGACTGGCAGGAGTCAGGCGTCTTCGGGTGCGACTCGGTGCAGGTTGCCAATCATCGCGGGCGGCGCTTCTGGCTGTGGGGCGACACCGACTTGCCGTCGTATCGGTTCGGCGTGTTTCATAGCACGAGCGCGACGACCGAACCGCGGCCGATCACGAAGTTTGAACCGCCGCTGGCGCTTCACTACGACTATTTCCGCAACGAGCGGGGCGTACCCCGGGGCGTCGCCGAATTCCCTGGCAAGGGCCCGACTTGGATCACTGCCTACGTCAGCCTGCCCGATCGCGAAGGCAACTCGAAGCTCGTGGCGACTTACCTCAAGATCCGCCCGCCGCTGGAGGCGTACGAAGCGGGCCTCTGCGTCTGGAATGATGAGGCCGAGAAGTTCGAACTGCTTCGCAAGGCGTGGACGAAGACGACGACGGAACCGGAGCGGCCATTTATGCCAGACGGCCAGCCGGCGCTGTGGCGCGACGACGCCGGCAAGGAGTGGCTGCTGCTGGGCAACCCGCTGCCGAACTTCCGCTGCCCGGCCACGTTCGAGGCGTGGCAGGACGCCGCGACGTGGGAAAAACTCGCCCCACAGGAAACGTTGCCGACGGTCGACGGCGGCCAGGTAACGCCCCACTCCGGCTCGATCGCGTGGAACGAATTCCGCGGTCGCTGGGTGACCGTGTTCATGGAGTCGTTCGGCAAGCCCTCGGTCTTCGGTGAAATCTGGTATGCCGAGGCCGACGCCCCGACCGGTCCGTGGGGACCGGCCGTGAAGGTGCTGTCGCACGACAATTACACCTTCTACAACCCGCGGCTGCATGCGGAGCTGGCCGACGCCAAGTCGCCGGTGCTGTTATTCGAAGGAACGTACACGACCAGCTTTGCCGACCGGCCGCAGCCGACGCCGCGGTATGACTACAACCAAATGCTGTACCGGCTTGATTTGGACGACGCGCGGCTGGCGAAGGCGCGTGGCGAATGACCGGCGCGGCGAGGTGTGTTCACTGCCCGAGTCTGCCATGTTTGCCAAGTCTGCCATTTTCGGCGCGTCCTGTTAATGGGGGGTGTAGTTTCTCGGTTTCCTGCTTGGGCACGCATCGAACAAACAGGAGACCGAACGATGTTTCGCCAGCAGGTACGTAGCGGCCTGACCCATGTCGGGCTCGCCTTGCGCGATTCCGAGGAGTTTGCCGTTGCCTGGAACGAAGGGCGGGGCGCCTATCGGTCGCCCGTGTGGGGAGCGCTCCTGGCGACGGCGATCGCGGGGACGACGACCAACGGGATGACGACTGTCTTTCCGGTTCGCGACTACCGGTGAGCAGCACGCTGTTGGCGGCGCTCGTGACGGTGAGTTGGGGCGGGGTCGCCATGCTGGCGTCGATCCCGATCAACTGATTCTTCACGGCGACCGTGCCGCAAGCGGGGTTCGTGCTGTTGGTGAATCTCGTGGTGTTTGCCGGGTGGGCGTGGCGATGAGCGACGTCTTTCGGCGGGTGATGGAACGGCTCGAGCCGTTCCATGTGACGCCATTATCGTGGCTGCTGTTGGTGGGGGCGATTTGAGGGGAGTTGTTCTTCTGCTTTGGGTTGTTTGAGTTCGCATAGCGAACTGTAGCCCCTGGCTTTGCCAGGGGGTAGCGCGGCGTGGGGCGACGACTACCGCTGTGGCGAGCGACCCCCTGGCGGAGCCAGGGGCTGAAATACAAATACAACGCATCCAATTTTAAGGGCTTCTGTTATGCAAACTGCCGAACAACTGTTGGGCGTCCGCCGTCGGCTTCGTGACTCCACATTGCGAGCGCCGGCGGCGGGTTCGCCTGACCAGGGGGGCGAAGAGTCCTGCGCGGTCGAGGCGGAACTCCGCGCGATGCGGGAGGCGGCGAGCCATGTTACTCCTTGAGACGTCGATTTTTTATGTGGTGTTTGGGCTGGTGGTGGCCGTCGCGCATTACCTGCGCGGAGGCGCCCCGGTGGAACTGATGGCGGTGCTGTTTTTCTGGCCGTTTTATTTGCCGTTGTTGTTGGCTGCTAACAAGGGAGAAGGGGAGACGCTAAGCGGCAAGCCGCCGGGGGAGAGCGAAGAGTCTGGTGAGCGTGATGCGCTCGCGACGGCGATTGGGCAGGTGGAGGGGGAGCTAGATGCGGCGCTCGAGGGACTCGATGGGTGGGCCGGGGATGTGCTGAGTTGCGAGGCGCGGCGACTCGTGGAGTTGCGTTCGGCGTGGCGGCTGCAGGCGGAGCGGATTCGGCAGTTGGATCGGCTGCTGGCCGAGCCGGTGACGCGTGACGATCCGCTGGCTGCGGCGGCGGCCGACGTGGGGAAGGCGCGGCACAGCGAAGAGGTGCGGCGCGAGAATATGCGGCAGCTGGCGGCGCTACGGAAGCAGCTGCATGGGGATTTGATCGGGACGCTGGCGTGGGTGCGCGAGCTGGTGACGATGATTCATTTAGCGAAGTTCAGCGGAGCGCCGGCGGCGCGGGCGGAGGAACTGGTGGCGCAGATTGCGACGGCGATGCAGGGGTTGTCGGAGGTGAGCGTTTGGCGGGAGGAGGAACTGGTTGGGGTAGAGTGACGGTGCAGCCCCCGGCACGTTGCGTACCGGCATGGTGAGCGACCCCCCGGCGGAGCTGCAAGTAGCATCACCTCTTCTTCACCTGCCGCCAGTACTTCCAGCCGGGTAGCGCGAAGCAGGCGGCGGAGACAATGCCGAAGAGCGTGAGGCCCAGGTTTGGCATGAAGGTTTGCACTTGCAGCCACGCCATCGCCATGCCGGTGATGGAGAGCACGGCGGCGTGGATGTAGAAGCGCCCCGAAAGCATGGCGGCCTTCATCAGGAAGACGGCGCCGCTCACGGGGCCGAGGACTGGCGAGAGTGTGAGCACGGCGAGGCCGAGCTGCCATTCGATGATGTACATCGACGTGTCGATGATCATGCTGCCGGCCCAGATGTGGGCGATCTGCCGTTCGACGAAGGTGATCGGTCCGCTGCGGTGGCGCAGGTTCCAGAAGATGGCGGCCCAGCTGCCGAGGCCGATCGTCCAGAGACCGATGTAGGGCCAGCGTGACGTGACGCCGGCGAGTTGGAAGCCGTTCGTCACGAGGCAGAGGACGAGCAGCACCGCGGCGTGGAGCATCCAGAGGAGGCCCCAGTTTTCGAGGATGCTCACATGGTGCGTTTCGCGGAAGGCGCGGGTGACGATGCCGGAGAAGCGACCCGAACGTGCGGAGATTGGTTCGTTCGCGAGGTAGGCGTCAAGGTCGTCGGCCAAGTCGTCGGCGCTGGCGTAACGGAGCTCGACCGGCTTCTGCAAACATTTCATCGCGATCATTTCGAGATCGCGATCAACGCGCGGGTTGAGCAACTGCGGCGGCGCTGGTTCTTGTTCGAGCACCAGCAGCACGGTGTCGACCGGCGTGGCGCCCTGAAACGGCGGCCGGCCGGTGAGCGTGGCGTAGAGAATGGCGCCAAGGCTGTAGACGTCTGACGCAGTGCCGATCGAGCCGCGGCTGCCGGCGGCTTGTTCGGGGCTCATGTAGCCGGGAGTGCCGATGATGGCGCCCGTTTGCGTGAGTTGGGCGGCGTCGGCAAGCGCGGCCGCGTCGTCGCTGTCGGGCGTGAGCCGTTTGGCGAGGCCGAAGTCGCTAACGTAGGGTTCGCCATTGTCGTCGATCAACACATTCGATGGCTTGAGATCGCGGTGCAGCACGCCTTGTTGATGCGCGGCGGCGATCGCGCGGGCGATGGGGGCCAGCAGCCGCGCCGCTTCCCGCGCTGGCAGCGGACCGTCGGCGATGCGGCGGGCGAGGGTGTGTCCCTCGACGTAACGCATTGTGAAGAAGGGGAGGTCGCCCTGTTGGCCAACTTCGTAGACCGGGACGATGCTCGGGTGGTTGAGTCGGGCGGCGGTTTCCGCTTCGCCGCGGAACCGCGCGAGGTCGGCGAGGCTGGCGGTAGCGCCGCGGAGGACGATTTTCAGCGCCACGATGCGGTCGAGGCTGCGTTGCCGCGCGCGATAGACGACCCCCATGCCGCCGCGGCCGAGTTCTTCGAGGAGCTCGTAGTCGCCGAAGTGGCGGTCGGGAAGCTGTCCGTGCCGGGAAATGCGTTCGTCCGAGCGGGGGTGCGGCGGCGCCGGTCGACGGGCGCGGCCGTCCTGCCATGGCAAGGTGATTTCGGACTCGCTTTGGAATTCCTCGGCGAGGGCGGCAACGCCCCAGAGTTCGCGCAACTCGTCGGCAAGGTCGGGATGCTGGGCGGCGATGAGTTCGACGTCGATCGTCTGGCCGCGCCGCTTCGCTGCCAGTAATTCTTCCAGCAGCGACGCGACCTGCTCCTCGCGGTCGCTGTGCGGCGGATCAGAAGCGGCAGTGTGGTTCATTAAAGTCTTTATTGAGTTTGCAGCCCTGGGCTTTGCCGGGGGGTAGACGTTCGTCGGACGACGCGTACCGGCATGGTTAGCGACCCCCTGGCGGAGCCAGGGGGTGCCCCGCATTCGAGTCCTATTTCAATCAATCAATGCTCGCGTCGCCCAGGACTGACTTCAACTGCCGCAGGGCGCGCAAATAGCGCATTGCGGCGGCCGGTTGGCTGAGGCCCAGCACCTCGGCAACTTCGCTGTTGGTGAGTTGCTCCGCGTGACGCATGAAGATGAGTTCGCGGTCGGCGTCGCTGAGGGTTTCAACGGCGGCGTGGAATCGTTCGGCGAATTCGCGATGCATCAGCGCCGCGGCCGGAGTGAGTTCCTCGTCGCGCACCAATGCCGCCGGCGGGATGAAGTCGCTGCCCTCGCCGCCGACGGATTGTTCGTTGGCGACGCTGCGCTTGTCGGCAAGTTGGCGGCGATAAACGTCGTTGAGCCGATCGCGGGCGATTTGCCGCAGCCAGGCGTGGAAGGGCAGCCGCGGATCGCGGACGTACTCGGCCATCCGCTTGCTCGCCGTGAGAAGCGTCTCCTGCACGACGTCGCTCGCGTCGACGCGCCGGGCGACGGCCCGGTTGAGCCGGCCGCGGACCATCCGTTCGAGTGACTGGCGATGGCGTTCCATCAACCGATCGACGGCGTCGCGATCGCCCTGGCGGGCGTTGAGGAGGAGCTCTTCAGTTTCAGCGGCGTTGGGCCACATAGACGCCAAGTGAGATCATGGAGTGCGTTTCCTGCATTCTAGTCCACGCAGAATGGCACGTCGTCCAGCAGCACTTTTACGCTGATTGCGTCAGTTCCAGCACCACGCCGGCCAAATGCCGGTTCGTGGCCACCGCGTTGCCGGTATGCACCGACGGTAGTCCTTTCCAATCGGAATAGTGCCCGCCGGCGCCTTCGATCACGGGCTTCAGGGCCGCGGCGTCCCACAGGCTGATGAAGAGGTCCACCATCACGTCGGCGCGGCCCGTGGCGACCAGGAGGAAGCCGTAGGCGTCGCCCCAGGTGCGGGTAAGGCGCGAGTGCTTCTCCAGGTGGTTGTAAATGGAGCGGACGGCCTGGCTCCCCTTGCGATCGAACTTGCTGACTTCGGTGGTGACGAACGTCGCTTCGGCGAGTTGCCCGGTTGAGGAGACGCGCGACTTAATGGGCGCGCTGTCGCCGACGGCAAACCAAGTGGGCCCGCCGACGGCGGCGTAAACGATTTCGCCGGTGGCAGGGGCGTAGATGACGCCGATCAGCGGTTGGTCGTCCTTCATCACGGCGACGAGCGTCGTGTAGAGGGGGATGCCGCTGATGAAGCTCTTGGTGCCGTCGATTGGGTCGAGCACCCAGCGGTAGGGGGACGTGCCGGGCTTCTCGCCGAATTCCTCGCCCAGGATGGCGTCGTCGGGGAAGTGGGCCGAGATCTGCTCGCGGAGGTGAGTTTCCGAGGCGCGATCGGCGGCCGTGACTGGCGAGCCGTCGCCCTTACGCTCGACGCCGAGGCCCGCCTGGCGGAACCACTGCAGTGTGATGGCGCCGGCCGCTTTGGCGGCGGCGACGGCGAGTTCAAGGCGGGCTTGGACGTGGGGATCGTCGGCGGGTGTGTGCGTCATAGCTGACAGGCTACTAAAGTCCCTGCGGAGCGCCGAGAGGAACTCTCGGCGGTCTGCCGCAGGGGCTTTTTCGCGCCGGGGCGTCGGTCGCGAATTAGACCCCCGTCAGTTCTCGCGACTTTTTCCCCAATAAATGGGCTCGCCGCCGGGCAGACCCACCGGCGGAGAGGGTTTTTCGACTGCCATGATGAAATGCATTTACCACAGAGAACACAGAGGCCACAGAGAACATGAAAAGGAAGTGATCGCTGTTGGCTTTTCTCTGTGCTCTCTGTGCTCTCTGTGTCCTCTGTGGTTAAGTCGCTATCAGCTCAGCATTTCAAGAACGATATCTGTAGAGTGGGCTTCGAAGTCGGGAGTTGCAAGGCGTGCGCTAGCTGCGTTTGCCGAGGGCGGCGCCAGCGAGCAAGGCGAGCGCGGCGAGCGTCGCGGCGGCCGGTTCGGGGATGGCGGAGATCGGCGGCGGAGTGGCGCCAGCGCCGAAATTCGTTTGCCACGCGACGAGGTCGAGGTCGTTGACGGCCGCGTTGCCGTCGGCGTCGCCTTGCTCGTTGGTGGCGCCTGCCGCGAGGCCGAGGTTCTGCTGCCAGACGAGGAAGTCGGCGCCGTCGACCAGTCCGTCGCCATTGAAGTCGGCGTCGGTCGTCAGCGGCGCGGGGACGAGGTCGTATATCACCGGGGTACTCAGTCGGAAGCTCTTGAGCGTCCAGGCGCCGGTGTCGGTGGTGATCGTCAGGGGTAGGTCGCCGCCGGCGGGGCCGAACGGATTGCCGAGATTGTTTTCCAGCATCAGGTTGCTGCCCGCAGTTCCGGTCGACGTGCCGAAGCCCCAGGTGTTTGTGCCGTCGGAAATGGTGATCCCTTCAGTCGCTTCGTCGAATGTATTCGAACGTAAGGCGGTGAATCTGGTGACGCCGAACGAACCAGGAGTGAAGACGAAAGCCGCTGTCGGGGCGCCGCCCCACGCGTGACTAGATGTCGTCACGGCGCTGATCTGCAGCACTTCGCCGGCATCGAGGTTGCCGTAGTTCTGGGCAGCATCGTTGGCGATCGCCAGGCCGTTGCCGGTATTGCCGTTGGCGGTGATGAGATTGTTGCCGTTGGCCGCGGTGATCGTAAACGAGACGTCGTAGCTCAACGTGACGCCGGCCGGCAAGTTATTGCAGTCGAGCCAGTCGTCGGCAGTGCCGACAGTGGCGTCGACGCCGGCTTCGGTGGCGTTGCCGTTGATGGTGACTCGTCCGCTGACGGCGGTGCTCGCGCCGATGGGAGCGTCGACAGTGCTGTTCGGCGTTTTGATGGAGCCGCTCAGGCCGGCGGAGGGCCCAGTGACGTATTGCGTGTTGTTATTCGAGTTGACCGTGCCTTTGAAGAACGGCGAGCCGGGAATGGGATCGCCAAACTGATCGTGGCTGTGATTCGTGTAGCCGACGCCAGTGACTTGGACCGCCTCGGCGGAGGCCAGGGCGAAGCTGAGGAGAGCGGCGGCGATGAGCGGCGTCTTCAAGGAGATTGCAATCGTGCGAAACATGCGTGCGAATCCAAACGGTGAGATGGGGAGATGTGGACGTGGAAGATGGTCTGTTGCGGCAGCGGACTACTGCTGCCCGTTGCCTTCGGGATCGACCTCGTACAGGGGCGGATCGTCGCCGGCGATGGTGCTTTGGGCGCGCCAGACGGCGAGGTCGACGTCGTTGCTGACGAACTCGGCGGAGCCGTCGCACTTCGACGCGGTGACGCCCCCGGGATGCGCGCCGCGCGACGCCAGGATGAACTGGGCAACGCTGCCGCCGCCGGTCCGCTTGCAGGGCGCATAGCGGTTGTTGTTCTCCGAGCAGACGGTGACGTCGGCCGCGGCGGAATTGGGCGCCATGCGCGTCGTGATCTGGTAGGAGCCGGCGGTGAATATCCACACACGAGCCCGCCGATCGTTGTTGTTGTCTTCGTCCGACGGAATTTGCCGCATTTCTAATTGGAGGTAGGTATTGCTCAAGCCGTCCGTGATTCGTTTGTAGTTGACTTGCTGACCGGAATTATCTTTGTCCTTGTTGGCGCTCGTGGGGGCGCCGAAGCGATAGAACTCCGCTTCGGCGAACTCTGCCGAAAGGCCGGGAGCCGCAACGCCGGGATTGGCATAGAATGGGCCGCGGCGGGCGGCTGAATTCGCAAGCTGAGCATAGGTGCCGTAGCCGTAGTTGAAGCCGTAGCTCGCTTTCCGGTCGCCACCGTGATCGTTGCCGCCGACGAGATGAATTTGCGATTCGTCGCTGGGGCAGAGCAGCGCCGGCTCGGTGCGGGAAAGGAGGGCGAGATTCTGATCGTTCGTGGCTGCCACATTGAAGTTGTAGACCGAGCGTAAGGCCGCCCCTTCCATGAATGGCAGCAACTGGAGGTACAGCTGCGAACGATGCTTGGGCTGCGACGGCGAACGATTGATGTCGACCGGTAGGTGGCGGAAAGCATCGTGGTGCATTTGGTTGGCGAGGCCGAGTTGCTTGAAGTTGTTCAAGCACTGACTGCGTCGGCCTGCTTCTCTGGCCGCTTGAACCGCGGGCAGCAGCAACGCCACGAGAACGCCGATAATGGCGATCACAACAAGGAGTTCAACAAGCGTAAAACCGGCAAGGCGGGAGGGGCGCTGGCGGCGCGGCAAGGCGGGCATGGACTGTTCCTGCAGGGTGGTGGTCGGGGGCAACCCGACTCCAAGTGTGCGGCCCCATACGCCAACTGCACGCCAAACAACGCTAAAATACGATGCGGTCTACCGAAATAGGATACATGCGACAGCAAAGGGAATAGCTGAGAACGAGGAGCCGGCTCAAGCGTCGTTGGCCTGTCAGCACTTAGGGTCGACGTGGCTATCGAAGCGATGGCAGCCGGAGAAACCATAAAGATTAACGGTGCGGGTGATCGTTCACTGTTGCCGGTCCAAGCGACCCGTGGGAATTCACGGCATGGCCGTCATTTGGCACGGACTGGCGTGTTATCGCACGGAACTTTGTTCCGAGTCCGCTCGGTCCAAGGAAATTTAGCGGGGTGACTCCGCCAGGGGATGCGTTGCTAGCAAATGGGCGGAGCGCGCGCCGCTGGTGCAGGTTTTTATGCAGAACTGGCGAGGCGCCCCTGAGGTGAGGTCCGGCTGACGTGATGGGGATGCTCGGCTCCGACTTCCTATCTGGCCAAAGCTATCCCTTCATTCAGCGGTGTTAAAACCCGACATCATGGGGGTGTATTCGATCACCAAGTTGGTGGCATTTGATTGCGCCACCCATCCAGCGCCCGCGGTGCGATGCGTCGGCGGCTTGCTGCCGCCAAGAAGCTTGCGTCTTTCCGCGTAACGATGCGCGACAGCAAACGCGGCGTTGTGAACGTCCAGCGCGAAGTAACTCGTCCGCCGGGGCGGAGGTGCATTCGAGCTGAAGCCTAGTTTGCCCGTGGGCGACTTTGCGTTTTACTGGCGCGAAGGGGCGTTGGCCGGGATGTTGCCGTTGGGGATGGTGGACTTAACGGGCCGTCCGCCGCTGAAGCCGCCGGCGAGGGGGTGTCCTTGCTGGTAGAGGCCGGTGGGGTCGGCGAAGCTCACCGGGTCGTTGCCGGCGAAGGCGTACCAGTTGCCGCCGTCCTGGATCGGGTCCTCGCTGACGAAGCGGCCGAGGTCGGGGGAGTACCAGCGCTCGCCCTTGAGTTGCAGGCCGGTCGCGGCGTCGAGCAGGCTGCCGTGGTGGGCGAAGGAGGTGACCACGCCGGTTGCATCTGCCAGTCCGTTGGCGCCGAGGGTGGCCGTCACGCGGCCGAAGGGGGCGTAATCATAGACGCCCAATTCAGCAGATGGAAGCTGCATCTCGCAATCAATGAAGGAGCGCAAGTTGGATGCGATATGCCGGGGTGTCCAAGTGCCGCCGCGACTTGCGGAGTCAGTCGTGACGACGCCTCTAATCGGCGATTGCACTGTCCAAGATGGGGGCGGCATCTAAACGGTATCAAGAGTTGCGGGCCAATATACAAGTAAATAGATCAAAGTCAATAAAATCTTATCAACGATGTTGAGGTGACGACTTGCCGTGCATCGTGTGATTGCCAGCATCATTCATGAAATCACATTGAGCATTGAATGCACAAATACGCACATCGACATGGGCTTCCGAGGCCAACTGGAGTGCACAGAAGTGTGTTTATGATGTTTTATGAGACGAGGAAATCGCTGATGGGCTTAGGGCGGCGATGTCCGACACTAGGTGCGACTTGGCACATGCGATGGCCCACGACTGTAGGACAGCGGCGGGAGATTAACCTTCGCCTCTATTGCCGCTGCGGTCGCCACAACGTGCCCGAGCATTCTCGCACTTGTTTGCAGGAACAGGCTTGAGATAAAGAGATGCCAGGAATATTCGATACGCTACGAATCGAAAGTGAGAGGTTGCGGCACTGGTTCGCCCGCGTGCTTCGTGGAAAGACGAGGAGCCATCCGTAAGCCAACAAGGAGCGAATTACTGAGCTTAATCGTCAGTTGAGGACGCTCCGACGCCAAAAGTATCAGCTGCTAAATATGCGAATGCTCAAGAAAATCGATCATGATCGGTGCGCCGCTATGGGAACGGAGCGTCGTGATCGCAATGCACAGGCGTAGATCGAACGCGACGTCTGCAACCGGGGTAGGGCGGAGAGTGGCGAGATTGAACTCGCGGCGTGTGAACTTTCGCTAACGCTCAAAGTGAAATGGCTTTCGGCCCATGATTGCGCAAAGCGCATGATCCTTGAGGTCGTCTTTCTTAGCTTTCGTCTTGTCGACGTAACTCTCGTCCCAGCATGGAGAAAGCCCTTCGACGTGCTCGCCGAAGGGCTTGATTCTGAAGATAGTCGGGCTGAGAGGATTTGAACCTCCGACCTCTGCGTCCCGAACGCAGCGCTCTAGCCAAGCTGAGCTACAGCCCGATTCCTGCTCGCCGGGGAGGGCGATTGGGAAGCTACCGAGTTTACTGGAGAGGACCGGGGGCGGCAAGGCGGGGTTCGTCTGCCCATTTCCCGTCTCGCCGCACTCGCTGGCCTCCGCCGCCCGCGCCGCTGCGTTTCCAACGGCTTGCCGGTTCGCTACGATTGACGCTGGCATTTTCCCTCTCCGCCGCACGGACTGCGTGGCCGCGCTGTGTACGCTTATCTGACTATTCTTACCGGCAAGCATTCGGGAACGAATTTCCCGCTCGACCCGGCGCGCGAGACGCTGATGGGCCGGGGCACCGATTGCCACATCTCCCTTACCGATCCGCTCTGCTCGCGGGTCCACGCGATCATCCGCTGCGAAGGCGGGGAGCGATGGGTGATCGACGACCAGGGCAGCCGCAACGGCACGATGGTCAACGGTCAGAAGATCAACGACGCCATGCTGGGCGACGGCAATCAGATCAAGCTTGGCAGCAACGAGTTCGAGTTCCGGCTCTCCGACGAACCGGCGACGGCGCAGGGGGATGGCGGCGGGCAAACGCAGACGATTGTGCAAGACATGCCGATCGCGGTGCGCCAGAGCAATGAGGAAGTCCTCGCCGCGCTGCCGACGCCTGAGCAGGTGCAGGAACTGATGCTGCTGTATCAGCTTTCGATTCGCTTGCTTGGCTGCGACGATCCGGATGAGGTGATTCGCGTCTCGTTGGAACTGCTCAAGGTGCGCACTCAGGCGGCGGTAGTCGGGTTCTTGTGGGTCGACGACGAAGATCAGCTCAAGCCGAAGCTGGTGATCCCCAGCGGGGCCGCCGATCGCGTAACGCTCAACAAGAACCTTACCGAATTGGTGCTGAGCCAGGGGCACGCCGTGTGGGTTGCCAATCAAGCGGCCGGCGGCGAGGCGAAGCGGGTCGAGCATTTTGCCGACGCTGTCTGCGCGCCGCTCGTGCGGAAGAGCCGCGACGGCGAGCGGCAGACGGTGGGCGCGATTCACGTTTATCTGGAAGCGGGACGCTTTCGGCAGTCGGACTTCGACTTCATCATCGCGGTGGCCAATCTGGTGGTGATCGCCTTGGTGCGAGCCCGCGCCCATATCTCGCTGCAGAGCGATTACAAGCAACTGGTGCGCTCGTCCCCTGGCTACGACGAACTCATTGGCGAAAGCAAGCCGATGCGGGCGCTCAAGGGAAAGATTGAACGCGTGAGCCGGGCGCCAGGTTGCGTGCTCGTCCGGGGGGAAAGCGGAGCCGGCAAAGAGCTGGTGGCGCGGGCCATCCATCGCGGCAGCCATCGGGCTGACCGGCAGATGATTTCTGTCAACTGCGCCGCGATCCCGGCCGATCTGATGGAGAGCCAGCTCTTCGGGCATAAGGCAGGCGCATTCACCAGCGCCGATCGCGACCACACAGGCTTCTTTCAGCAGGCCGATCTGGGGACGCTCTTCCTGGATGAAGTCGGCGAGTTGCCGCTGGAGGGGCAAGCGAAGCTGCTGCGGATCCTCGAAGGGCACCCCTTCCTGCCGGTTGGCGCCACGCAGGAGGTGCGCGTCGACGTGCGCGTCATCGCTGCCACGAATCAGGACCTGCAGACTTACGTCCGCGAGAAGAAGTTCCGCGAGGATCTTTACTATCGATTGAGCGTTTTCGAACTGTACATCCCTCCGCTGCGCGATCGTGAAGAAGACATTGGCTTGCTGATCGACTTCTTCCTCACTTACTTCCGGCGCGAGCGCGGACGACCGCAGTTGAAGCTGAGCGACGCCGCGCGGGCGAAGTTGTTGACGTATCGCTGGCCGGGGAACGTTCGCCAGCTGCGCAATGTGATCGACAGCGCGGTCGTGCTGGCAGACGAGGACGAGATCTTGCCTCGCGATCTGGGACTGCGCGATTCGGGAGGCGATCAACTCGATTCGCTGCAGATCGACGTCTGGGAAAAGAAGTTGATTCTAGAAGCGCTGCGGCGCTGCGACGGCAACGTTCCCGACGCGGCGAAGCTGCTCGCGATCGGTCGGGCAACGCTCTACCGCAAGATCGAGCTCTATGGGATTGAACGCTAGGAATGCCATGTTGACGCCCTCGTGCCGCGCGTTGGCGGCGATGTGCACGCTCGTCCTCGCGAACGCCGCGCTCGCGGGAGAGAATTGGACGCGGTTCCGCGGACCGAATGGCGCAGGCGTCGCGGCGGAGTCGTTCCCGTCCGCTTGGACGGCTGATGATTATTTGTGGAAGATCGCGCTGCCCGGGAAGGGACATGGCAGTCCCATCGGCTGGAATGGTCTGGCGTTTGTCACCTGCGGCGATCCGGAGACGGGAGCGCTTTCCCTCGTGGCGATCGACGTCGACAGCGGCGAAACGCGCTGGACGAAGACCTTCGACGGATCGCATCACTCGCTCCATGCCGCCAACAGCTACGCGTCTGGCACGCCGACGGTCGACGCCGAACGCGTCTACGTCACTTGGACGGCCAACGACAAGCTCCATGCGGCGGCCGTTGATCACCGCGGCGAACTTGTGTGGCAGCGCGAGCTGGGACCGGCGGAGTACAGGCATGGCTCCGGGAATTCGCCGATTTTCGTCGGCGATTTGCTGGTGATCGCCAATGATCACACGGGCGATAGTTTCGTGGCGGGCCTCGACGCCCAGAGCGGCGCCGAGCGCTGGCGGCGAGCGCGGCAGGGCGGGATCGAGTCGTACGCGACCCCGCTCGTGTTTGAAGACGACGATCGTCAGCAGCAAATCGTCGTCAGCAGCTCCGCCGAGGGGATTGCGGGGCTTTCGCCGGTCGACGGGAGCGTCCTATGGCAGATCCCGGGGATCTATCTGGCCCGTTGCGTCAATTCGCCGTTCATCGCCGCGGGAATGGTGCTGAGCGGCAGCGGCGAGGGAGGAAACGGCAAGCAGCTGACCGCTGTCCGACCGGCGAGCGAACAGGGCGTCGAGCCAGAGGTGGCGTTCGAGCTGAAAAAGAGCGTTGGCCAGGTGCCGACGCCCGTCGCCGTGGGAAATCGACTGTTCGTCTGGAGCGATCGCGGCGTGGTCGCCTGCTACAACGCGGCCGAAGGTGCGGAGATCTGGAGCAAGCGGATCGGCGGCAACTACTACGGCTCGCCGGTCGCGGCGGGCGGCAAGATTTACTGCGTGGCAGCGGACGGGGAGGTCGTTTGCGTCGCGGCGGCTGACAAGTTCGAGCTTCTCGGTCGGAGTCAACTCGGGGAAGGATCGCATGCGACGCCGGCGATCCACCAGGGTAAGATGCTGTTGCGAACCGAGTCGGCGCTCGCCTGCTTGCCGGCGGAGTGACGGATCAGCGCAGCACATCCTCAGTAGGCGATCATCGCAGATCATGGCATGACATTGACGTTCGAGGAACGACGACGGCTGGAGTCGCTTAATCGGGCCGCGCTCGAGCAGCGGCAAGTGGAGCGACTCGATCAGCTGCTGGCTCAGATTCTCCCGGCGAACGAGTTCTATGCCCGCAAGCTGCAGGGAGTCGCGCTGCCACTGCAGTCGCTTGACCGCCTCGCCGAGCTCCCGCCGACGACGAAGGAGGAACTGGTGCTGGGGAACGCGGCCGGCGTCGTCCCCGCGAATCGAACCTGGTCGTTGGATCATTACGTCCGCTTTCATCAAACCTCGGGCACGCACGGCCGGCCGCTGCCGGTGTACGATACGGCCGACGACTGGCGGCGGTGGATCGACTGCTGGCAATTCGTCCTCGACGCCGCGGAGACGACGCCGGCGGACCGGGCGTTGCTGGCGTTTTCGTTCGGGCCGTTTATTGGTTTCTGGAGCGCTCACGACGCGCTCGCGGAGCGGGGCGCGCTCGTCATTCCAGGAGGCGGGATGAACTCGCGGGCGCGGCTCGATTTGATCGAGCGGACGGCGCCGACGATCCTGTTGTGCACGCCGACCTACGCGCAGCATCTCATCGAAGTCGCGGGCGAGTGCGGGTTCGATCTGGCGAAGTCGAGCGTGACGCGGATCATCGTTGCCGGCGAACCGGGCGGATCGGTGGCGTCCGTCCGCGAGCGCATCGAACGGGCGTGGAACGCGCGCGTCATCGATCACGCGGGCGCCAGCGAGGTCGGGGCGTGGGGCTACGCCGATGCGGCGCGGCGAGGGATTCATATTCTGGAAAGCGAGTTCATCGCCGAGTTCGTTTCGGTCGAGACGGGGCAACCCGCCGCTGACGGCGAACTGTCGCACTTGTTGCTGACGTCGCTCGGTCGACCGGGGTTGCCGGTTATTCGTTATCGAACCGGCGACTTGGTTCGTCCGCGCTGGAGTGAAACGGGCGCTAACCGATTCGTGCTGCTGGAAGGGGGCGTCCTGGGTCGCGCCGATCAGATGATGATCATCCGCGGCGTGAACGTCTTCCCGTCGGCCGTCGAGGAGATCGTGCGGAGCTTTCCCGAGGTCGTTGAGTTTCGCATGACCGCTCGCAAGCGCGGGGCCATGGACGAACTGCTGGTGGAAGTGGAAGATCGACTGGCAGCGCCGCAGCGGATCGCCGAGGAAATGTCGCTGCGGCTGGGGCTCAAGATCGAAGTGGAGCTGGCGCCCCCGGCGTCGCTGCCCCGCTTCGAAGGGAAGGGGAGGCGGTTCATCGACGAGCGATCGTAGCAGCGCGAGCGGCAGTCCATTCATCAGCGGCGGTTCGACAAGGAAACGAAGTGACGGCATCCCCCACGGAATTGAAACTAGTCGCTCCCGATCGATTGCGGATCGTGTGGACCGACGGACAAGTGCGCGAGTACAGCGTGCGCGAGCTGCGCGAGCAATGCCCCTGCGCGAGCTGTCGCGAACGGCGGATGGCTCCGCCGCCCCCTCCGACGACGCTGACGGTGCTCAGCCCGGCCGAAACGCAGCCGCTGCGGATTGCCGCGATGACCCCGTCGGGGCGATATGCCTACTCGATCGATTTCAGCGACGGGCACGATACGGGAATTTATACGCTGGAGCTCTTGCGGGAGCTGGGGTCGGAGGCGTCCTCCTAAGCGACAGGCAACGCCTGGCAACGATCCCTTTAGCCCCCGGCTCCTCCGGGGGGTAGGTAGCGGTGATCACGCTGCCAACCGCGTGGGCGTGGTGCGCGACCCCCCGGCGGACAACATAATGCAATAGCTAGCACGCGTCGCTAGCGGTAAAAAGGCCCGCGTTCCAGGCTGTTCCTAGAGACCTGACACGTTTCTAGGAGGTGAGCCATGGAACGCGAACTCTGGAGCGTACTATACCGTTTGACTCGGCGGTTATGCAGCGATCGTTCGGGACACGTCTATTCGGTCAGTTGGATCGTCGGCGTCTATCTCTGGGCGGTGATCCACGATCGACCGGTGAGTTGGGCGTGTCGGCCGGAGAATTGGCCGTCGTCATGGCAGGTGCGGCTGCCGAGCCAATCGACGGCGAGCCGTCGTCTCCGCACGGCGGCGGCCGTGGAACTGATCGAGCGGTTGAGGAAGCGTTGCTGGCAGGGCCCGCACCCGCCGGAGGTGAGCTTCCTCGACGGTAAGCCGTTGCCGGTAGGAGGCTTCAGCAAGGATCCCGACGCCACGCGCGGGCATGGCGTCGGCGGCCCGGCCCGCGGCTACAAGCTGCACGCCGTCTGGACGATCGATGCGCTCGTGGCGTGCGAAATCCAGCCGCTCAACGTGAGCGAACAGACGGTCGCCCGGCGACTCTTGCCGCAAGTCGGCGGAGGCTGCGTCCTGGCCGACGGCAACTACGACAGCAACCCGCTGCACGAGATCGCCGCACGGTCGGGCGTGACGTTGATCGCTCCGCAGCGTCGCGCGGGACGAGCGCTGGGCCACCGCCGCCACAGCATCGGCCGCTTGCAGTCGATCGAACTGCTGACGACCGCCGATGGCCAAGCACTCTTCAAGCAGCGGACGTACATCGAGCAACGCTTCGCTCAACTCACCAATTTCGGCGGCGGGCTCGGACCACTCCCCAACTGGGTGAGGCGACTGCCGCGCGTCACCCTCTGGGTGAACGCCAAACTCTGCATCCAGGCCGCTAGAAACCACTTGCGACGAGGAAACGATCTGATGGCGTTTGCATAATGTTGCGGAGCCGGGGGCTGCAATGTGTCGCCCAAGGGCGATTTGTCGCGTCGCGCGTTTCTGGCGACAGATGTTCTAGGTCGTTGCAGTGTCGCGAGTTGCGTCGCACTGGATGGCGACAAATGTCGCGAGTCGATGCGGATGGTTCGTTTGCGGGCCGCCGACGGCCATCACCCTCAAGCAAGTCTCACTATTCTGTCGCCATGGCGGCGACGACGCGGATGCGATTTTTCGCGACAGAATGACGTTGCCGTAAGTGGCGGCCGTCTCGTGGCTTGCGTCAAAACTGACGGGCGGCGTGGCTTTCTGTCGCGACACAATTGACGGCTGCTAGGCGACGGGAGCCTCGCCCTCCCGGGAGGATGGGCGCAGCGGGAGGGTGACGCAGCGCGTGGCGTGATGGGACTGGATTGCCAAAGAACCTCGGCGCGCAGCGAGGGCGCGAATTGGCGCACCATAGCAGATAGTGCACAAAATATCACCAACTGTTTTTGGCCACCAGCCGGCGCCCGCGACGCCGCGCAACCCCGCCTACGCCCCAAGGTGGAGGGCCGTGGGCCAGCGCTCTAGGCTGCGAAGACGTTGGATCAACGCGATCACTCCGTCGGCGGGGCGCCGATGGGGAGGTTGGGGAGGCCTTGCAGCGGGTTGGCATCGTCGGCCGGCGCGCCCTCGGCGGGGTCGCCTTTCTTTTTGATGACCTGGTCGCGGCTGAGGTGGATCTGCTTGTAGACGTCGTTGGAGATGACGTAGTACCAGTCGCCGAAGCGTTCGTTCAATTCGGCGACGCGCTTCTTGCCCTTCTCGACCGTTTCGTTGTACTCGTCCTGCAGCCGCTGGTTTTCTTGCTCGATGGCGGCACGCTCGGCGGCGAGCTTGTCGGCGTCGGACGCCGCGGGCTTGGCGTCGGCGGCTGCCTCCGTGCCAGTCGCAGCGGGCTGCGCGTCGGCTGGCGCCTCGGCGGCGGGTGGCGCCGCGTCAGCTGGCGCGTCGGCCGGAGTCTCGGCGGGCGTCTCCTCGGCGGGCGTCTCCTCAGCGGGGGGCTCGGCCGCGGGCTCCGTTTCGTCGGTCGGCTCGTTGTTTTGCAACGACGACTCCTGATCGCCGCCGGCGTCGGTGGGGCTGGCGGTCGCTGCGGCCGGCTGTTCCGCGGCGGGCGTTTCGGCGGCTGGTTCTTCGGTCGCCGGCTCCTCGACAGCGGGTTCCGTCGGCGGTGCTTCCGTCGGCGCGGCGGGCAGGAGTTTGAGCGCTGGTTTCGGGATCGCGTCTTCGTTGAAGCGGGCCATCACGAACAGGTAGCGGCGCAAATCCTTGCCATCTTGGCCCGCGGCCTTGGCAGCTTCGGCGGCGGCGGCCGCGGGATCGGCTGGCGCTTCGCCGTCGGCGCTATCGGTTTGGACCTGCAACTGTCCGAAGCGAAGGACGTACTCGACGCCGTCGCGTTGGGTGGCAATGAGCTCGCCTTCGCTGGAGAGAATCTCGGGCGGAGCGCCCGGTTTGAGCGGGACGGGCGAGAAGCCCTTGGCCACCAGGTCTTGGAAGGCCTCCTTGTTGGTCATGAAATCGGCGCCCGCCTTCAGATCGTCGCTGAGGCCCGTCGGCTTGCGGGCGATGTCGACGATCAACAGGTCATCGAGACCGTTGCGCAGCTCGTTGAGCGCCTCTTGATTGATTTCCTCATCATCGGCGAGCTTCTGCTCGACCATTTGCTTGGTCGACTTGTCGAACGTCTTCAAGTCGCCGAGCGTCCATTTCGCGTCTTTGCTGTCGTAGTCGACCGTGATCTCGCTGCGGCGGTCCCAGCTCACTTGCGGGACGATGCGGCCATCCTGCGTCATGCCGAAGCTGAGGTCGGCCGAGTAGTCGTTGATGAAGACTCGCGTCAAATCGAAGGGGCTGAGCTTCAGCAGGTCGTCTTCAATCCAGTCGTCGAAGTTGGTCGACAGCGGCTCGGGATCGAGCTCGACGATGTAGACGACGTCTTGATTGCTGTTGCGGACGTAACGCTGCCCTTCGGCGTCCTTCACTTTTTTGCCGATGATCATGTCGACGAGAGTCTTGTCGTCGGCGTCGCTCATGACGACGCGGGTGCCGACCCCCTCGCTATTGGAGTCGAGTTTGGCGGATTGGGGGTCGATGACGCCGAATTCTTCGTGCGACTGCGCGGTCTCGCCGGCGACGCGCAGCACTTTGCGGTCGATCAGGGCGTTGGCGGCGGCCGCCATCTGCTGGGTGGCGTCGGCCGGATAGTCTTGCTTTGAGGGAATGCGCCAAACGCCGTCGACGGACGCGACCTCGAACTGCTTCGTCTCGGCCGTCGGCCGGTCGAACTTGATGATCCGCAGCCGCTTGGGAGTGTCGACCTCGAACTGCGTGTTCAGCGTCGTGCCGACGAGCGAGCTGACGTTGACCGCCTGCGTCGGCCGATCGATGAAATAAGCGGCGGCCACGGCGATGACGCCGAGGGTGACGAACGTGATGGTCTTGGCGGATTCGGACATCGGAAGCCCCGGTCAGGAGTCAGGAGTCAGGAGTCAGGAGTCAGGAGTCGAGGCGTTACTTCAGTCGTTCGCGGGAGACGCCTTGGCGTTCGAGTTCGCGTCGGCGGAAGAAGACGGCGAGCGCTAGCAATAGCGGCGGAATTGGGGGAATCAGGATCGCGTAGAGTTTGTAGCGGTCTTGGACCGAGCGGATGTCTTGATCGAGCTTGTAGTCATTCTCCTTGATTTGCCGGCGCCGCTGCGCGGCGAGGGCGCGGACTTCGGCGTCGAGCTTGTTCTGCTCGCGCATGCGGACTTGCTCGAGAAGGACGTCCTTTTCCATCGTGCTGATGTCGGTGCGGCTTTCGACCTGATCGATCTTTTCAGCCATCGCCTTGCGGGCCGCTTCCTCTTTTTTGTTGATGTCGGCGATGAACTCGTCTTGCTTCTTGCTCGCCTCGTCGCGGCTGGCGGCGGTGGCTTCGTCGATCTTGGCAAGGGTGCGATGGATGCGGGTACGCTTGCGGATGTCCATGAAACGGTCGACGCCGGCGAGTTTGTCGACGATGTTGAGGATGAAGGTGACGTTCTGCGTCGCCGGCAGGAACGCCTCTTCGCCGCCCTCGCGGATGAAGAAGAAGCTGGGGATGATCCAATCGATGTCGGTGACGACGATGACGTTCATGTCGCGGGTCTTGGCCTTCTTGGCCTTGATGCTTTCCTCGGCGTTTTCAGGCGCATCGGCGGGATCGACCCCTTCCTTGGCCGGAGCGGCGAGCGCGGCGTCTTCTTCCGGCGGCGGGCCGGTGATGTGAGCGGCCAACACATAGCCGTCTTTGGTGCGCATGCGGGGGACGGACTCGCGATTGGGATTGGGGCGCTGCGGATCGAACCGCTGCAAGAGTCGCGCGGGCGCCGTGCCGGAATTGCCGACGCCGGTGGCGATGATTTGCTCGAACTTTAGCTTGGAGTCGTCAACGCGGGAGATCGAGCCGGGATAGAGGACCAGCAACTGGTTGAGGCCTGAGGAAACGTCGAGATCCGCGTTGAAGGCTTTCTTGTTGCCGTTGTTCTCGTCGATGAAAACCCACTGCGGATCTTGCATCGAGCGGACGCTCGCCTCGGGGGCGTAGTCTTGCCAAATGACTTCCATCGGGTTGACGCGAATGCCGAGGAGGCGCCAGAGCTCGTCGACGTCGCCCTTCGGTTCCGTCTGGCCGCCGCCGAACATGCCGCCCATGCCCCCCATCATCGATTGCTTCGGCTCGCCGGTGCCGGGCATCGAGGCGGGGTAGAAGTAGGGGAGGGGATCTTCGAGTACGGCGGTTGGAATGCCGGAGCGGACGGCGTCGACGAAGTGAGCGAACGCGTCGGGGCTGAGCATCGAGGGCTGCACGGCGAGGAGGACGTCGTAGTTGCCGCGAATTGGCTGCGAGGCGTCGACGCTGACGACGTCGTATTGCTTGCGCAGCTCGGTGATCAGCGGCCATTCGCCCCGCTGCGAACCGTCGGGGTTCATGATGTTGATGCCGGTGTTGACGATGCCGACCTTGGGACGCTGCTTGTCGGCCACGGTCATGATCGAGCGGATGAGCTCGTACTCGATCGGGATGCCCTTGTTGACGAAGGGGGTGACGACCTTGTCGAGGCCCGAGGTGACGGCGATGCCCATGAAGAACTCTTCGACTTTTTGCTCGCCGCCGTCGGTAACGATTTGCTCTTGGGGGGTAATGCCGAAGTTTTTTTCGGCGAGTTCAGCCTCAGGGCCGAAGTTTTGGATCTCGTGGAGGGCGACGTCGATTTTGCCGCCGCCGAGGGCTTTGAATTCTTCGAGGGTGTTGGTGAGGTTGAGCTTCACCGCCGTGTAGTCGGTGGGGACCTGGGGGCTGACGTAGGCGTCGATCTTGATCGACTTGACGTCCTTATTGTCGCGGAGATCGGCCAGGAGCTCGCGGGTATCGGGCGAGAGAGTGCTGAGCTTCTCGGTGCTGACGTCGGCGCGGAGGGCGTTGCGGTCCTGGATGATGACGGTGAGGCCGACGGTGAGGGCCAATAGCGCTAGGCCGCGAGCGGCGTAGTGGGCGAGCATGTACTTGCCGTCGTCGCGCGACTGCCAGTGGCGGCGGCCGATGAGGATCATGCTGACGTAGATCATCACCGCCGCGATGGCGAGGAAGTAAGTCATGCCGCCGAGGCTGAGAACGCCGCGTTTGAAGTCGCCCAACTGATAGACGGCGCTCCAGCGGCGGATTGTGTCGGCCCAGGCGGGGTCTTTGACGAACCAATCGGCGACGCCGAACAGCGCGAGCGGCATGTTGAAGATCATGCCAAGGATGAAGCCCACGGTGAGGTTCGACGTGAGGAACGAGGCGACCATGCCGATGGCGATCATCGCGATCCCCATGAACCAGTAGCCGACGAATGTGCTGACGAACAGACCGGGGTCGGGATTGCCGAGCCCGTAGTTGAAGACCGTGAAGATCGACAGGCCGGAGAAGAGGAGCGAGACGGTGAAGATCGCCACGCCGGCCAGGTACTTGCCGAGAACGACGTCGAAGTCGCTCGCGGGAAGGGTGAGCAGCAATTCGTCGGTCCCTTGGCGGCGTTCCTCGGCCCAGGCGCTCATCGTGATGGCCGGGATGAAGACCAGCATGATGAACGGCAGCCAACGGCTCAATTGGTCGAGGTTCGCCAGGTTATTCGCGAAGAACTCGGGCGGCCAGAAGGTGGCGAGCGCGCTGAGGACGACGAACACGCAGATGAAGACGTATCCGGTCGGATTCGAGAAGTAGCTGATGAAATCGCGCTTGAAGATCGCGGAGAGAACGTTCCACTTCATGGTTTTTTATCGGTTTTAGGATTAACCGCTTTAGGATTTAACCACAGAGAGCACAGAGAGCACGGAGAAATGCGATTAGACTGAAGTCGTCTCGTCGGGCATCTCTTCAAATTCTCTGTGTCCTCTGTGTTCTCTGTGTTGAAAGCATTTATTCATTAAGTGCGTCGTGCGCCGCGCGAAAGTTCGTGGAAGCGGTCGTCGAAGTCGGCCTGATCGGCGGCCAATTCCTGCGGCGTACCGTCGAACACGAGGCGCCCTTCGTTGATGAAGAGGACGCGGTTACACATCGCTTCGACCTCTTGCAGGATGTGGGTCGAGAGGAGAATCGTTTTCGTTTCGCCGAGCTCGCGGATGAGCTTGCGGACCTCGCGGATCTGATTCGGATCGAGGCCGGCCGTCGGTTCGTCGAGAATCAGCACGTCGGGGTTGTGGAGCAGGGCTTGGGCCATGCCGACGCGCTGGCGATAGCCTTTGGAGAGCTTGCCAATCGGCTTGCCGATGACCGCTTCGAGATGGCAGCGGCTGACGACCTCTTCGATGCGCTTGCGGAGCTCCATGCCGGCCATGCCGCGGGCGTTGCCGAAGAATGTCAGCAGGCTGCGCGGCGACATGTCAGGATAGAGCGGGCCATTTTCAGGCAAGTAGCCGAGTCGCTCGGCGCCGAGGAGCCGCTCGGTCCCCATGTTGAAGCCGGCGATCTTGGCCGTTCCCGCCGAGGGGGCAAGGTAGCCGGTGAGCAGCTTCATCGTGGTGCTCTTCCCGGCGCCGTTGGGGCCGAGGAAGGCGGCGACTTCGCCCTTGTTGATCGAGAAGGTGACGTCGCGGGAGGCGGCGAAGTTACCGTAGTACTTCGAGAGGCCGATGGCTTCGATCATCGGCTCGTCGGTTCGTTCGACAGGGACGAACTCGGCGACGCGGGGCCGGTCGGTCGGGAGGGAACTCATACGTCGGCTGAACTCCATGCTGACTGCTTGAACGACGATCGATGCCTGGGGACGAGACTAGTTCGCACTCTCGCGGACCGCCCCCAAAGGAGGCGGTCGGCGGGGTCGACTGCAGCCCCGTCGTCGGGGTCTCTCGCCGGAGTGGGGAGATAAAATCCGGCGAGCGGTAAGTTGCCGCGAGGGCAACAGTTGCGGCGAACGGCGCCTAGCGACTGCCGAATCGCCCAACGGTCCGCCCAGGGTAGGCTGGAAAGCCTAACCCGGCGGTTTTCGCGTGTCTATACCAGGGGCTACGCCGGGGCGGGGGCGGGGGTTCGGCGGGAGTGGGGGAAATTGATGACCTTGAGCAGTCGAGGGGCTGGAAGCTCCGTTTGTGGCAGTTGTCGAGAGACCTTAAAATCAAAGCTATGAGCAGCGCCTATTCCACGTTCGTCGGGCCGCCTGAAGTCGGGACCATTAGGTTGCCGGTGGCGCCCTTGTCGACGGAGCAATATCTCCAAATGTTGAAGGCGGGGATTCTTGAGTCGTCCGGGAGGGTCGAACTCATTGAAGGGCAAATTACTCCGATGGCGCCTGCTGGACCCGAACATAACAGCTCGCTGATTCGTCTCACTCGACTCTTTGTCAGTGTGCTGGACCGGTACGAGTTGTTGATCCAAGGTACCGTTCAGATTGCAGACGGGCAGGTTTTCGAACCCGATCTCGCGCTGTTGGAACTAAAGTCAGGCGGCTACAGAGTTACTCTTCCGCAGCCCAAGGAGGTCCGCCTTGTCATTGAGTCTGCGGCCTCGTCTCTCGAAAAGGATCGGCACGTGAAGTTGCCTCGATATGCAAAGGCGGGTATTCAAGAGTATTGGCTCGTCGATCTCTTGGGTGAATCGGTGGAAGTTTGTCGAAAGCCAAACTGCTCAACGTATGCGGACAGGCGGTCTTATGCAGGCGATCAGCAAATCTCACCCCTGGCGTGCCCCGAATTATCAGTTCGAGTCGGCGACATCTTCGCGTAAGCGGTCAAGCGATCAGTAACGTACTCAGGCCTATTCAATCCGCCGGTCGCCCAGCCGCACCTGCCAGTGGACGTCGTCCTGCTCCGGAAAGTCGCTGCGCAGATGAACGCCGCGGGATTCTTCGCGGCGTAGCGCGGCGCCGATGAGGACTCGCGCGACGGTGAGCATGTTCTGCAACTCCCACCCTGCGGGGTCGGAGAATTGCTGGGCCAGGGCGTAGCGTTGCCACTGTTCGATCGACTTGGCGGCGTCGCGCAGTCCGTCGCCGTTGCGGCGGACGCCAGCGGCGCGCCAGACGAGGCTCTTCAGGGCGTTGCGGACGTCTTGCAGGTCGAGGTGTTCGGTCGCCGGGGCCACCGGGGCGTTTTCCAGCGGGATTGCTTGATAGGAATCGGGCATGGCAAGCGCCGCGGCCGACGCGGCTTCGCCGGCGCGGGCTCCGTAGACGAGGCCTTCGAGCAAGCTGTTCGACGCCAGCCGGTTCGCGCCGTGGAGGCCGCTGCTGGTGACTTCGCCGGCGGCGAAGAGGCCGTCGAGCGTCGTGCGGCCATCGAGGTCGACCTTCACGCCGCCGATCATGTAGTGGGCGCCGGGACGCACGGGGATGCGGTCGACGGCGATGTCGAGGCCGAACTCGCGGCAGCGCTGGGCGATGCCGGGGAAGCGGGCCCGCATCTTCTCGGCGCCGAGGTGGCTGAGGTCGAGGTAGACGCAGGAGTGCTTGGTCTTCTCCATCTGGTCGGCAATCGCCTGGCTGACGACGTCGCGGGGAGCAAGCTCGCCGCGCGAATCGTAGTCGGGCATGAAGCGGTGGCCGAGGACGTTCACCAGGATGGCGCCCTCGCCGCGGACCGCTTCGCTGATGAGACTACGGCTGCTGCCGGCGATATAGAGGACCGTGGGATGAAACTGCATGAACTCCATGTCGGCGAGCTCGGCCCCCGCGCGGAACGCGGCGGCGTGGCCGTCGCCGGTGGCGACCGGCGGATTGGTTGTCTCGCGAAAGATCTGCCCCGCGCCGCCGGTGGCGAGAATGGTTTGCTTCGCCCAGACGAAGGTCTTGCCGTGGCGTTCGTTCCAGACGAGCGCGCCGCGGCAACGATCGTCGCTCGTGAGGAGGTCGATGGTGAAGGTGTTTTGCCAGATCTGCGCTTTGAGGACGTCGCGGGCGCGGGCGATCATCGCGCGCATGATCTCCTGGCCGGTGGCGTCGCCGAGGGCGTGGACGATGCGATTGTGGCTGTGGCCCCCTTCGCGGCCGAGAAGCAGTTCGCCTTCCAACTCGTCGAATGAGGTGCCCCATTCGATCAGCTGGCGAATGTGCCCCGGCGCCTCGCGGACGACCATCTCGACGACTTCGCGATCGCACAGGCCGGCGCCAGCGACGAGGGTGTCCTCAACGTGGTTTTCGAATTTGTCATCGGCGCCGAGAACGCCGGCGATGCCGCCCTGGGCGTAGGCGCTGTTTGACTCTTGCAGTTGGTCCTTGCTGACGACGAGCGTCGAAAGCCGGGGGTCGAGGGCCATCGTCGCCCGCAGGCCGGCGATGCCGCCGCCGATCACCAGCACGTCGACAAAGTGGTGCGAGACTCGCTTCGGGTGAAAAGCAACCAGATAGCGGGGCACGATCGTCGACATAATTTCCTGGCTGTTGCATCACGCGGCGCCGCGTGAGCCTCCATGCCGCCAGCGGCGCGGCGACTCACTGAGCGAAACGGCGCGCTATTCTCCGCGAAATCCGCGATCATTCAGAGTAACAGATGCGCGTCGACGCCACAAAAGGGGGACGTTCCGGTCCCGTTCTTCGCGAAGTATGGGCGGCATAGGGTTTGCAACTGAGTTCTCTTGATTTCACGCCTCGCTTCGTGCGGGGCGATTGCTTCAGCAACAAGGTTCAAGCCATGAAACGCATTGACAACGATCGCTATCGCCGGGCACTGCACGCGCTTTTGGAGCGGATGCAGCCCGACGCGGATTCGATCAACGAGCAGACCCGCGTTTCCGCGAGCGGCGAAGGGAATCAGGAGCTTTCCAACGCGCCCTTTCATCTGGGCGATCGCGGGACGGATGAGTTCCTGTTCGACATGAACGCCGTTCTGCTGGAAAATGAGGAATATCTAGTGAACGAAGTGCGGGCGGCGCTCACACGAGTCGACCAAGGCAGCTTTGGCGTTTGCGAGCAGTGCGGTTGCGCCATCGGCAAGGAACGACTGGAGGCGATCCCGTACGTCCGCCATTGCGTGGAGTGCGCCGACGTCGCGGGAAGCGGCCTCGACGCGAATCTTAACGTTGGACGTCCCAGCTCGCCGCGCGACACGTTGGCCCCGGAAGGCGACATGGGCGAGTCTCGCGGCCTGGACCGCGACGCGACGTTTACCGATGTGGAAGTCGAGCGCGATCGCAGTAGGTCGCGCAGCGATCAGCATGCGGCCGGTACGCCCGGCGGCGGCGGAGCGCACGGCGGACTCGCCGGCAGCAACGACGGCAACGGCGAGCCAAATATTGCGGAGCTGGAAGACGAAATGGGGAGCGGCTTCAGCGATATTGGCGATGCGCGCGATGATGATCGCGATGAGCCAAAGTCGGGGCGCTCTGGCGGCGCCGTCGGCGGTACGCCGGCGGGGAAACGGGCGCGGTCGTAGGTGATCATAGCCCTCGGCGCTTGCTGCCGGGGGTCGATACGCGAATCAGGCCGCCACGTTTGAAGGAAGCGTATTCAATGCCATCATCCAGCGCATTTACTACAGAGCACACAGAGGCCACAGAGAAGACGAGTAAGAGCGGATGCCCTGAATCTTCCTGTGTGCTCTGTGGTTAAGGCGTTAACCGTGAAGTACTTCGAGAATGATGGCAGTTGAATAAGCTTCTGAAGAACCGGGGGATAATGGAGTAGGCGGTCGCTTAATCCTTGCGTTGGGTCGATAACCCCTTGGTGTATTCGCGGACGCGGTCGGCGTATTCAGAGGGGGGCTTCACGCGCAGCGCGTCGTTTGCGCGTAGGTCATCGGCCTTCGCCTTGCCTTGAAAACGCAGTGGTCCGTTCTGGCGGAGGCCGAGGCTTCCCAGCGCGTCGTTGAGTTCTTGCCGCGCTTCCGCGGCATCGTTGTCGGCGCCTTCGGCGCGGGCCTTCAAGTCCTTCCAGCGATCGACGAAGCGTTGCAACTCCGCTTCTGTCCAGCCGAGGTTCTTGAGCAACTCGCGATCGACTTGCTTCTTCGCCAATTGCTGATCGAGCCCTTCGAGGACCAGGTTGGTTTGCTGCCGGGCGTACTCGAGGTTGGCCGCGTCGGCGCCGAGTTGCCCGCTCTCGGAGGAAGAGGCACTTTGCGCATTGGAGCCTGTGCCGCCGCCCGTGGGCGGGGCGGAGCCGGCGGCGTTTTGGGCGCTTGGCTGATCGCCAGATTGCTGCTTGCTCTGCTGATCGCCGGGCGGCTGCTCGCCGGGCGACGAGCCGCTGGGAGGTTGCTGGCCGGGTGCTTCGCCGCCGGGCTGTTGCCCGCCCTGTTCGCCTGGGGCATCCGCTTCTGCGGGCTTCTCGCCCCCTTCGGCGCCTTGTTCACCGCCGGCGGGCAGTTGCTGCGCGCCGCTTGGCTGGCCCTGCGAACCCTTGGGACCTTGTTCGCCTGGCTTGCCTTGGGATGAACCCTTCTCGCCTTCTTGAGATTGTTGGCCCGCGGCGCCTTGCTGCCCCGACTCGCCTTGCTTGCCGTCCTGTTCGCTTTCTTGTTTACCGGGCTGCTGTTGCTCCGACTTGCCCGTCTTCCCTTGTTGGCTGCCGTTGCCGGCCTGATTGCCGCTCGATTGGCCTGTCTGGCCGTCGGCTTTCTGCTGGTCGCCGGCCTGCGTGCCGGTCTCGCCTTCGCCTTGTTCTTGAGCACGGCCGGCGCCTTCGTCGGCTGCTTCGTGCTGGCCGGGGCCGCCCTTGCCGGGGGCGTCGGCCTTTTGGCCGCCCCCCTCTTGGCCGCCGCCCGATTGTTCGCCGCTGGGCCCCCCTTGGGAATCGCTCTCTTTTTTATCAGGCGAGCCGACGGGCGCTTCGTTGTCTTCGCGGCCGGGGCGGTTGTCTTCTTGGTTCTTCTTCGTCCCCTCGCGATTGGCGCCGTCGCTGCCGGGAGCGCCTTGCTCTTGGCCAGTGCTGTGACCGGCGCCGGAATCGCCGCCGCTGTCGTTCATGGCGCTATCGGGCGACTTCTCTTGGCCTTCTTGTTGTTGCTGGTCGCCGTTGCCCGGTTTCGCTTCGCGGGCTTCATCGCCGCCTTCGCGCGGGCTTGGATTGGCGCCGGCATTGTCGCCTTGTTGCTGTTGATCTCCTGACTGCTCGCCTGGGCCTGGGGGCTGGGCGCCCTCGGCTGGCGGTTGTTGGCCAGTCCCATGCTTGCCTTGACCGGCGGCGTTGTTCGCTTGGGGGGAAGCATTTGGCGGTGGATTGCCTTGCTCTCCACTGGTTTGCTGGTCTTCGCCGGCTGCGCCCTCTTGAGCGTCTTGGCCGCCCGCGCCTTGATCTTGGTTGGGGGATGAATCGTTGGGGGAGCGCTCGCCGGCGGCGTCGCGGCTAAGTTTGCTGTTTTGGTTTGATTGTTGTTGGCCCCCTTGCGCTCCTTCTTGCTGGGGTCCCTCGGCGCCTTGCGGTTCGCCGTTTGACTCTCCGGACTGGCCAGCCTGGTCGGCTTTGCCCGACTGTTGCTCGCCTCCTGATTGTTGTTCGCCCGGTTTGCCGCCGCCGTTCTGCGGCGGATTCTGCTTCTGGAAATGCTCGGCCATCCGTTGGAAAGCGGCGGCGTCTTCGTCGCCGTCGGAGGAAATTCTGCCGCCCGCGCCGCCAGCTTCGCCCGAGTCTTGCCCGCCGGATGGCTCGCTCTCGCCTCCTTGATCGGCGGGAGATTGTCCTTCTTTGGGCTGCTGTTTTTGTCCGCCGGCTCCGCCGCCGCTTCCTTGTGAGCCATCTTGCGGCGCGGTGCCTTGGGATTGCTCGCCGTCGCTGCCGCCGGCCCCGCCGCCATTGTCGCCTGCCTGGTCCGATTCTTCCTTCGAGTCGCCAGATTCCTCTCCGCCACTGCCGCCGCCCGCGCCGCCTTGGCCCTGGTCGCCCTCTTGGCCCGATTCGCCCTTGTTGCCTTGGCCGCTCGCGCCGCCGGCGCCCGACTGTTGTTCGCCTTCGCTGCCGCCTGCGGAGCTCTCGCCCCCTTGGCCGCCCGCGCCGCCCTGACCGCCGCTCTCGCCGTTTTCGCCCCCTTGTTGACCCTCATCGGGTTGCTGCGCACCTTGGTCGGGACGCTGCTGTTGGCCGCCTTGCTGCGGCTTGTCGGGGCCGATGATCTTCAAGCGGCGGTGAGCGCTCTTCTCTTCATTGGGTACGGGGCGCGTATCCTGTGCGACCGCCCAATATTCAAGCACGTCGCCCGGCTTCAATCCGGCGTCGCCGGGGGTGAACATCTTCGTCGCGATGACGCGGCCGGTCTGCGGCTGGTCGATCATTTCCAGCAGCGGCTCCTCTTTGGCGCCGTCGACCTTGCCCATGATGGTGACGCTTTTCAGGCCGTAGTCGGGATCGCGGGCTTCGATGCCAATCGGAATCACATCGCCGAGTCGAGCCACCTGCTCGGACGCCTCCGGCGTCTTGATGCTGACTTCGGGACCGTAGTCGGGCGTGACGTCAATCGAGTAGACGGGCGGATCGGAGTTCTGGCGCCCGTCGGCGGCGGTGAACCGCAGAGCGTACTTCGGATGAACTGGCGTCCGATGGTCGTTGCGCAGTTCCAACGGAAAGGTGATCATCGCGCGATCGCCCTGGACCTTCATGGGCAGATCGCTCGTCCCGTCGGCGTCGAAGTCGACGTAGGCGCTTTTGATGGGTTGGCTCGCGAGCGCACCGATCGTGACATTCGTCCCCTCGACGCCGCGGATGTCGCCGACGTGACTGGTTTCTTTCGTCGGGAGCCCGGTGTAGGGGGGGTAGGCGTAGTGGATTTTCTGGACGACGAGCGTGGGGCGCGTGAAGACGGTGAGCTCGAATTTCCGCGAGCGGGCGTCGCCTGCTTCGATCCAGTACGACAGATTCTGTTCGACGCCTGCGTCGGCGCCGCGGGGGAGCGCCGCCTCGAACCGTCGCGACTCGGCCGAGCCGCGTTCCATGCGAATCGACTCGTCGACTGTGCGCTGGTCGGCGGTCGAGTAGCGGAGCCGCACCGGTTCATCGGCGCTCAGGCCTTGGATCTCCGCGGAGACTTCGACCCGTTCGCCGCGGGCGACCGACGACTTACCCGGTTTTACGTCGAGAATCTGGACGCGACTGGGCGCCGCGAGATCGGCCAACGGATTGATCACCCGGAGGGTCGACAGCGCGAGACTCTTCGGCGAGAGCACGGCGTAGATCGCGCAGACGGCGATCACTGCGACCAGGACGTAGCCGAGTCGCAGTAGGGCAGAACGATCGACCGAGCCGTCGAGTCCCGTGGTGGAAAGTTTGACGGCGGTTTGCTGCTCCAGCGCGTGGTAGACCCGCGCCGAAACATAGTTGCGATGGGCGCGGAAGAGCAGCAGGTTGAGCAGGCTGTTTTTCAGCGTCGGCGAATTGCGTTCGATCGTGTGGGCGGCGTAGACGGGGTTGATTGGCTTGAGCAGCGGCACGAACTGCCGCCACCCATACCAGGCGACGCCGAGCAACATGACGCCGAAGAGAGTCGCCCGACCGCCGAAACTAAGCCCGCCCGGAATGATCCAGTGGTCGATCAGGGCGCCGACGAGGACGAATGCGAGCAAGCCGATCAGCAGCGTAAGGATACCGGCGGTCAGGTCGAGGAGCTTGAGCGACCGGCGCGTGCGGCGAATCTGCTGATCGATGTATCCCTCGCTATCCACCAGGACAGGATTGGCTGGCTTGGGAGGGGGGGCAATCGTCGACATGTGGGAAACGGCGTCGAGGAGCGGGGGACGGGAGCACGAGCGGGGCGCTTTCCATTATAGGAGTGGCCGCCCAAAGTTGAGACGCAGCGGGGCGATAAAAGGTCCATTCGCCCTGGCCGGGGGGACCGAAATTCCGGAGAATCGCGAGATAATTGCCAGATTGAACCGCCAAGGACGCCAAGGAAATGCAAGGTAGGGGATTGAACCACGAAGGCACGACGGACACGACGAGGGGGAAAAGATGAAGGGGATTGCATTGGAATTTCTTACCCCTAGCTGTTTTTCTTCGGTATTTCACGCCTTACGTCGTGCTTGCCGTGCCGCGGTGGTCAACTCCTTTTCCCCTTGGCGTCCTTGGCGTCCTTAACGGTTATTCTTTGAGTTTATGCCGTTCTCCATTTGTTGAGAGTGAATCGCTGCACTGATGATTTCGCCTTCCACGTTTCGAGATTTGGTCAGCGGACGCCGACGGGGTGTGGGGGCGGCGCTGGCGCGGTTGGCGATGGGCGCGGCCAGCGTGCCATACGGCTGGGCGATCCGCTGGCGGAACGGGGCGTACGATCGCGGGACGAAGGAAGTCCAGCGGCCAAGCGTGCCGGTGATCAGCGTCGGCAATCTGACGGTCGGCGGAACCGGAAAAACGCCGATGGTCGAATGGCTGGCCCGCCAGTTGCGGCAACGCGATATTCGCGTGGCGATCTTGAGCCGTGGCTACGGAGCAGAGCAGGGAAGTCTCAACGACGAAGCCCTGGAACTTGAACTTTCGCTGCCCGACGTGCCCCACCTGCAGAATCCGGATCGGGCCGCGGCGGCGCAAATCGCGGTCGACGAACTGGCGACGCAACTGCTGTTGCTCGACGACGGGTTCCAACATCGCCGGCTGGCGCGAGACTTCGATCTGGTGCTGCTCGATGCGACAGAGCCGTTTGGATTCGACCGCTTGCTGCCGCGCGGAACGCTGCGCGAGCCGGTGACGGGCCTGCGGCGGGCAAAGGCCGTGGTGTTGAGTCGCGCCGACATGATCGACGCCGCGGCGCGCCAGCAGGTACGAACGCGCGTGGAGCGGCTTGCTCCGCAGGCGGTTTGGGCGGAGGTCGAACATCGGCCGGCGGCGCTCGTCGATTCCGCTGGCGCGTCCTACGGTCTGGAGGAGCTGCGGGGCCAGTCGATTCTGGCATTTTGCGGCATCGGCAATCCGGCCGGCTTTCGGCACACCCTTGAGGGGCTTGGCTGCCAGATCGCCGCTTGGCGGGAATTTCCCGACCACCACAACTACACGCGGGAGGACGTCGAGGAACTGGCCCAATTGGTCCGCACATCTGGGAGCCGGGTTGCCGTCTGCACGCGGAAGGACTTGGTCAAGCTCCGCGTGCCGACGGTTGGCGGCGCGCCGCTGCGGGCGGTTAGCGTGGAGTTGAGATTCCTGCGGGGCGAGGCGGAGCTGACCGCGGCGATGGAGCCGATTGTCGACAAGGCAGGCGGGGCGAACGAGGCGATGTTCAGCGAGTAGGCGGGGGCGAACGCCTCGACGCCTAGCGGACGGTGTGGACTTCGATGTCGTTCACCAATCTGCCCAGCAGGCGGGTATCCATCGCCGTCATCGCCAGATGCTGCGCGATCTGCTTCACATGGTAGGAACGGGAGACCCCGCGCAGCACGAATTGCCCCTGCTCGACGGCCACCGCGAGGTCGCGAATGCGGCCGTTCAGCTGCGCTTCGAGCGAGCGGAGAATTTCGTCGGCGACCTGCTCCAGTTGGAAGTCGGACGGCTTTTTGATAGTAAGCCGCGGCGATGGCGGACGCTTCATGAGTGGCCCCGTCGCTTCCGAGTCGCCCAGCGTCGTTTGCAGCGTGGCCGCGACCCGCGCTTCGGCGTCTCGCTGAGCGGCCTTTCGCGTGAGCAATTCGTCGCCCGTGATCCGATTAATGCCGCGGCCGCTGATTTGAATCATCGACTAACCTCCTTGCGATCGCGCACCACTCAGGCGAGCGCCCGCGCTGACGTCGTTGCGCGTTCCATGGTCTGCACGGCCATTGTCTGCACGGCAGATTTCACCTGCGTGCCGTGAAGTTGACGCATCCATGCGCCGCTGATCGCAGAAGCCAGCCGCTTCCATTCCAACGGGCGAACGGCCGGGAGTGATCATGTGGCGGGTCGTCTCAAGGAGGCAGCCGCCGCCCGTTGGCTCAATCTAGTCCCGACGCTGGAGCGAGGTCAACAGAAGTTCGCAACTTCTGAGATTGCTTGCAGGCCGGCGCCTCGTGACTCAAGTTTCATGCGAACGGCGCGCCATATTCACCGGCGCATCGTCCCGCATCGGCGTGACGGTCGGCGGCTGCGACTTTCTCGCCGGCTGAACGTTACGAGACGTTCAGTTTTCCTGCTTCGGTCAGGTAACGCAGCACTTCTGCGGCGAGCGCCTCGGGGCTGAATTCAGCTGACTTCAACACCAACTGCGGCTCAATGGGGGCTTCGTAGGGCGCATCGATGCCCGTGAAGTCCTTAATTTGCCCAGCCCGCGCCTTTTGATAGAGACCTTTCGGATCGCGCGCCTCGCAAACCTCGAGGGGCGCGTCGACGAAGACCTCGATGAAGTCGCCTGCGGCGAGCGTCGCGCGCACGGCGTCGCGATCGGCGCGGTAAGGACTGACGAAGGCCGTCAGCGTGACCAGTCCGGCGTCGCACATGAGCTGCGCGACCGCGCCGACGCGCCGGATGTTTTCCTCGCGGTCTTGCTGGCCGAAGCCCAGCCCAAATCGCTTGCCGAATTCCGTGCCGTAGCGCTCCGCTAGCATCTGCGGAGTGGCGTTGAGGCCATGGCGAACGTTGTCGCCATCCAGGAGGTAAGTGCGGACGCCGCGCTCGAACAGGTGCCGGTCGACGACGTTGGCGACGGTGCTTTTGCCGCAGCCGCTGAGGCCGGTGAACCAGACAACGCAGCCGCGGTGGCCGTTTTGAAGCTCGCGATCAGCGCGCGATACTGAGTGGTCGTGCCAGACGACGATGGGATCGGTGGGTGAGCTCATCTGTAAATTCTAGCCACGAAGACGCGAAGGCACTAAGGGGGCGGAGGAATGACGAATGACGAAATCCGACTGATGAATGAAATACGCTTGCGTCCGTCATTCGTCATTCGGATTTCGTCATTCTGGTTTTCAGTCGAGGATTCCAGCCAGTTCGCAGAGGTGGGCTGAAACGACCGGTTGGGGGCAACTCCAGACCAGGAAGAAGAGGGCTTCGCGGCACCAGCGGCCCGCCGGGTGACCGACCACGAACCCGGCTCCCTTGGCGGCGGCGAGAGCGGCCTGCGTCGCGCGGAGAACGAGGCTGTTGGCGCGGCCGCGAAGCTCGTCGTTGGTGCACCTCGGTTCGTTGCGAATGGCCGCGTAGAGCGCTGCCTCGAGATCGTCGAATTCGCCGAGCAGGCCGTCGCGGGGTGGTTCGAGCTCGGGCCGTTTGCTCGCTTCGCTGGAGATGAAGTCGATCGCCGCTTTCGCGAGCCCCAGCGCCAGCGTTGAGGTGCCGAGGCCGCCGGTGCCGGCGCCTGTGCCCGCCGACATGACGTTTTCCACAGGGCCGGCGATGAGCCACTCGTCGCCGACGAAGACGTTTTCGAGTTTGAACTGCCCCGTGTGGCTGGCCGAAAGTCCGACGAGCTTCGCCGGCGGCGGGGCGCTGACGCCGGGGAGCGTGCTTGGCACGGCGGCGAGCAATTGTTTGGCCGTCGCTTCAGCTCCGTTCATCAACGTGGCGCCGAGGACAACGTAGTCGGCGTGGTCCGCGCCGGTCACCCAGGGACTGAAGCCGTCGAGGAGAAAGCCGCCGTCCGCCTGGCGTGCGCGTAGCACGGGCGTGGCCATGTGCCGCCGGCTGGTGGTGAGGTGCGAGATGCCGACGGTGGCGAACAGCTCGCCGCTGGTGAGACCGGGCAAGAGGCGCTGCTTAAGCTCGTCGTTCGTCGACGATTCGATGCGGCGGCAGGCGCCGTCGCGCTGCGTTTGGATGAACGTCGTCGTGAGGCAGGCGCCGCCGAGGGCAAGGTAGCCGCGGAGGATCGACTCCTGATCCCACGCCTGCCCGCCCCATTCGGGGCCGGCGAACCACTCGTAGACGCCATAATCGGCGAACAGGCGGAGTTGCTCCGCGGGCCAGTCGCCAGATTCATCGAGCCGCTCCGCACGTGCGGCGAGCACGCCGCAAAGCTCGGCGAGGGCTGCGTCGTCGGGGGAGCGGATGACGGTAGGCATGGCGGATCGATCGGCGCGCAAAAAAATGGCTAGCCGGACCGCCACGCGGTCCGGGACGCAGCGCCCAACGCGCCGCCGACCCGGAGGGCCGTGGCCCTCCGGCTGGGGTCGACGCATTTGCGGTTAGCGGACGCTCATATCGCTGCTCAGACCGCCCGCGGCGACCAAGTACGCTTTCTGGACGTAGTCGACGACCATGCGGTGGGCGCTGAAGCGGGCCGCGAGCGTCGCGATCGAGTTGGTCATCCGGGCGATCCACTCGTGCGGCAGGCCATCGGCGTCGCGCAGGTAGAACAATGGAATGATTTCTTCCGCTAGCACGCGGACCAGGTCCTCCCCGTCGCGGGCGTCGTTGATTTCCACATCGGTGTGGGCTGTCCCGCCGCCGATCGAGAAGCCGTTCATTCCGTTGTAAGCCTCCGCCCACCAACCATCCAGGATGGAGAAATTCAGGCCGCCGTTGAGCACGGCCTTCTGACCGCTGGTGCCAGAGGCCTCCAGCGGGCGCCGAGGGTTGTTCAGCCAGACGTCGACCCCCTGCACCATGTGTCGGGCGACGTTGATGTCGTAATCTTCGATGAAGACAACTCGGCCGGCGAACCGCGGGTCGTGCCGCAGGTTGGCGATCTTCTGGATTAGCTTCTTGCCCGGCTCGTCGGCGGGATGGGCTTTGCCGGCGAACACGAGTTGCACGGGGCGATTCGGGTCGTCGAGTAAATCGGCCATCTGGTCGATGCTGCGGAGGAACAAGTCGGCTCGCTTGTAGGTGGCGAAGCGGCGGGCAAAGCCGATCGTCAGGGCATTCGGGTCGAGCACCGAGCGGGCGGCTTCGATAATTGCCGGATCTTCATTGCGGCGGCGCGACTGGCGGCTGACGCGCCGGCGGACGAATTCGAGCAGGCGGCTCTTCAGCGCGTTATGCGTCTCCCACAGCTCGCCGGGATCGACCGCGTAGATCTTCTGCCAGATCTCGGGCTCGCCCATGCGGACGTGCCATTCGGTGCCCAGGTACTTGTCGTACAACTGCACCATGGGGTAGGCGAGCCACGTCGGAATGTGGACGCCGTTGGTGATGTGGCCGATCGGGATTTCCTCTTCGACGCGCCAGGGCCAAAGATGCGCCCACATCCGGCGGGAGACATGGCCGTGGAGCGAGCTCACGGCGTTGGCGCGGCGCGAAAGCTTCAGGCCGATGACCGTCATGCAGAATGATTCGCCTTCGTTCTGCGGTTCGACGCGGCCGAGGCCCATCAACTGCTCGTACGAGATGCCGAGCTTCTGCCGCAACGGGCCAAGATGCTCTTCGATCATGCCGCCGTCGAAGCGATCGTGGCCGGCGGGGACCGGCGTGTGGGTCGTGAAGACAGTGTGAGCAGCGACTTCGCGGAGGGCTTCGTCGAAGGACATGCCGTCGTCTTGCATGCGCTCGCGAATGACTTCCAGCGGCGCGAACGCACTATGCCCTTCATTCAAATGATAGACGCCAGGCTTGATGCCGAGGGCTCGCAGCGCCTTGACGCCGCCGACGCCGAGGACCAGTTCCTGGCGAATGCGGGTGCGGACGTCGCCGCCGTAGAGCCGCGACGTCAACTCGCGATCTTCGGGGCTGTTGCCGTCGACGTCGCAATCGAGCAGATAAAGGTGGACGCGACCGACGTACATCAGCCAGACTTTGGCGAACAGCTTGCCGTGCGTCGTTTCAACTTCGACGGTGATTGGCCGGCCGTTCGGGTCGCGGGCAGGCTCCATGGGGAGGTTCTCGACCTTGGTGTCAAGGTATTCCTCGCTCTGCCAGCCTTCTCCGTCGAGGTGTTGCTTGAAGTAGCCCTGATCGTAAAAGAGGCCAATGGCCACGAGCGGAACGCCCAGGCCGCTGGCGCTTTTGATGTGGTCGCCCGAGAGGACGCCCAGACCGCCGCTGTAGATCGGCACCGACTCGTGGATGCCAAACTCCGCGGAGAAGTAGGCGACCGGCATGGCGCCGAGCACGCCGGCCTCGCGCGCGCCCCAGGTCGTCCGAGTATTGGCCATGTACTCCTTCAACCGGCGATGGGCCTGGTTGATGCGCGTGTAGAGCACCAACTCCGAGGCGCGTTCGGCCACCTGATCGGGCGTCATCTCGGCAAGCAGAGCAATCGGATTGTGGTCGATCTGCCGCCAGCGCACCGGATCGAGGTCGCGGAAGAGATTCACGACCTCGGGGTGCCAACTCCACCACAGATTACGAGCGAGCGCCATGCACTTGTCGTACAAGTGCTGGGGGGTGATCTCCGACCAGTTGGCTCGAGTGATGTTGGCCGCGGAACTGGGAATCTCGGTTTGGCTCATGGGGGGCGTTTTCCTTCGTGGAGTAGCCGCCGGGTCGGGTGGGAAATCGCAACGTTAGCAGGCTGCCGCTGCCCGCAATCGCGGATTATACCGCAGACTGCCGGCGATGCGACTGATTATTCCAACGCAGGGAGGCGCCAATTGGCTTCCAGGCGAACCAGGGAAGATTTATCGACCGGTAAGGCGGGAGGCTTCGATGAAAAACCGAGCTGCGGGGCCGTCGTTGCGACAGGCTAGATAAGAGCGACCGACTCTGAGGGGGGGCGTGTTGCGGCGAACCACGGTTTTTTTTCGAGCAGCGAGCCCCGGTTCCACTCGGGGGAGCGTTTAGTGAGTAGGGCTGTCCTAATGGAGCCGTGCTAGGAAGAATCTTAGTCGGCAGCCGGAAAGAATATGGCGGTTGCACCTAGGCCAAAAACCGCGAAGAGAAACAACACCGCGAAAGCAATCTGCACTGATCGCGGCCAGGGCTTCCCAACCAGCTTCTTCTCAGCGCCGCTTACGCGAATCAAGTAACCATAGATTCCGCGTTGCCGTTCCATACGCCTCAGTATAGCGGGTGGGGATATTTTACCGCTTGCAGATTTTGGCTGGCAGCACGAGAGGCAACACTTGCCTGAATGGTGGGCGACCCCCTGGCGGAGCCAGGGGCTGTAACGCTGACGCACTGCAGCGACGCCAAATCTCAAGCGACGTCGATGTTGGCGAGCGGCGCGGTGCTGTCGCCGACGGCATCGACCTTCACATCGGCGGCGTGAAGCATTTTCAGATAGAGATTCATCAACGGTGTGCCGGTGTCGTACTTCAGATGCCGGCCGCCGACGAAGCCGGCCGCACCGCCGCCGGCCAGGATGATCGGCAGATCGTCGTGGTTGTGGCGGTTGCCGTCGCCCAGTCCGCTGCCATAGACGACCATCGTGTTGTCGAGCAGGGTTGAGCCGTCGGCCTCGCGCACAGCATCGAGACGCCCGAGGAAGTGGGCGAATTGCTCCATGTGAAAACGATTGATCTTGGCGATCTTGGCTTGCTTCTCGGCATCGCCTTGATGGTGCGATAGGGAGTGGTGCCCCTCCGCGACGTCGATCAGCTGGTAGGAGCGATCGCTCCCCTCGTTGGCAAACATCCAGGAAGCGACGCGCGTCATATCGGCTTGCAGCGCAACTGCCAGCAAGTCGCCCATCAGACGCGAATGCTTGTCGTAGCCGTTCGGAACGCCGCGAGGGCGATTCAATTGGTCATCGACGTAGAGCTCATCGGCGGGGGCGTCGATGCGTTTCTCGATCTCGCGGACGCCTTCGAGATACTGATCGAGCTTGCGGGCGTCGCTTTGGGCCAATTGGCGACGAAGTCCGCGGGCGTCTTGCTGAACGAGGTCGAGAATGCTTTTGCGCTCAAGGTCGCGCTTGGCCCGCGACTGCGAGCGATCCTCCTCGCCGCCGCCGCCGAACATGCGGTCGAACAATTGCCGCGGGTTGACCTCTTTGCCGGCCGGCATCGTCGGCGATCGCCAGGAGATGTTGTTCGAGTACGCGCAGCTATAGCCGCTGTCGCAGCCGCCGGCGAGGCGTCCTTCTTCGATGCCGAGCTCGAGCGACGAGAATCGCGTCGTCTTCCCGAGTTGCTGGGCGGCAATCTGGTCGACCGAGATGCCGGCTTGAATGCCCTTGCCGTCGGTTTTCACCGGATGGACGCCCGTGAGGAACGTCGCTGCCGAGCGGGCGTGGTCGCCGGCGCCGTCGCCCAGCGCGAAGCCCTGCGCATGGGAGAGACCGCTAAGGACCTGGATCTTCTGTTGAACGCCGGCCAAGGGTTCGAGCGTCCTTGGCAGGATGAAGCCGGGGCCTTCGGTCGCCGGAGTCCAATCGGGCATGTGGGCGCCGTTGGGGATGAACAAAAAAGCCATCCGCAACGGCGGCTTGCCGGCGTTTGCCGCCGAGGCCCATGCCGATCGCGGCAAGGCGCTTTCCATGAACGGCACGGCGAGCGCCGCACCGAGGCCGCGCAGGAAGGTTCGCCGCTGCAACGCGGGGAATTGAGTCACGTCGTTTTCCTTGGAAGGGAGCTGTCAGCGATCAGCCGTCAGCTTGCCGCCAGACAAGGAAGTCCCCTGCCGGCGCTCAGTTCAATGAAAGACCTACTCACCCATTCACTTACTCACCTAAACATCTACCGCACAAAATCGTCCTCACTCCCCTACGCCGCTGCGCTGCTGGAACGGATCAGACTTCACCACCGCGCGCACCATGCTGGCGAAGGTGTCGCCGTTGGCCTCGGCAGCCGCGACGACCTCGTTCACGGCACAAGTATCATACGGTTCCAGCCCGCGCCCCAGACCGAAAATCAACAATCTCTCCGCTAAACTGCGTCGTACCCGAGGAAAATCGGCGAGCAGCACGTCGCGCAAACTGGCGGGACCGTTCAACTTTCGCCCATCGGGAAGTTCGCCGGAGGCATCGATTGGCTGGTCGCCCTCGGCGTCGCGCCAGCGGCCGACGGCGTCGAAGTTCTCCATCGCGAGTCCAATGGGGTCCATCCGCTTGTGGCACGACGCGCACGTCGGGTCGGCGCGGTGGAGCTCCAATCGCTCGCGGAGCGTTTTGTGCGACAAGTCGCCGGTCGCTTCGGGAAGACTGCCGGCATCCGGCGGCGGCGGGGGCGGCGGGTCGGCGAGAAGGTGATCGAGGACCCACTTGCCCCGCAAGACCGGCGAGGTCCGATCCTCGAACGCCGTGACCGATAGTACGCTGCCGTGGGCGAGAATGCCGGCGTGGCGCTCGGCGGGTAAGTCAACGCGGACAAATTCGTCGCCTGTTGGCCCCGACAGGCCGTAGTGCTTCGCGAGCCGACCGTTGACGAAACTGTAGTCGGCCGACAGCAGGGTCGTCAGCGGCAGATTATTGCGGACAACGTCTTTGACCAGACGAAAAGTTTCTTCGCGAAATGAATCTCGCAAGGCCTCGTCGAAATCGGGAAAGTGCTGGGGGCTGCGCTGCAGCGTTTCAAGCTTACGAGTTTCGAGCCACTGCTCGCTGAAATTGCGAGCGAGCTGATCGGCGCGCGGGCTGCTTAGCAGCCGGTCGATTTGCGAATCGAGCTTCTCGCGTAAGCGTCCGGCGGCGGCAAGCCGTAGCAACTCATCGTCAGGCATCGAACTCCAGAGAAAGTAGCTGAGCTGCGTGGCCAGTTCATATTCGCTCAGCGGTCGGGCCGCAGCGGTCGACGACTCGTTGGGAGTTGCGTGAGGCGATTGGTCCGCGCTGGCGTAGGTCGGCGATTCGTCGCCGATAAACAAGAACTGCGGCGACACGAGCAGCGCCTGCAGGGCAAGTTGCATTGCCCGTTCAAAGGAGTCGCCGCGCTGGCGTGCACCCTCGACCAAGCGGAACGTACGATCGATCTCATCACGACTCGCCGGCCGGCGATAACCACGACCCAGGAGCCGTGCGATGACGCTGCGCGTCGGTTCGGACCAAGCTTCGTCGCTTTTCCAAGCTTCGAGCGAGGGAGCGCCTGCCAACAGCTGACTTTGCGAGGCGGGCAGGGCCTGCAGCGCGAGGGCGTCCGTCGGCCCGACCACGTCGATATCGCAGATGAACAGGTTTCGATCTCGGCGGGTTTCATCTTCGGCCAGCGGATTCCAGGCGTCGTTGGTCAGCTCCACGCTGACGGCGGCAACGCCCGGGTCGCCGTGAAACCGAGCGACGTACGTTTGCGGATCGTCCCGTTGCTCGGCAGTGACGCCGACGACGGCCAGTTCCTGGTCGCCGCAACTGATGCGCATCTTGGTTGGTTCGTCGCCCATCTGCGAGGCGAACGCCGTGACGCGAACGATGTACTCGCCCGGTGCAGGCAGCGACAGCTCCACCCAGATGCGGCCGTCAGAGAATAATCCTCGCACGCCACGCGCCGCCGAACCGCCGTGCAGTTCGCCCCAAGCGAAATGTTGCACCGGCTCCCTGATTGACTCAGGGGTAACGATGGCTTTGGCCGCGATCTCTTCGGCCGCTTGGAGATATTTCTCCAGCAGCAAGGTGGGCAGCGAAAGAACGTCGCCGTTGTTGTCGAAGCCGAAGCCAAGCTCATCGCGCGGGAAAAACTTGGCCGCGTCGAAATCGACGCCGACCAAGTCGCGGATCGTGTTCTGGTATTCGGTTCGATTGAGACGCCGCAGCGTCGGTCGGCCAGGGTTTTGGGGCTGCGTGCAGTCGGGGGCGGCCAATTCCTCGCGCAGCCAGGCCAACGCGGCGTCGCGCTCGGCGACGGCAGGCTGCGACGCGTCGGGTGGCGGCATCTCGCCCGCCTCGACTCGCTGGACAGCACGCTCCCACTGAAGACGGCGGTGGGCAGCGCTCGGCGCCGCCAGCAGCTTGTCGAAATCGAGCCCCGCCTCGGCCGAGTCGCCGCGGTGGCAATCGATGCAGTACGTCTGGACAAACGGGCCGACGGCGTGCTCCATCGCGGGCCGCGGCGTCAATTCGTCGCCTCGCGCCGCCCCGCCAGCGGCGTGCAGCCAAATCATGCCCAGGGCGACGATCAGATCGTCGTGGAACGAGGTACCAGCGCTGGCCGGATGGCGGGGCAAATCGACTTCCGCGAGAGGGGCAGGATGCGTGAGGCAGGGCGGTTCATTATAGCCGAAGCTGCGCCCGAGGTCGCCAACGCAACCCGTTGGCGCCGGGGCAGAATGCTCGATTGCGGGACCCTGTTGCGACGCTTAGAGTTAAGGAGGCAAACGGCGCTGCCTGTGCCCGGTAACGGGAGGACTCGAAGTCGGGCCAGACAGGAGTTGCGCCGAGCCGCATTAACCAGAAATTGTTGCTTCAACGACGGAATGTTCCGCCGGAACTTCGCAATGCAGCGCCGCCATCAGCGCCGCGCCGGCGAAGGGTGGCATTGAATCAGTAAACGTGACGACGCCCATGACTATTCGCGACGCGTACGGCTCGAATCGTTTCGGCCTCTCGTTTGAACTGTTCCCGCCGAAGTCGGCCGAGGGAATGGCGAGTCTCTTTCAACATGTCGACGAACTGGTCAAATTCGATCCCAGCTTTATCACGTGCACCTTCGGAGCCGGTGGATCGACCCAAGATCGCACGCTCGACGTGATCGCGGGCGTGCGCGACAAGTATGCGGTGCCGGTGGCGACTCACCTCACCTGCGTGGGGCTCACGGAACCGCAGATTGGCGAGTATCTGGCCCGAGCACTCGACCGAGGCGTGGAAAACGTCGTCGCCTTGCGCGGCGATCCGCCAAAGGGAGAGACGGCATTCAAGCCGATCGCCGGCGGGTTTTCGTACGCGAACGAACTCGTGGGATTTATCCGCCGCGACTTCCCGCAAATGGGAATTGCCGTGGGAGGATATCCGGAGAAGCATCAGGAGGCGCCAAGCCTCGACGTTGATCTGGAGAACCTGAAGCGCAAAGTCGACGCCGGCGCCGACGTCATCATCACGCAGCTCTTTTACAACAACGACGATTTCTTCCGCCTTCGCGACCGGTGCGACGGCCTTGGCATTGCCGTTCCGATCGTCCCCGGGCTGTTGCCGGTGACGAATCTGGCCCAGATCCAACGGATCGCGTCGCTGTGCGGCGCCAAATTGCCGTCACGCTTTGTAACGGCACTCGAGCAGCAGTCCGCCGACGCCGCGGGACAGTTCTCCGTGGGCGTCGAGTTCGCCATCGAGCAAGCGGTCGGATTGCTGGAAGGGGGCATCCCCGGGATTCATTTCTACGTCTTGAACAAATCCGAGGCGACGCGCCGCGTCTTGAACGCCCTTCCGCAGTTTGCCGAAGAATAATCGACGCGCCACGCCCCTGAATTCTCGCCGCCCTAGCGCTCTCACGTTCGACATGAGCATCGACCCTCAGGCCAGCGCCGATTTGACGGGTCGCGAAATTGGCGACTATCGCATCTTGCGGCGATTGGGAGCCGGCGGCATGGCCGAGGTGTATCTAGCTGAGCAGAAGTCGCTCGGCCGGCAGGTAGCGCTGAAGGTGCTGCAGGCGGCGCTCGCTCGCGACGCCAACTACGTGGCGCGCTTTCAACACGAGGCCCGGGCGGCCGCTGCCCTGGTACACGCCAACATCGTGCAGATTTTCGAAGTCGGCCATGCCGACGGGGTCCACTTCATCGCGCAGGAATACGTCCGCGGCAAAAACCTCGGCGAGGTTCTGAAGCGGGATGCGGCGCTCAACCCCCGTTTGGTGCTCGACGTGTTGCGGCAGGTTTCGGCCGCCCTCTGCAAAGCGGCGGAGGCGGGGATCGTCCACCGCGACCTGAAACCGGAGAACATTCTCCTAGGGAATTCGGGCGAAGTGAAGGTCGCTGACTTCGGGCTTGCCCGCATGGAAAGCACCGACGCGAAGACGCTGACGCAGGTTGGCGTTGCGATGGGCACGCCGCTGTACATGAGCCCCGAGCAGATCGAGGGGCGCCCCGTCGACGCCCGCAGCGACGTCTATTCGCTGGGGATTACCAGCTATCACTTGCTAGCCGGTTCGCCCCCCTACGGCGGGGAGACGGCGCTGGCGATTGCCCTGCAGCATTTGAATTCCACGCCGAAGCCGATCGAGAACGTGCGTTCCGACGTGCCGAGCGGACTGGCGCGCGTGGTGCATCGCATGATCGCCAAGCGCCCTGAACAGCGGTACCAAAGTGCGAGTGAACTGCTCGGCGACCTGCGCAAACTCGCGGGCGAAGCGTCGGCCGAGGGCTGGGGGGACGGCCCCGAAGAGTGGTCGCTGGCGGAATGGATTGCGTCGGCCGACTCGCGCAGCCGAGCAGCCGCGGAATTGGGTCGGCTGATGAAAGAGAGCGCGCAACTGCAGCCACGGCGCTGGAAGCCAAGTCGCGCCGCCGTGTTCCTCCTCGGCGCTGCCGCGGTTGGACTTTTACTGGGGGCACTGCTGCGACCGCGTCCCTACCTCGACGGTCAGCCGGTGGCGAGCGTCCAGAAACGGGACAGCGCGTGGGCGCAGCTGTTTCAAGCGAACATTGCCCCCAGCGAAGCGGCGTGGCGCGCGGTGAGGCGATACTTTCCCAATGAGGACGCATACATCTACGAACTGGCCGACGTAGGTCTGGTGCGATACTACCTCTTCGACGCGACGTCTCCCGACTACGCGGCCGCGTTGCCCATTCTGCAATCGTTGTCCCAGACGACCGAAGCAGAATCGCCCGATTCGCCCTTGCGGCCATTCGTGTACGCCGGGTTGTGCGTCGTCAATCAACATCTCGGTCGAACCAACGACGCCATGGCCGCAGCGGATCAGCTGAATGCCGCCATGCGTGACGAGCTGCGCCGGACTGACGGACGCATGGACGAAATGCTCCGGGCGTCGCTCGGCCAGCTGGGGAAATAGCCGGCCTGTCGCGCCATCCCGATCCACCCGTTTCGTCCCCGTCGCCCGGTCGCTGGCCTGCGGCGACGCGATCGCGAGGAACGATTTCCCACTCGCGCAGTCCGCTCAGCGTTCGTCGGCGGAGCGCCGTTTTTTTCGACAGCGTGTACGTCGGGGCCTCGTTTTCGAGCGCGCAAGAAACCTGCAAATTTAGTGAACAAGTGTATAGTTTTTGGCCGCGCGATTTGTTAGGTTCTTGCTCGTGGCGTCAGGCTTGCTAGCAACGCGGCGGCACGCTTGGCCGACTTTTTTCGACTTCAGCGCCGCAAACAGGAGAACCTCCCATGCGCCCGCGAAAACGACCTGAACGCGCGGATATTCTGCCGTTCGAGCAGCCGGAAGCTAACGATCGGCCGTTCGATTCCCCGCTCCATCCCACATTCGAGGAGTGCGACGACGAGTCGTTGCTCGAACTTGACGCCGAGTACTGGGATGCCCTGCTTCCCGATGACGACTACGAGGCGCTGCCCGAGCGGGGCGACTTTTGGACTGATCAGGACGCCGCGTAACTACCACTGGCCGACGGGCAGCGGCTGCGCTAATCGCGTGGCAACGTTTCCACATTCTCAAACCATCAACATGAGGTATGAACCATGCTTTCCGCTTCATTGATTATGGAAATCCGTCGGGAACTGGACCGCGGCGACCTCTCTCACCGCGAAATCTCGAAGCGACTTGGCATCAGTCGCGGGATTATCGCCGCCATGGCCAAAGGAGAGCGCGGCGATCACGGTCGCGTATGGGCTGGGGAAGGCGTGCGGAGTATTCCGCGCCGACCGCTGGCGAGTCCTGTGCGCTGCAAAGAATGCGGCGGCCTCGTCTACCCGCCATGCCGACTCTGCCAGGCTCGAGCCTGCCTGGAGCGCACGCTGGCAACCCGACGACTGTTGCGCGGGGCAGACCCTTCGCGGCGGGCGGCTTGAAGCATGCGCTTGAGGTTGCCGTCTCCGATTAGCTTTCGACGGTCAGGCGGCGCAGCTGCTGATCCTATCGCGCGCCAATAGGCAAGCGCTTGTCTTACAGCCGCCCGATCATCATCCCGCCGTCGATGTTCACGACTTGGCCAGTGGCATAAGGAAACTCGCCGCGCGCCAGCGCCGCGACGGCGCGGCCGACGTCTTCCGGCTGGCCCCATCGCCGTTCGAGCGTGAGGCCGTCCGCGATCATGCGATCGTACTTCTCTTTCACTCCGGCCGTCATGTCGGTGGCGATGATGCCGGGCCGGATTTCGTAGACGCGAACGCCAAACTCGGCGAGGCGGACCGCCCACAGCTTGGTCGCCATGCTCGTGCCGGCGCGGGCCATGCAGTAATCGCCGCGGTTGATCGAGGCGACTTCGGCGGAGATCGACGAAATGTTGACGATGCAGCCGTCGAACGCGGCGTCAGCGCCCCGCTGGTCGGCCATCCACTTTGCGACTGCTTGGGTCAGAAAGTAGGGACCTTTCAGATTGACGCCTATCATCTCATCGAACGATTCTTCGGTTGCTGCGAGTATGTCCGCGCGGACACGCGGGGCGATGCCGGCGTTGTTGACGAGCAGATTCAGTTGGCCGAACTTTGCGCGAATTTCATCGAGGCAGGCGATGCGGTCGTCAGCGCTGGAAACGTCGCCGCGGACGTAGATCACCTCGGGAGACGACTTACGAAGCAGCGCGAGCGGTTCCTGCACGTCGTTCTCGGCTCGCACGCCGTTGATCGCCAATCGCCAGCCTTCAGCCGCGAGCGACTGGGCGATGCCAAAGCCAATCCCGCGGCTCCCGCCGGTGACGAATGCGGTTTTAGTGGAGTTAGTGTTCATGAATCAGGATGGAACCACGACGACACGACGGGCACGACGAAGAACTGCTCTTTTGGCGCCGCGGGTGAATGCAAACAAACGCAGATAAATCAGCTCCTTCTTCATTTGCGTTCATCGGCGTTCATCCGCGGTTCCGAATTCTTTCCTTGGCGGTTCAATGTGAAAGGCTAAGCCGCGAGCGGCAAGTGAAAAGCGTAGTAGGGTTGGTTGCGGGCGAGGCGCTCAACATAGAGAGCCGCCTCCAGTAGATGATAGTCCCCCCACATGCAGGCTTCGCCGTGGGGAACGATTGAACCTGGCGGCGTGTAGTCCCAGTTCCGCGGCCGATGATAGATCGCGTGCAGCAAGATTCCGTCGTGCTGCGGATCGGTGGCGAGATAGGGCTCTTGTAGCAACGAGCGGAGGGCCGTGAGTCCTGCCAGCCAATAGCGATCGCCGGCTTCGCATTCGCCCCGCTCTTGCAAGCGGCGGCCAAATCGCAGCAGCCCCTGGCAAGCAATCGCCGACGCCGAACTATCGACTGGTTCGTGGGCGTTCAGCGGATCGGCAGAACGATCGAGATAGTCGCCGAGGCGGACCAACCCAGGCGCGCCGGTATCCCAGTACGTGATGCCGTCGGTCGGCGTTTGCTCGATGAAGAAGTCGCACGTCGCAGTGGCCGCGCGAACCATCAGGGCTTCAATTTCGCCGCGACCGCCGAAAGGGTCGAGATCGGCGTCGCTCAAGGCGTCGAGGAATTCGAGTTGTTCTGCATAGCCGAGGATCACCCACGCCAGTCCGCGCGTCCAGGTGGTGAACGGCGAATAGCCTTGCTGCGTGCTGGGGCAGCGATAGCGACCGTCGTTCACATTGAAAATGCTCTCATGAGCGACGCGGCCGCTGATGTCGTAGGCGTCCCGCCCCTCGCCGTAGTAGACGTTGTACAAGGCAGTTGCGCGGGCATGCTTCACCAATCGCTCAAGGAGATTGATCGGGGCGTCGTTCTCGCCGCGAACCTGGGCGCCGAGTTGATGACCGATCGCCAGCACGCGGAGCGAACGCATGGTGTCGCTGAAGAGCGAGTGGGGGCCGTTGAACGAATAGATGTGGCCGCCATTGCTCTCGATCGAGCTCCAGCGCGACGCCTGGACCGCGGCGGATGCTTTGAGGGCGAGCTCGTAGTATTCCAGTTGGTTTGCATCGTTTGGCAGGCGTCCTTCGAGGATCAACCGCCGCATCGCGCCGTAGGTGCTGACGTTGTTGAACCCATGGTCGTGAACGCCGAAATGGAGCACGTGCGCCGCCATGTCGCGGCGGGCGCCGTCGCGGCCGATGGCGAGGAGCTCCGCGTCGTTCGTGGCGTCGAATGCGAGCAGCGCCGAGCCGTACTGAAAGCCGCGGGTCCACTCGGTCCAGCCTTGCGGTTCGTAGCGACCCGCGCGGGTGATGACGGGCGAAGGGGCGTTGTGAGGGAACTGCGCGGCGATGCGGCGAAGCTTAGGCGTCGCGAGCGACCAGAGCCGCTCGCACGCCGGGAGGAGCGATTGGGGCGTAAGAGAAGAGTCGAGCGTGATCATCGCTGAATGATGTCGAGGGTTGCGGCAGTTGTCTAGTGATTGATCTGACATGCGCTCGCAGCCCCTGGCTCCGCCAGGGGGTAACGCACCGTGGGACATGGCCTATCGGAATGGAGGCCGACCCCCTGGCGGAGCCAGGGGCTAGAATTATTGCGCGAGCAGCACTTCGCCGCGGCCGAGTTGGAGCGTGTCGCCGTGGAAGAGTTCAACGGCAGTCGCCAGTTGTGACAACTGCTCCGGAGCGAACGACTCGCTCGCGAGTTGCGGCTGCAGCATCCGCAACATCGGCAGCGGGCCGTGGTAACCGGACTGGAAGGTGGGGAGAAGCGTCGGGGGTGGGCTTCCGAAAACGCCGATCGTGCCGCGCCGCATTCCCATACCGACGTGCGGGCCGGTACTGCCGAAGACCAGAATCGTTCCGGCCAACATGCGGAAGCCAAGGTTCGCGCCGGCCGAACCGGCGACGGCGATCAGGCCGCGACGCATCCGGACTCCGACTTCGTCGCCCGCATTTCCGTCGATGAGGATCGTGCCCCCCGCCATACCGCGCTTGGCGCCAGGCGTCGCGGCGCCGACGTGCGAGCCGGCAGTGCCGCGCACGCGAATCACGCCGCCGCGCATCTCGGCGCCGAGCCAATCTCCCGCGTTGCCGCAGATTTCGATCCGTCCGCCGCGCATGGCGAACCCAGCGCGCGGGCCGATCGGTCCGAGAACGACGATGGATCCGGAGCCGCTGCCGCTGCCCATACCGTGCACGTTGCGGCAATCGCCCGCCACCATCCATTCTTCGTCGGTGGGGTCGCCATTGACCAAGAAGAGGTCGCCTAGCAGGACCTCGCGGCTGCCCCGGCGTACCGGCATTCGTCGAATCTCGTCTAGCGACAACCTAGCGAGCAAGCCGGGCGTCAGCCCCGGCATCTCAATGGGGATTTGATCGTCGACGCGATTGATCAATCGGAGCGTCATGGGACACAATGCGATGGCTGCGAAGCGAGCTATTGGCGCTCGCTCCAGTATAGTGATTCTCCCGCCGGACTGCGCTGGTGAACACCGCCGACGAAATCGAGCGAGCACGCCGCGGCGCCCTCATCCTCTGCGGCGGCGGGAGTCGACGCATGGGGCGCGACAAAGCGTCATTGCCGTTTGGCGACGAGACGATGCTGGCGCGCGTGATGCGGCTGGTGGCTGAGAGCGTGCCGCGGGAGCAGATCGTGCTGGTTGCCGCCGCAGACCAGCATCTGCCGCCGTTACCCTGGGCGGCGACGATCATTCGCGACCGCGCAGCCGATCAAGGGCCGTTGCCGGCTCTCGTTGATGGACTGGCGGCGCTGCCAACTAACGTCGCGGCGGCATTCGTCACCGCATGTGATGTACCGTTGTTGGAGCCGGCGTTCGTCGGGGCGCTCTTCGCGGCGCTGGAGTCTGGAATTGATGCTGCCGTGCCACGCGATGGCGAACGGCTCTACCCGTTGAACGCCGTCTACCGGCCGAGTTGCGCGGCGACGTTGCGGGCCTATCGCGACGGGGGGCGATCATCGCTTCAGGGGGCGCTGCGGTCGCCGGGGATGCGGCTGAAGGAGTTGCCGGTGGAGCAGCTGCGTCGCGTCGATCCTGAATTGCGGACGCTGCTGAGTTGTAATACTCCGGAGGAGTATCAAGCGGCGCTCGCGCTTCTATCGAATGATGATCGCGGCGTTTAGAGCGCAGAAAATACTTTCAGCCCCCGGCTCCGCCGGGGGGTAGCACCACGCGCGACGATCTCTACCGCGATGGAAACCGACCCCCGGGCGGAGCCCGGGGCTGCAAGCGGGTGTGCGCTACTACTCGTTCGATTCCGCTGCGGGCGGATCTTTGGCGGCATCCTCCGGCTTCGGCACGGGAGCTAGCAGCGGCAGGCGCTTGCGGTCGGAGACGACCACGCCGCCCGGCTTCTCCACCGTGATGGCAAAGAGCGTCGCCTTGGTGATCGGCAGTCGCGCATCGATGGGAACGACCACTTCTTTTTGGCCGGCGGGAATATCGAACACGCCGCCGTCGACGGGGGTCGCCTCGGGGCGATCGGCGTCGAAGATCCAAAGTTGATATTGATTCTGCTTCGGATCGTTGGCCTCGAGGCCGCTAAATTCCATCACGCCGCGCTGCAGTTTGTCCGACCAAATGACCTTGCCGCTGGCGGCCTTCGCGGCCGGGTCTTCGGTCTTGGTCCAATCGGCTTGGAAGACGCTGCCGGGATCGCGATTGGCCGCTGCCAGTAGCTCCGATCTCAAGTCGAACGGCGACAAGTCGCCAAGATTTGGTTGGCGGCCGAGCGAGAACGCCGCCACGGCCAGCGCCGCGGCCGCCACCGCCCAGCCAAGCCAATCGCGACGCGGGAGCTCGTTAGCGACGCGGCGTTCCACTGAGCCGGGCACGATCGACGGCAGCGCCTTGCGCTCTTCTGCCACAGCCTTCCGCACTCCCTGAAGCGTCCGTTGCCGCAGCTGGTCCGGCAGCGATTCGTGGGCCATCGCGTGGCCATGCAGGCCAAGGTCGAGCGCCGCGGCGGTTAGCGCGAGTTCGTCGATGGCCGCATCGTCGCCGCCCAGAAATTCGAGCTCGCGCAGTTCCTCGGCGGTCAGGCCAAACAGGGCCCGGTCGGCGAGGAGTTCGTGGCGACGGTCGTGGGAAGAAGGTCCGCTACTCATGCGACGCCTCCTTTCCCGGTGAGCTTGTCGGCATTCGCGGCCAGCAGTTCGCGGAGTTTGATCAGCCCGCGACGAGCGTGTGTTTTGACGGTGCCAAGGGGCAGCTGAAGTCTTTCGGCGATTTCCGACTGCGAACAGCCCCCCTCCAAGGCGAGCTTCAAGACGCGCTGCTGTTCGCTCGAGAGCTCCTGCATTTTCTCGCGAGCTCGATTGGCGTCGTCGCAAACCTGCAGCCACTCGGCGGGGTCGCGAGCGCTCTGCGGAAGGGTTGTGTCGTCCCAGGCGGTGGTTTGCGGTTGACGGTCGCGGCGGCGCTGGCGGTCTATCAAGCGGCGGCGCGCGATCATCGCGATGAACGTCGGCTCCGAGGCGATCGACTCATCGTAGCGCTGGGCGTGACGCCAGACCTCGATGAAGACCTCCTGAACGGCGTCTTCCGCGTCGGCGTTGGTCGGCGAAAAGCGGCGCGCGAGCGACCACACGAGCCCGCCGTAGCGGGCAAGGCAATCTTCCATGGCGGCGGGGTCGCCGGAGGCGACGCGGGCCATCACGCTGTTCACGGGGTCCGACAACGGCTCTCTCTTCAATTGAGAAACGGCCCGGCGGCGGGGCGGGCGAGAAAGCCGCGCCCCGTGCCGGTCGCATCGCAATCTATTTCGGCAGCAGGACTGAGTCAATGACATGGATCACGCCGTTGGAGCATTCGACGTCGGTCTTCAAGACCTTTGCCTTGTCAATCATCACCTCGTCGCCGTCGACGGTAACCTTCACCTTGCCCCCTTGAACCGTCTTGGCTTCCTTGACCTTGACGACGTCGGCGGCCATCACGTTGCCGGGGACGACGTGGTAGGTCAGGATCGCAACGAGCTTTTCCTTGTTCTCAGGCTTCAGCAGATCTTCCACGGTGCCCTTGGGGAGCTTGGCGAACGCTTCGTTCGTGGGAGCAAAGACCGTGAACGGGCCCTTGCCGGAGAGCGTTTCGACCAGTCCGCCTGCCTTCACGGCCGCGACCAGCGTGCTGAAATCTTCGATCCCGGCCGCGGTCTCAACGATGGTCTTGGGCTTTTCCGCCTCGGCGGCGACGTAGTGCCGTGGCGCCCGAGCGACTTGGCTCTTCCAGCATTTGCCGGCCTGGGCGGGTTGAGTGAGGACGGCAAACGCCGCCAACGACAGTGCATACATGGCTAGTTTCATGGTAGAGATTCCATTTGCGGTGATAGCAATCGGTCCGAGCCGCCCAGGGTGGGCGACTCGTCTACAACAAAACAGGGCCCTGTGTGGAAGTGTTCGGAGTCGCCTTAGGGGTGGATTCGGAAGTTTTTAATTTCCGAGAAACCAGCCTAGGAGAAGTTGGCGGCGCTTGTGGGAGGGGTCTCCGGCCCCGATGACGGTTTGCTGGCCGCGGCTTGTTGCGGCGCCGTATAGGCGTCGGAGACGCCTCCCACAAATCTACATCCCGCAAATCTACATCCCACAGATCTGCATCCCACAGATCCGAAACGTGAGGGAGCTACGCCAGGGCGTAGTTCTTTATCTTCAACGAGTAATGGTCGTTGAACCACGACTCCAGGGCGGGGAGCCGGTCTTGGTCGAACGCGGGGGCGTTGTGCAGGGCGACGCCGTCGGGAGTCGCGCGGAGCTCGCCTTGGTCGACGATCGTCTCGCCCGCTTTGATCACCATCCGCGGCAGCTCGAACATCTCCTGATAGTTCTCGCTCGGCGTGTAGATCGTCACGTCGGCGTCGGCGCCGGCGCCGAGGTGGCCTTTCTGTTTGAGGCCGAGCGCTCGCGCGGGGCCGGAGCGGGTGATGACGGCGATTTCGCTCAGCGTGTACTCGCGGTCGAGGTCGCCGAGAATGCAACGCTCGCGGACGGCGGCAGGGCAGCGGGCGAACGCCGCGCGGCGGAACTCGCGATCCATCAGCAGGCGGATGATCTGCGGATACGCAAGGAACGAGCCGCCGTTAGGGTGGTCGGTGCTCATCATCACCTGCCACGGATCGTCGACGAGCAAGTACCACTCGAGGCCGATCGCCCACTGCAGGGCGTGGACGATCGACTTGCGGCGATACTCGATCGGCGTGACGCCGCAGCCAGCTTCGACTTCGACGTCGCAATTGAACCAGCGGTTGCCGTAGAGTTTGTGGAGGAAGTAGCCGGCTGCGCCGTCGGCGGTCATTGCGACGGCGTCGCCGAACATCACCTGTCCGACGTCGACGGTCAGGTTGGGATGGGCGTTCACATAGTCGGCCAGGTCGGCGACGCGGCTCGACATGCTAAACTCGTCCCCCTCGCCGCCGCCGTAGCTGTGGAACTGGATGTGGGCAAAGTGCGCGCGGCGACTCTCGACTGCTTCCATCGTGGCGAGCGTGGTGCGCCAGTTGCCCGGCATGCCGAGCTGGTTGCAGTGGATGTGCGCGGGGTGGGGCAGGCCGAGGTCGTTGGCGGCGGCGACAATCTCGCGGATGACGGCGCGCGGGGTGATCTTGTAGCCGGGAATCGGATCGTCGAGCCCATGGCCGCGGGCGGTTGAGGACTGCTTCCAAACTTCGACGCCGCCGGGGTTCACGAGCTTGGGGGCGTACCCCTTCGTGGCGCCGAGGAGCCACGCGATGAACATCCGCAGTCGCGCGGGGTCGTTCGCTTCGATGGCTTCGAGGGCGTACTGGTTGTTCCCCATGAGGATGAAACAACCTTTGTCGATGCAGGGAGTGTCGGCGAATTCAAGGTGAGCGTGGCGAGAGCCGAGCGGGGCGATCGCGGCGTCGAACGCGGTGGTGTAGCCGAGGCCGGCGTACTTGTAGCCGGTGGCGAAGGTGCTGGGGACCGAGCCGAGCGTGCCGCTGCGGGTGAGATCGCTGCGGCGGAGGACGTTGCCTTCGCCGCGACGTTGGTCAGGGGTGATGATCCGCGCGGCGTTCGCGGCGGGGCCGGCGATGTGGCAGTGGATGTCGACGCCGCCGGGCATCACCGCTAAGCCGCTAGCGTTGATGACGCGGGCGGGGTGGATTGTGGGGTCGGCGGGCGGGGAGACGATTCGGCCGCCTTCGATCCAGAGATCGCGCACCTCGCCATCAACGCCGTTGGTTGGGTCGTAAAGCTTGCCGCCGGTGATCTTGGTGAGGGGCATGGGGGCTGGATGCTGGCGGGTCGGGTGGCCGCGGAGTTGTTGCTAGTGATTTTTGTCGTTTTGGCGTTAGGTGGCGAACGTTGTTTTTGGCGACATAATTCGCTCGGCTTAAGTTGCTGATTTGATTGAGGTTATGATTTTGGCGTGGCGATTTTTGTCGTTTGTGTCGCGACGGAAGTCGAAGGGACAGGATAGGTCGTCGGAGAGTTTTCGGCCCCGGCTCCGAAGCCAACTTCAACGGCCGTCATGCTTGGAATGCTGAGCGGATAATGATTTAACCACAGAGAGCTCAGAGACCAGCGAAGGGAGATGATCCGCTGGTCGTCTTCTCTGGGCTCTCTGTCTGCTCTGTGGTAGTTGCGCGTCGTGTCGACGGTTGAAATAGGTTCTTCGTTGGGGGGTAGCAGTTCGCGGGGCGACACTCGCCGGGATGGAGGCCGACCCCCGGGCGGAGCCCGGGGCTAGATAGCAAGTTGCCGGAGCGTGCTGCAACAGAAGCCTAGCGGATTGGGTGGCCATTTTCTGCAGGGTAGTTTTGAGATTTTTGAGAGGGAGAAAGCAACCGCCGTCGGCCATGGAAATGCCGGGGCGGGGAGATTGGCCACGAAACTGATGAAATGAACGAAAGCAGGATAGAGTGTCTCTGGCTGCCTCTCTGCGCCTCTGCGAGAAATTTGGGCTTTTGGTGAGATCTCTCGCAGAGGCGCAGAGAAGTATGAAGAGAGGATGGCATTAACTTTTATTACTTTCGTCTGTTTCGTGGTTAAACGCATGTCGTCCCTTGGCGTCCTTGGCGCTTAAAACTAATGCGGTTAGGGAAATGTGATGGCAAGCAGCGACAAGACGAGCTTGGCGAGCGAGACGCTGGCCGAGCATCGGCGGTGGACGCGCTCGGCGCTGATTTTGGCGGTGGTCTCCGCTCTGCTCGCGATTGGCTTTTTTAGTTTGTCGCGGGCGGTGGTGCGCGGCTCGACCGGCGATTTGGACGAACGAATATTGCTGGCGATGCGTATGCCGGACGACCTGGCCGATCCGATCGGTCCGCGTTGGGTGGAGGAGGTCGGCCGGGACATGACGGCGCTCGGCGGCGTGGCTGTGCTATCGTTGATCACCGCCACGGTCGTCTCGTTTTTCTGGCTGGCTTCGATGCACCGCGCTGCGATCTACGTCGCCATCGCCGGCGCCGGCGCCATCTTGCTGGCGACGGCGCTGAAGCAGTCGTTCGATCGACCGCGGCCCGACTTGGTGCCGCACGGGTCGATGGTCTACACGTCGAGCTTTCCCAGCGGACATTCCACGATGGCGGCGGCCGTCTATCTGACGCTGGGGATGGTGGCGTCGCGATTTGTGCCGCGACGCCGGCTGAAGATCTTGCTCATCGGCGTGGCGATGCTGGTGACGGGCGCCGTTGGCGTGAGCCGCGTCTACTTAGGGGTTCATTGGCCGAGCGACGTGCTGGCCGGTTGGGCCGTGGGAGCTTCTTGGGCGCTGGTGTGCTGGTGCGTCACGATTTGGCTACAGGATCATGGCGTAATCGAGCAGGATTTGGCGCACCCGATCGAGGTGCGGCGGGCTTCGCTTTGACGTTGGCGTGAGAAGAGTTAACCGCCAAGGACGCCAAGAGCGCCAAGGAAATACAACAGACAAAATAGGAACCGCCGATGAACGCAGATAAACGCAAATAAGAAATTAATTCATCCGCGTTTATCTGCGTTCATCGGCGGTTCCCAAATTCTTCCTTGGCGCTCTTGGCGGTTCAATTCATAAGTGCCAGGAGACGTTGCATTAATTCTTCGGCTGTGGGGCGAGTCGGCGCGATCGCAGCGCGGAGGGGGAGGGCGATGTTGTCGCTGCGGAAGACTTCTCCCGAAGTTTCAATGCCGAAGGTCGGCGTGAAGATGGCGACGGCCGCTAGCTTCGCCGTTTCGGTGGCGTGATCGTCGAGGACGATCGTCGGAATCTGCTTTAAGTGATCTTGCGCGGCGGCGGAGAGAGCCGTCGTTGGCGGATTGAGTGGGTCGGCGGCGATAACGATCGCTGCGTCGGCTTCGCCGCGTTCGAGGATCGCACCAGCGGTTGACTCGCCGGGGACGCTTTGCGGATAGCCGGCGGCGAAGTTGACGGCGTTGGGGAAGCCAGTCTGCCAGGCGAGGACCTGAGCGGCGCCGGCGGCATTGCCCGGTTCGCCCAAGGGGAGCGCGACGGCCCGGGTGTGGCGGTGGAGGTCGCGGACGAGCTCGGTGATCGAGTGGGCGATGGGATCGGCGCCGCCGGGATCGGACTTATCGGGCGCGTAGAAGATCGCCGCGTAACGGGCATGCTTCAATCGCTCGGCGAGGTACGCCCATTGGGCTAGAGAAGCCCCCGTTTGACGCTCTACCTGGTCCTCGTTCTCGATCCGCACGTCTGCCGGCGTGGCCGCGGCGGCGATGGCGCGGACGACGGCGAGGGAGGCGAGGTCGCTGTCGGTGCGGAGCGTGAGGGCGTCGTCGGCAAGCGAGGTCGAAGCATTTCGCTCCGGAGCGACGACGATGACGCGCCGCTTCGTCGGGTGTTCGCCCGGGGCTGCATACGGGTGGCGGGCGATGCGCTCGAGGTGGCGCGGATGGGTGACGGCAGGGTTGCAGTTCCAGTAGACGATCAGGTCGCTGCGGTCGGCGACTTCGCCGAGCGTGGCGGTGACGGCGCCGAGCGTCTGGATGGCGGCGTGATTTTGGCTGCGGCCCGCGGCGTCGGTGGGGTCGATCGTCGCGCCGAGGCGGTCGGCAAGCGCCACGGCGGCGCGCTGGGCGTCGACCGTGGCGTGTTGCAGGCCGAAGAGGAGCGGGGCGCTGGCGGCCTGCAAGATTTCAGCGGCGCGGGCGAGGGCGGCTTCGAGCTCGGCGGGCTGGCCGTCAATCATCGCGGCTGCCGGCGGTGCGGGGCGTTCCCCCAAGAAGAACGCGGCAGCGACAGGGCAGGGGGGCTCGACGCGCGCGATGCGGCGGCCCTCGATGGTGAGCGTGAGGTCGTCGCAGAGACAGCCGCAGGCGGTGCAGACGTAGTCGGTGATTGTTTGAGACATTGAGCTAGCGTAGGGAGTTGAAGCTCGCAGGATGCTTGGGAATTAATGACGAATGACGAAATCCGAATGACGAACGCAAGCGTGTTTCATTCGTCATTCGGATTTCGTCATTCTGGTTTTTCCGAAGTTAAGGACCGGCTGAACTCGTTGCGGCGAAGAGGCTGACGGCGAGGTAGAAAACCATGAGCAGCCACCAACCGAGGACGACCAGGCGGGGCGGGACATATCCGGAGGCATTGGTCACGAGGCCGCCGAGGGCGATGAAGCCGAGGATCATGGCGAGGTACTCGCGCGGCATTAGCATCGATAGACCCATGGCGATGGCCGCGGCGGTCATCGTGATGAAGAGCTCCTGCATCGAGAAGGCGAACTTCACGTCGAAGAAGGGGGGCTTCTCCAGGGGCTCGACATCGGCCGCGGCGGGGAGTTCGGGGTCGAATGGCGATGCAGGCATCGGCGGCGCCGTTCCCGGTGCAGTTGCGGTTCCCGCCGCGGGGCGTCCCTTGCTTGCGAAGAAATCTTCGCGGCGACGGGCGCGTTCCGATTCTTGCTGGCGATCGAGTTTGGACACCCAGTACCAGCCGAGGGCGACGGCGGCGACCATGCCCAGGAAGATCGCCATGCAACCGCCGAGGATGAGTTTCACCGTCATCCCGATCGCGAGGATGGCGGTGATCAGCAGCAGCGTGCGGGTGGTGAAGCGGAACGACTTCAGGCCGCTGAGATTGAGCTCGAGATCGCTGTAGCCGCTGTGGCCTTCGTAGAGTTCGTCGACGTCGATCTTTTTGACGGCCGACTCGACGGTGTGTTGCGCGCGGGCTTGGGCGTGGGCGATGATCTCGGGATCGACCGGCTCGAGTTCGAGCTCGAAGTCGTCGTCATCTTCCGGCGGTTGGGGGGGCATTCGACTGGAATCGTTAGGAATGAATCGACTTGGGGAGGAATGTCAGTTGTCAGTGGTCCGTTGTCAGTTGCGATTGAAATGCAGGCCTTTTGGCAACTGACGACTGACAACGGACCACTGACGAACTCCATTGTCATCGCAGTGCAGGGCAATCGCAACGTCGGTCTCGCCGCGAGCGGGGTTGTCGGTTCGGCGAGGGCGTGCGACGATTGAGCCCAGTTCCACGATCTTCTACGGCCGGGTGATGGAAACGGGGCGATGCATCTGATTCTCAGCGCGTTTGGCAGCTACGGCGACGTGCTGCCGATGGTCGGGCTGGGGGCGGCGGTGCGGGCGCGTGGGCATCGCGTGTCGGTGATCGTGAACCCCTATTTCCAATCGGTAGTGGAAGGCGCCGGCCTGGAAATGTTGCCGCTGGGGACGGCGGATGAGTATCGGGAACTGATGCAGCATCCCGATCTGTGGCACCCGCAGCGCGGGCTGACGCTGGTGCTGACGCGCGGCGCGGCCCATTACTTGGATGAAGTCTACGCGCTGCTTGAGTCTCAGGTGACGCCGGGCGAGACGGTGCTCGCGGCCCATGGGCTCGACATGGCAAGCCGCATCTATCATGAGCGGCACGACGTGCCGCTGGCGACAGTGCATTTCGCCCCGATGGCGCTGACGACCGTGCATGAGACGTCGCGCTACATGGGCGTGCCGAATATGGCGACGTGGCCGCGCTGGGCGAAGCGCGGCGTTTTTTGGGCGGCGGACAAGTGGAAGATCGATCCGCTGATTGCGCCGGCGGTGAACAAGCTGCGCGCGCGGCATGGCTTGCCGGCGGTGGCGCGGATCTTCACGCAGTACAACAACTCGCCGCAGTTGGTGCTGGGATTGTTTCCCGATTGGTTCGGGCCGATGCAACCCGATTGGCCGCCGCACACGGCGCTGGTCGGGTTCCCGTTGTGGGACCCGCCAGCGGAGCAGCAGTTGAGCGCGGAAGTCGATGAGTTTTTGAACGCCGGCGAGTCGCCGATTGTCTTCGCGCCCGGCTCGGCCAACGTCCAGGCGACGGACTTTTTTCAGACGGCCGCTGACGTGTGCGTGCAACTTAGTCGGCGCGGCGTGTTGATGACGAAGTACCCGGACCAGTTGCCGCAGCAACTTCCGGCGAACGTCAGGCACTTTGGGTTCGTGCCGTTCAGCCAGTTGCTGCCGCGCGCGGCGGCGCTGGTTCATCATGGCGGAATCGGGACATGCGCGCAGGGTCTGGCGTGTGCGCTGCCGCAAGTGGTGATGCCGATGGCGTACGACCAACTCGATAACGGAACGCGGCTGGCTCGACTCGGGGTGGGAGCGATCGTTCCCGAGGAGAAGTTCAAAGCGACGCGCGTGGCGGCGACGTTGGGGGCATTGCTCGCGTCAGATGAGGTGCGCGAGCGCTGTCGAGACTACGCAGGCCGTTGCGACGGCGCCGCTTCCCTTGACGCGGCGAGCGATTTGCTCGAGCGTCTGCACGCCCGGCGGGGGGATCGCGTGCGGTAATGTCCGTAGTCAGTTGTCAGTGGTCAGTTGCGAATGGAAGTTTGGCATTTCCGCGACTGACTACTGACTACGGACCACTGACACCCGTCTAATATCGCACCGAAGACTGCCACTGATCGGCGGTCCGTGTTCCCGGCGTCGGATTAACCAGCGGCGAGGCCGGCATCCCGGCTCCGGCGCCGGAAGCTTGCAGCGCCGCGACGCGCGCGGAGATCTCGGGCTGGTAGCGGTTCACCGAGAGTGAGCGCTGATAGTTGGCAAGCGCTTGCGCGCGATCGCCTTGCACTTCGCGGAGCCGGCCAAGAGCGGTGAGGGCGCGCGGGTTGTTCGGGTCGATCGCGAGCGCTTCGACCAGGCGCGCCGAGGCGAGCTGTGAGTTGTTTTGCTCTTCGAGCAAGCGAGCCAGCTCGATCTTCGGATCGGCCAGCTGCGGGCTGCGGGCCGACCAGCCCTCGAGCAAGCGGAACGAGGCGTCGGTGCGGCCAGTCTCGACGAGCAACACCGCCAGCCCGCGGTAGCACTCCGCGTGATTCGGGTCGTACTCCAGACACTGGTTGTAGTAGCGTTCGGCCTGGGCGAGGTCGTTGGGGTTGTTCGTCAGCTTGCCCGATTTATGGAGCGCGGCGGCCAGGTTGTAGTAGCTGGTGGCCGATTTGGGGTCGTTCGCGATGGCGCGTTGAAACGAGTCGGCGGCCTGCTGATAGTTGCCGGCTTGATAGAGGCGGACCCCCTCGGAATTCAGCGCGGTCGAGGTCACCTGGCTGCAGCCGGCGGCCAGGGCCAAGGCGGCGGCCAGCCCGACGGCGAGTCGGCAGTAGGTGAAGGGGGATGGCATCGGAAGCTCCTCGACGAGTGGGCCGGGTGGAATCAATGGAGCCGGCCAGTCTGGTCGCGCGGGGATGGTAGCGACGGGCCCGGGTCGTCGCAACCTCGCTTCCCATCGCCCGGCCATCCTGGCGGGGTGAAACGTCGGCCCGGAGGTGGCCGGCGATCTGAGCGCCGGCTGAACCGGTTAATGGGCGCCGTCAAAACACCCTGTAACGACCCTTCCGACGATCCGGCCGCAGGGCCGGAGCGGTTCGCTGATCCGTACCAGCCGATCAAGCCGGCAAGACCCCTTAAGTGTGCTATTTTTCCTAGTCGGTCTACTTTCTCGCCGCCGTGGACCGATCTCTGCTAGCGTCAGGGACACCGTGCCCGCCGTCCCGCCGACCGCCCGCCACGGGCTTTCCCATCGAACGGAGAACACCTCGCCATGGCTGCTAAGAAGTCCCCCGCCGTCGCCGCTCGCAAGTCCGCCCCGTCGAAGACGGCCGCCGCTCCCAAGCAACGCACCGCCGCGACTCCCCGTTCGGCCTCGCGGAAGAGCACGAAGGCCGGCGACGAGATGGTGACGATCGACCGCCGCCGCAACGAGGAGTCGGCCCCCGCGCCGGCACTGGAACGTCGGGCCAAGGTGCAGCGCCGCCGGCAGATCGACCCGACCACTTGCGAACGCGACTACTCGATTGAGGAAGTCGAGTTCATGAACGCGATGGACGAATACAAGCGCAAGAACGGCCGGATGTTCCCGACCTGCAGCGAAGTGCTGGAAGTGATTCGCGGGCTGGGCTACGTGCGACTCTCTCCGGCCGGGCGGGCGATGCTTGCCGCCGAGGGCGAGGTGATGGGCGAAGGCGTGATGAGCCAGGAAGAGGAATTCGAGACCGCGGGATTCTAATTGAATTTGCCGCAGATCGCTAATGCAGCAACGGCCGCCGACGATTGTCGGCGGCCGTTGCTGCGTTTTAGCGGACCAGGAAACTCCGTCATCCCGAGCGGAACGCGGGATCTGGCGTCGATAGCGAGCGTCTAGATACGTGGCTGCGCTCAGAATGACGCAAGTAGGTTAATCAGCGCTGAATATCGGCGACGATATCGCGGAGCTCGTTGACCGAGACGTCGGCGAGCTGCTTGCCGGCTTTGGTCAGACGCTCGTTGATCTTGATGGCCGTCTCTTGCAGCATGCCGTGGGTCTCCTTGGAGCCGCCGGCGAGCAGAAAATTCGGACCCCGCGTGATTCGCTTCTGGCCGTCGTCGGCGTCGAAGGCGAGTCCGAGTAACGCGGCCTTGGGCTTCTGGGCGCGAGGTTGGCGTTGGATATCCATCGGCGGTAGAGCAGGGTGAATCGCGTGGGCGGGAGTAAACTGAAAGCCACCTGCTCGGCGGGTGGACGAAGCTAGCGCCAAGGTTCTCGGCGAGTCGTCCACCGGTCGAGCCGGTGGCTTTGATTGTACGTCAGGAGGTCGCCGAAGGTTCTTAGCGGCGGCGGCTCCAGGCGCGGAGGGCCTCCACGGCCGCTTCGCGGCTGTCCTTTGTGCCCGACTTGTCGGCAACCTTGGGGAGTTTGCCGGGCTCGGGCTTCGCGGGTTTGCCCGAGTGGTCGGTCGGCTTTTCCGACTCGGCCGCCTCAGCTGCTTGGACCTCGGCGCTGGCCGCTTCGGCGGCTGCGGCGTGCATCTTCTGAATCGCGTTCGTGTCGTCGATGCGGATGGTCTGCGTTTCGTTGAGGGCCGAATTCGGACCCAGCAGCCACTTGCTGATGTCGTCGTCGCCGATGCTGTCGCTCGGCGTCGTCGCGGTGCGGACCACGGCTTCGGCGACGCTTTTGACTTCGGGCTTCTTGACGCTGTTCAGACTGCTGGTGATGGTGAGCAGGAACTTCAACGGGCCGACCGTGATCTCGTCGCCTGAGGCAAGCTCGACCGTTCCTTCGATCTTGTTGCCGTTGACGAGCGTGCCATTGCGGCTGCCCATGTCGCGGATCGTGACCTTCGACTCGTCACGGCTGATCATGCAATGCTGCCGACTGACGGCACTGCTACCGGCACACAGGCTGCAAGCCTGGCTGCGCCCGATGGTGAATTCGGGCTTTTTGATGGCAATCTTCGCGCCGACTTTCGCGCCTTCCAGCACTTTAAGGTTAACGTCCATGGCCGAGCCTCTATTTCAAGCCTGCCCGTAGCGGGACATCGAGCGCGAAGCTCCACGCCCACCGCGCAGGCTGCTGTCCCTAAGCGCAATCGATGCGCTCCAAAGCCGTTGGTCGCAGTGAGATCAACCCAAAAAACTCTGAGTCTGTCTCTCCGAAGGCCGTGTCCATAGTCAATCGAGCCCCCCACAGGCTCAGATTGCGAGAATAACACGGCCGCCGTACCCAGTACAGCAAAATCCAGACCCAACTCTGCGGGAATTGTACCGCTCGTCTCTAAATCACAAACCCCCCGTCGGAGTTATTCCGCGTACTGCCGCGGCAACCCGCACGGAGATCGGCTTGCGCGCATCGCGGCTGGCGATTGGCTGTCATCCGTATCCGCTGGTTCCCTAGGGCCCTAAAGCCGCCTCTACGGTACGTATCGGGCTGGAAACGTTGAGGTCTCCATGCGAATTACCGCCGCCGGGTCCAGGCGGCAGCGGCGTATTTCTCGATACGCAACTGCTCCGCGCGCTTCATTACATCTTCGCCATGTCTTGGCTGATTCCGGTGGAACTCGAGCTGCAGGCAAGCGGCGAGCACATTCGACCAGTGATCCACCAGCCATTGAGGCGAGATCGACTTGCCCGAAATTTGTTTGATGCCGGCAAGTTCAGGAGCTGCGGGCGACCGATCGAGCAGCACCGAGCCATGCTGGAGAACGGCGCCCCGGCGCCGACGCTGGGCGCTGCCGACAATTTTCACGGGCAGTTCGGCAGCGACGGCGGTGGGCAGCACGACGTCGGCCGAGGTGCGGCGGGCGAAGCAGAGGAAAGGTTCGTCGGCTACGGCGACTCTTTCTTCTTGGGGGAGGGGACTCTGATCCCGACTCGACTCTAAGGGCTGGGGTAGATTTGGGGGCGACGCGAAATCGGCGTCGGAGACGCCTCCCGCCGACTCGCCTGCCGCAGGCTTGGCTCCGGCTGAATCTCCATGGAGCGAGGCCGTGATCCCTTCCTCGGCAAGCAAGTTAATCAGCGAGCGGTGGACGACATCGTACAGCTGGGGCGACTGGCGAGCCAGGGGATGGTCGGCCGGGAGGGAGATGGAGTAGGTCAGCTCGCGATCGTGCATCAGGGCGCCGCCGCCGCTTTGCCGCCGCACGACTGCGGCCTGGCGGCTCTCCGCGTGGGTGTCGCGCTCGTCGTAGGCCTGAAAGTATCCGAGGGATAGCGTCGGCTCCTGCCACTGGTAGAAGCGAAGCGTCGCGACGCCCAAGTCGGCGGCCTGCTCCAAAAGAGCTTCGTCGAAGCCCATGTTCCAGGCGCCGTCGAGGGGGGGATCGACGATCAATCGGCAGGGCGTCATCTGCTGTACTTATCTCACGCAAAGGCGCGAAGGCGCAAAGAAGAATTGCAGGAGGCCAAATGCACCCCTTTGCGCCTTCGCGCCTTTGCGTGAAATCCTTTCTTAATCAACCCGGCAGCAGAGCATGGGGTTGCGGGCTGCTTGGACTTCGTCTGGGCGGCTGATCGCCGTGGTGTGGGGCGCTTCGTGGAGCAGCTCGGGGTCTTCGCCGGTGATGCGGAACAGCGTCTCGGCGAAGGCGTCGAGCGTTTCCTTGCTCTCGGTTTCCGTCGGTTCGACCATGATTGCTTCGGGGACCGTCAGCGGGAAGTAGACGGTCGGAGCGTGGTAGCCGAAGTCGAGCAATCGCTTGGCGAGGTCCATCGCCGCGACGCCGCGCTCGGCCTTGAGCTTCGAACCGCTGGCGACGAACTCGTGCATACAGCGATCGCCCTGCGGCACCGGCAAGATATGCTTCACCTTGCTGAGCAGGTAATTCGCGTTGAGCACGGCGTTCTCGCTGACGCGGCGGAGGCCATCGGGCCCGTGCGTGCGGATGTAGCAATAGGCACGGAGCAGGACGCCGACGTTGCCGAAGAAGGAGCGGACGCGGCCGATCGAGTGAGGGCGGTTGTAGTCGAGGCGGTACTTAGGAGTCAGGTGTCGGGAGTCAGGAGTCAGATCACGTCCGAGGCTTGAAGTTCCTGCTGACTCCTGATCCCTGACGCCCGACTCCTCTTCCTTCACCACCATCGGCGAGGGCAGATACTTCGCCAGCACCTCCGTCACGCAGATCGGCCCCGCGCCGGGACCGCCGCCGCCGTGGGGTCCGCTGAAGGTCTTGTGGGGATTGTAGTGCTGCATGTCGGCGCCGAAGTCGCCGGGGCGGGTGACGCCGAGGATGGCGTTCATGTTGGCGCCGTCGAGGTAAACGAGCCCCCCCTTGGCATGGACCGCATCGGCGATCTCCCGCATGTTCGGTTCGAAGATGCCGACCGTGTTCGGGTTGGTGATCATGAACACGGCAATGTTATCGTCGAGCTTCTTGTAGAAGTCTTCCATGTCGACGCCGCCGTTGCTGCGGGTCTTCACGGTGATCGTGTTGAAGCCGGCCATCACGGCGCTCGCCGGATTCGTGCCGTGAGCGTTGTCGGGAGCGAGAACCTTCCTGCGCTGCGCAGCCTGACCAATGTCGCGGAAGTAAGCGGCGGCCACGAGCAGCGCGGCGTACTCGCCCTGGGCGCCGGCGGCGGGCTGCAGCGAGCAGGCCGGCAGGCCCGAAATCTCCGACAGGTATTGCTGCATCTCGTAGAGGACGTGGAGCATCCCCTGAATCGTCTCGGCCGGCTGCAGCGGATGGAGATCGGCAAAGCCCGGCATCGCGGCGGCCCGCTCGTTCCGCTTGGGGTTGTACTTCATCGTACAGCTGCCGAGCGGATAGAAATGGGTGTCGACCGACATGTTGAGCGTCGACAAGTTGAGGTAGTGCCGAATGATTTGCGGTTCCGGCACCTCCGGCAGCGCGGGGGGCGCGGCGGCGACGGCGCTGGCCGGCAGGAGGTCCTCAATCGCCGTTTCCGGCACGTCGCACGCCGGCAAGCGAGCGGCGCGGCGGCCTGGCTTGGAGAGGTCGAACAAGAGCTGCGTATCGCGGGTATTTCGCATCTGTTTTTTTACTTCTTTTTTGAACCGCCAAGGACGCCAAGAGCGCCAATGGGGGACTGGGGAACCGCCGATGAACGCAGATAAACGCCGATGAATTGGTTTCTCATTAGCGTTTATCTGCGTTCATCAGCGGTTCCTGTTTTGTCTTTTGTATTTCTTGGCGCTCTTGGCGTCCTTGGCGGTTAATCTTCTTCGCTGTTTCTAGACGTGAGCCGGTTGGCGTGCTGACTTCGCGGTGAGTGATTTAACCAGCGCATCAATATCGGCCTTCGTCCGTTTCTCGGTGACGGCCACCAGGAAGCAGTCGCTCAGTTCTGGGTACCAGCGGCCGAGCGGCAACCCGGCGAGGTAGCCGGCGTCGAGCGCGTCACGGAGCAGGCCAGCGACGTTGTTCTCGGCGTCGCGGATGACGACTTCCTTGAACGTCGGCGCGTCGAACGCCTGGCTGAACCGATCGTGCTGGCAGAGCTGCTCGGCCAGGTAACGGGTCTTTTGCAGGCAGAGGTTCGCCGTTTCGCGGAGGCCTTGCGGGCCGGCTTGGGCGAGGTAGACGCTCGCGCGGACGGCGAACAGGGCTTGGTTCGTGCAGACGTTGCTCGTCGCTTTGTCGCGGCGGATGTGCTGCTCGCGGGTTTGCATCGTGAGGACGTAGCACTTCTTGCCGCGGCGGTCGGTCGTCTCGCCGACGATGCGGCCCGGCATGCGGCGGACGAGCGAGTTGTCGCATGCCATGATGCCGAGATAAGGGCCGCCGTAGCTCATCGGCGTGCCAAGCGTGTGACCCTCCGCGACTGCGATGTTGGCGCCGTAATCGCCGGGGCGCTTGAGGAGGCCAAGGCTGATGGGATCGAACACTGCCACCAGCAGGGCGCCCGCACCTTTCGCCACGGCGGCAACGCGGTCGGCGTCTTCGATGCAGCCGAAGAAGTTCGGCTGTTGTAGGATGACGGCTGCGGTGCGGTCGTCGATCGCCGCGGCGAGGGCGTCGGCATCGAGTACGCCAGCGGGGCAATCGAGCGTGACCAGCTCGGCGTCAATGTTCTCGAAATAGGTCGCAATCGTTTGGCGGTATTCGGGGTGGAGCGTCGACGGCGCGATCACTTTCGTCCGATTGCCGCCGGCGTGGAGGGCCATCAACGCCGCTTCGGCCGCGGCGCTAGCGCCGTCATAGAGGCTGCTGTTGGCCACGTCGAGCCCGGTCAGGCGCGTGATCAGTGACTGGTACTCGAACATCACCTGCAAGTTGCCCTGGCTCGCCTCCGCCTGGTACGGCGTGTACGAGGTGTAGAACTCGCTCCGCGAGCCGATGACGTCGCAGACCGACGGGACGAAATGGTCGTAGCTGCCGCCGCCGAGGAAGCAAACCTTCGTTCCCGCATGGTCGTTCAGCGCGGTGAGCTGCCGCAGGTGCTGATCGAGCTCCATCTCCGATAGCGCCGGCGGCAAGTTGAGCGGCCGCTTCAGCTGCAGGGCATCAGGAATGGGTGCGAAGAGCTCGTCGATGCTGGCGGCGCCAATGGCATCGAGCATTTCGCGCTGATCTTCGGGCGTGTTGTAGTGATAGGGCATGGAACCAACTGGGGAATGCTGAATGGGGAATGGGGGGCGTGGGGGCATAGCGCTATTGGGGCGAGGTCTTCATTTGCCCCATTCCCCATTCCGCCTTCCCCATTCGTATTTTTAGTGTCCCTCTTCGGCGCACTGCTTTTCGTACGCGGTGAAGTCGAGCAGGTTGGCGAGGTTCGACTCGTCGGTGATGCGGATCTTGGCAATCCAGCCCTCGTTGTAGGGGTCGCTGCCGAGGATCTCGAGCTTGTCCGGCAGGGTCTTGTTGACCTCGATCACCTCGCCGGTGACGGGGGCGTAGACGTCGCTGACGGCCTTGACCGATTCGACTTCACAGAAGGGTTGTTCGGCCTCGACCTGGGCGCCAACCTTGGGGAGTTCGATGAACACGAGGTCGGTGAGGGCCTCGACGGCGAACGCCGAGATGCCGACGGTGGCGATCTTCTGGCCGGCGACTTCGGCGACAGAGACCCATTCATGCGTTTTGGCGTAATGAAGATCTTCGGGTTTCACTTGTGCAATCTCCCGAGGTGGCTGGGTGGAGGTATCTCACGCAAAGGCGCGAAGGCGCAAAAGAAAAGACAGGAAGCTTAGGTTCTTGTTTTCTTAGCGCCTTCGCGCCTTTGCGTGAAATCTTTCTTCTTTACTTACTTCCCGCGCTGATAAAACGGCAGCGGGACGACTTGGGCGGGGTGGTGTTGGCCGCGGATGTCGACGGCGAGCGGAGTGCCGGGGGCGGCGGCCGTTTGTTTGACGAAGCCCATCGCAATGGGCCGTTCAAACGTCGGCGAAAACGTGCCGCTGGTGACGGCGCCGACCGGCTCGTCGCCATGGAGAATCACCGCGCCTTCGCGGGCCGGGCGCTTTCCTTCGAGTTGCAAACCGACGCGAACTGATTGCTGGTCGTTCTTCTGGGCCTTGATAATCGCTTCGCGACCGACGAACTCGCGCCCGCGGAGATTGATCGCAAAGTTGAGGTCGGCCTGGACCGGGTTGATTTGCTCTGACAACTCATGCCCGTAGAGCGGCATGCCGGCTTCCAGCCGCAGCGTGTCTCGTGCGGCTAGTCCGACGGGACCGCCGCCGAGCGGTTCGGCCCGTTCGATCAGCCGCGTCCAAATGATGCCGGCGTCGGCGGCGTCGCAGATGATCTCACAACCATCCTCGCCCGTGTAACCCGTGCGGCTAACGAAAGACCGAAACGAGGCCACGCGGGCCATGACGCCAAAGAAATAACGGAGCGACGTCAACTCATGGTCGCAAACGGCGTCCAGCACCTCGATCGCCTTCGGACCTTGGATCGAGATCATCGCATACTCGGCGGTCTTGTCGTCGATGCCGACGTCAAACTCGCCGCGACGCTGGTTCAGCCAGGAGACGATCTTCTTGCGATTGCTGGCGTTCACCACCAGGCCGTAGCCGCTGAGTCCACCTTCGGGCAGCTGAATCTGATAGACGAGAATATCGTCAAGCACGCCGCCTGCTTCGTTGCAGACGAGGGAGTAGCGGACCTGCCCCGCGGTCATGTCATCGATTCGCCGCGTGAGGAGCGAATCGAGGAACCGCTGGGCGTCGGGACCGTCGATGATCAGGCGGCCCATGTGAGAGATATCGAACAGTCCGGCCGCCTTGCGCGTCGCCTGATGTTCTTCGACAATGGACGTATACTGCACCGGCATCGACCAGCCGGCGAAGTCAACCATTCGTCCGCCGTGGGCGACGTGCCAACCATGAAGCGGCGTTCGCAGGAGTTCCGATTCGTCGTTCATGAAGGTACGGCTACCGCGGAGGGGAGTGTCGATTGTTGTACGCCAATTGCGCGCGGGGCGGAAGAATCGAGATTGCGCAGTGACTGGTAAAATGCGTCGGAGTGAATAACTCGCTGCTGTTCACTCGACTTCGCTGCGACAGCGCAGCCAGATGTTCAGAACCGCAAGACCGTTGCTCGAGTGCAGCCGTATTCTACGGGTCGCGGGGCACGTCGCCAGGGGCGGACCTACTTCCGACGCTTGCCCCCTTTGCGAGGGCCCTTTTTCTTGCCGGGCTTTACGGGGTCGTGAGGGCTGGCGGGACTGCGGCGACTGCGAGTTCTCGGCGAGGGGACGTTTGATTTGCCGATGCGGCCGAGCAGGCGGAAGTCGAGTTGTCGTCGGTCGACGTCGACCGCCGCGACCGCGACGCGGACTGGATCGCCCAGTCGATACGAATTGCCGCTCCGTAGGCCATGGACCACGTGGCCCGCGCGATCGAACCGGTAGTAATCGTCGGTGAGGGCGGCGATCGGAATAAAACCCTCAGCCGGGATGTCGGAGCCGGTGACGAACAGTCCAAAACTCTCGACGCCAGTGATGTAGCCGTTCATCTCCGTGCCGATTTTGTCGGCGAAGTAGTTGAGCAATTTCACTTTGTTCAATTCGCGTTCGGCTTCGGTCGCCCGCTGCTCGCGGTCGCTGCAGTGGTCGCCCAGGATCAGCAGCGTTTCCAGGTTCTGCAGCGGCTTCTTGCCCTGTGCCAGCTCGTCGATCAGTCGGTGGATCGTCAGGTCGGGATAACGGCGGATCGGCGAGGTGAAGTGGCAATAGCAGTCGCTCGCCAGGGCAAAGTGTCCCTCTTCCTCGGGGCTGTAAACGGCTCGCTGCATCGAGCGGAGCGTCGCGTAGTTGATGGCATGTTCGCGCGGATCGCCCTCGATGTCTTTGAGTAGCTTCTGCAGCGCGAAGCGACTTTCCAAGCTGTCGGTCTTGATGCCGAGCTCGCTGACGAACGCCGTGAGGGCTTTGAGTTTCCGCGGATCGGGCGCCCCGTGGACGCGGCGGAGGAAGATCAGCTCGGCGTCGAACAGTTTCTCGGCCACGGCTTCGTTCGCGGCGAGCATGAATTCTTCGATGATCTGATGGCTCTCGGTGTTGACCTCCAAGTGGGCGCCGGTGACGCGGCCATCCTTGTCGAGATCGATCTCTAGTTCGGGACGGTTCAGTTCGAGCGCCCCGCGGCGGAAGCGGCGTTCGCGGAGTTGCATCGCGAGCGCGAACATCCGTTCGAGTAGGGCGTCCACTTCTGGGGTGAGGTTGGAGAAGACGCTGGCGCTGGTTTTTGCGGGGCGAGCTGGCTTTTTTGGGGAGGGCGTTTCGGTGGGGCTCGCGCTTGGCTGCGCCGCGCGGCTAACCATGCCGCGGGCGAGGAGGTATTCGTCGACCTCTTCATACGTGAAGCGCCGGCGGCTTTTGATCGCGCTCTTGAACACGTCGGTTCCAATCCGCACGCCGTCGGCGGTGAACTCGATGCGCGCCGTGATCGCGTAGCGAATCCGGTCAGGCTGCAAGCTCGCCAGGTTGTTGGAGATGATCTCCGGCAGCATCGGGATCACGCGATCGGGCAAGTAGACGCTGGTGGCACGGTCTTTCGCTTCGCGATCAAGGGCCGTCTTCGGCTGGACGAAGTGCGACACGTCGGCGATGTGGACGCCGAGCAGCCAGTGACCGTTGTCGGCGCGCGTGAGCGAGATGGCGTCGTCGAAGTCGCGGGCCGTCACGGGGTCGATCGTGATGATCGTCTCGCCGGTGATGTCCTGCCGATGCAATCCGGAACTCTCCGTGCCGATCGATTCGTCGAACTTCTCCGCCTGGAGGCGCGCGTCTTCGAGCGCGTCCTCGGCGAACGGCCCCGGCAGGCTGTACTCGTGCATGATCGACAGCGTGTCGACCCCCGGCAGGCCGCGGTTGCCGAGCACCTCGATGATCACCCCTTCGCCGTCGTGGACGTGCGAGGGGAAGCGGACCATCTCGATGACGACTTTGTCGTCGTGCTGCACTCCCTTGGCGCCAGGGTCGCCGACGTAGATCGGCTGCGTGAAGAGCTTGCCGTCGATCTGCACCATTCCCATGCCGCCTTGCTCGAAATAGGTGCCGACAAAGCGATTGGTAGCGCGGTCGACGACGTCAATGATCCGCCCTTCAAGCTTGCCGCCGCGGCCGCGCTGGCTGATCTTGACGCTCACCGTATCGCCGCTGGCCGCGTCGCCGGCGGCGTTGGCGGGGATGAAGATATCGGCATCGCGACCTTCCACGCGCTGCGTTCCCTCGGGACGAACGAAGCCAAAGCCGGCCTCCATGCGGCGGAAGGCGCCGACGATGTGATCAGGGTCGCCCTTCGGTTTTTTCTTCTTGGGTTTAGGTTCCGACTGATCGCCGGCTTCGTCGACCGCCCCTGTCGTGAGCGGGCTAAATGGTTCCAACGGCGTGGGGAGTTCTTCTGAGCTCGTGGTCGCGTCGTGTGCCGGAGCCTTCCCCCGTCCCCCTTCCGCCTTCCCCCCTCCGGCCACCGGCAACACCATGTGGTTCGAGCCGTACGCCACGAGCCCCTCGCGGACCATCTTCTTGACGGTCTTGCGCACCGTCTCCGCCTCGTCGCCCGTAAGCCCGAGCCGCTTGGTGATCAGCTTCGGCTTCATCGCCTTGTAGTCGGCGTGATTGACGATCGAAAGGATTTCTTCGCGGAGATGTTGCATGGTCGCTTGTTCTTGAGAGGAACCACGAAGGCACTAAGGCACGAAGATGACACGAAGAAGAAAAGAGAATTACGGAACCGCAAATGAACGCGGATGAGTGCCGATCAATAAATTACATATCGGCGTTCATCTGCGGTTTCAGATTGTCTTGTCCTTGGTGCGTCCTTCGTGCCTTGGTGTCTTCGTGGTTGGTTTTTCTTTTGATGCGCCGGGGGCGGGACGCCCCGGCTCGCTTGGGTGGTTATATCGCTCCCTTGTAGAGCTTCCGCCCGATCTGCGTGAAGTACTGCGTCCAAGGACTATCCGCGTTCGGGCAGTCTTTGATCAGTTGCGTAAAGCTCGCCAGCTTCGCGTCGAGGTTGTCGAGATGGTGCAGCGCCACCGCTTCGAGCGTCATCGGCAGCTTCGAACTGCCATACTCGTACTCGCCGTGGTGGCTCACGATCATGTGCTTGATTTCGGTGATCAGCTTCTCCGGCATCGGCATCCCGTCTTTGCGGATCGCTTCGCGGACTTTGTCGTCGACCATCGTGATCGCCATGATCATGTGGCCGAGCATCTGGCCTTCGTCGGTGTAGGCGATGTCGCGTTCGTAGCTCAGCTCGTCGACTTTGGCCGCGTCGTGCAGGAAGGCGCCGACCAGCAGCTTGTCGCCGTCGAGCTGCGGATAGCGCGGGGCCACGACCAGCACCAGCTCCATGAGGCTCACCACATGCTCGAGCAAGCCGCTCTTGTAGGCGTGGTGGTTCTTCATGCCGGCCGGGGCCAGACAGAACTTGTCCATGAACGATTGGTCGTCGACGAACGCCTTGACGAGCCGTTGCAGCGGCGGCGTTTGGATCTTGGCAAGGATCTCCACCAGCCGGGCTCGCATCCGATCGACGTCGGCCGACTGCAGCGTCATGAAATCGGCCTCGCACACCTCGTCGGGCCGCGCCCGGCGGATGCGGTTGGCGATCAGCTGCATGGTCCCCTGGAACAACTGCGTCGCGCCGTCGACCACCACGAAGTCGCCGTTCTCGAACGCCTTGTAGTCGTCCTCGCTGGCGTTCCACATGCGGGTGTTGATCGACCCGCTCCGGTCGCTCAGATCGACCTGCAGATAGAGGTTGCCGTTCTTGTTCGGCCGCAGCAGCTTCTCGGAGGCGAGAAAAACTTGCTGCACTGGTTCGTTATGGGCGAGTTGGCTGACGAAGCGACGATCAGGCATTGCGGAGGGTTCGGGGTTCAGGTGTTGGGGTTCAGGTAGCCGCGGCTCAACGAGCCGCGGGGGCGAATCTTGGGAAGGACAATCATACCAAAATCAGCCTCGGCCGTATTCGCCGTGGGTTTGGGCCGTGCTGGTGGACGCTTCAGAATTGAACCGCCAGGGACGCCAAGAGCGCCAAGGAAATACATCAAAGAAACCGCCGATGAACGCAAATAGACGCAGATGGGAGGAACAGTTGAAAGCCACTGGCTTTATTTGCGTTTATCAGCGTTCATCGGCGGTTCCTCCGCATTTTTCTTCCTTGGCGCTCTTGGCGTCCTTTGCGGTTGACTTTCCCATGAATCAGAGCAAGCCTACGGTCGCATTCCGCAGGGGAGGCGAGTCGTTTAGAATGGCCCGCTTTCGCCAGTTCGCTCCGGCGGGTTGTTGACCCGCGGCTACTCGCTGAACCCCGACGCCTGAACCCACCGCTCCGCCATGTCCGGTAAAACCGCCATCACTCCCACCCGCAGCGAAAACTACCCGGAGTGGTACCAGCAAGTCGTGAAGGGCGCCGATCTCGCCGAGAATTCCGACGTCCGCGGCTGCATGGTGATCAAGCCGTGGGGCTATGCGATCTGGGAGAACATTCAGCGACGCCTCGACGCGATGTTCAAGGCGACCGGGCACGAGAACGCCTACTTCCCGCTGTTCATTCCGATGAGCTTCCTCGAAAAAGAGGCGGAGCACGTCGAAGGGTTCGCCAAGGAATGCGCCGTCGTGACGCACCATCGGCTGGAGCCGAACGGCAAAGGAGGCCTCCGCCCGGCGCCCTCGGCCGAACTCGAAGAGCCGCTGATCGTCCGGCCGACAAGCGAAACGATCATCGGCGCCACGTTCGCGCGGTGGGTGCAGTCGTACCGCGACCTGCCGATCCTCATCAACCAGTGGGCCAACGTCGTCCGCTGGGAACTGCGGACGCGGATGTTCCTGCGGACCACCGAGTTCTTGTGGCAGGAGGGGCACACCGTCCACGCCACCGCTGAGGAAGCGCAGATCGAAACGCGGCAGATGCTCGACGTGTACGCCGAGTTCGCCGAAGGCTCGATGGCGATGCCGGTCATCAAGGGCGAGAAAACCTCGGGCGAACGCTTTCCCGGCGCCGTGAGTACCTACAGCATCGAAGCAATGATGCAGGATCGCAAAGCGCTGCAAGCGGGGACGAGCCACTTCCTAGGACAGAACTTTGCGAAGGCCCAGGAGATCAAGTTCCAAAGCGAAGCGGGCCAACTCGAATACGCCTGGACCACCAGCTGGGGCGTGTCGACCCGGCTGATCGGCGGGCTCATCATGACCCACTCCGACGACGACGGCCTCGTGCTACCGCCGAAGCTCGCCCCGGCGCACGTCATCATTCTGCCGATCTACAAAACGCCGGAAGAGCGCGCCAAGGTCGTGCCGTTCTGCGAAGGGCTGAAGAAAGATCTCGGCTCTCAACAGTATGCGGGCGAAGCGGTTCGCGTGCGGATCGACGATCGCGACATCCGCGGCGGCGACAAGAAGTGGCAATGGGTAAAGCGCGGCGTGCCGATCCGTTTGGAGATTGGCCCGCGTGACATTGCCGATGGGAAGTTGTTCCCAGCCCGTCGCGATGGTGTGAAGTACGAAACGAAGCCGACGCCCGAGGAGTTCGTCGCCAGCATTGCCAAGACGCTCGCCGAAATGCAGCAAGGCCTGTTCGATCGCGCCGCCAAGCTCCGTGACGAAGCGACGGTGAAGATCGACACGCTCGCCGAGTTCGAAAAGTTCTTCACGCCGAAGAATGCCGACAACCCCGAGATCCACGGCGGCCTGGCGTACTGCCACTTCGTCGATTCGCCTGAAATCGAAGAGAAGCTCAAAGAGCTGAAGGTCACCGTCCGCTGCGTGCCGCTCGACGGCGAATCGGAGGCGGGAACGTGTATCTTCACCGGTAAGCCGAGCACCAAGCGCGGCGTGTTCGCGAAGAGCTACTAAGGTCGCTCCGCGAGGCGTTCCGGAGGGCGGTGGCCCTCCGGCTGGTAGGCTAGCAATTGACTTGCAATTGCGACTTGCATTGCTATAGTGAACCTAAGTTCACTATAGGGCTCAGCCCCTTAAATGTCGCGCAATAGCCGGACCGCCACGCGGTCCGGGCGGCGCCCCGCAGGATCCAGTGATGCCCTGCTGCCTCTTCACCTACCACGCCTACGGCAGTTGGACGCCGGACCGCAAGCAAGGCTATGTGAAACGCCATCAAGGCATCTTGCAGCAAGACTTGCAGAAGCATGGTCTCTAAGCGAAGGCAATGACCGAAGAGATCGTCAACTTCTCTTCGGAACACCAGCGCTGCATCATCGAAAGTCTCATCAAATCACAAACGCCACAGCGTTTCGAGCTTCACTACATCGCCACTGACCCAACGCACATCCATGCGTTACTCGCCTGGCGCGATGAGCGAAACGTCGTGCCGATGCGCGGGTTGGTCAACGGCTCGATCAGCCGTGGCTTGAATGCGGCAATAAAGCAGCGCACATGGCTCAGTGAGGGTGGGAGTCGGAAGCGGGTGCGTGATCGAGAGCATTTCGATTACTTGATGACGGTTTACTTGCCGAAGCATTCGGGGTGGAAGTGGAGCTTGGCGAAGGGGTTTCATCGTTAGGGATGAAGACTCCATCGGCCCGGAGGGCGTGGCCCTCCGGCTAGTGGGGGAGCGCAGCGCGCTGGTACGATAAAGCGAGGCGCTACTCGTTCGCTTCCCTAAATAGCCGGACCGCCACGCGGTCCGGGCCCCGGCCTCCATCACATGGGCGACATTCACGAACCGCTGCCAGTCCAACTGCTCGTCGCGGCCAGCAGCCGTTACGAGGAAGCCCTTCTGTGGGGCCTCCGCGAGTGCGAGACCGAATATGGCCCCGCCGCTGCCGTTAGCCCTGCGTTCGACTTCACCGAAACCAATTACTACGACGCCGAGATGGGCGTCGAGCTCAAGAAGCAGTTTTGGGTCTTCGAGCAGCTCGTCGATCCGGGCAACCTGCCGGCGATCAAACGGCAGACGAACTTTCTCGAAGCTGAGTACGCCGGTCTCGAACTCCACCCCGAGCCGCGGCCGCTGAACCTCGACCCCGGCTACATCACCCTCGCGAAGCTGGTCCTCGCCTCGACCAAAGACCACGCCCACCGCATCTACATCGCCGAAGGCATCTACGCCGAGGTGACGCTGTCGTACCGCAAAGGGGGCTGGCAGCCGTTCGAGTGGACCTATCCCGACTACCGCCGCGACGATTTCCAGGCGTTCTTCACTCGTTGTCGGGAACTGCTGCCGCGCGTCCGGCGGTAAAATTGACGCTTGGCCAATTTCAGGCCTAGAATAAAAGTTCGTTGGAAATGCAAATGCTTTAACACAGAGAGCACAGAGGACACAGAGAAAACCAATTACAGTCGAAGTCACGTGAATTCTATTCTCTGTGATCTCTGTGCTCTCTGTGTTGAATGTCTTCTACGTAGATCCTAGCCATGAAAACGACACTCGTCTGGTTACTCGCCGCCGCGACCATTGGCGTCGCCGCCGGCGCCGCCGTCGGCTACTGGGAAGCGAAGCCTTGGACCGTGCGCGGCGGCAAGGTCGCCATCAAGGGGTCTGCGAATGACGGGCGAAGCGGAAGCGCAGCCCCCCGCCACCGCCGCTCAGGCGTCGATCGACGAGACGACGTTCAACTTCGACAAGATGGAGAGCGGCACGACCCAGCAGCATACGTTCGAGATCAAGAACGGGGGGAAGTCGCCGCTCGACCTTGAGTTCGTTTCGCACACCTGCAAATGCACCACCGTGGAGCTGAATGGCAAGTCGGTCGAGCCCGGCGCAAGCGCTACCGTGCCGCCAAGCGAAGCGGCGAAGGTGCTGCTCGAGTGGGCCGCCAAAGTGCCGGCCGGCCCTTTTCGGCATGGCGCGACCTTTACCACCAACGATCCTGAGCGCTCACGTTTGGAACTGACGGTCGAAGGGGACATCGTCGAGTCGACGACGCTGCAACCGTCGCTGCTTAACTTCGGCAATGTCAACGTCGGTGCCGAGGGGAAAGCGGAAATGCTCGTCGTATCCTTTTTTGAACCGGAAGTGACGATCGAATCATTCGAGGTCACCGACGCCAAAGTCGCGGAGCAAACGGAGGTGACGATCGAGCCGGTCGAAAAGTCCGCGCTGCCGGACAAGGCGCTTGCGGCGGCGAAGGTCGTGGCGACTTTTAAGCCGAAGGGAACAATCGGCCCGTTTGCCGGATCACTGAAGATGAAGACGAATCTGAAGCGCGCGTCCAGTCTCGAAGTGCCGGTGTACGGGGCGGTGAAAGGCGATATTTCGATCGCCGGTCCAGGATGGGTGGACGCAACCGGCACGCTGCGAATCAGTCCCGCCAAGAGCGCCGATGGCTCGTCGAGTCGGCTGAACGTGTCGCTGCGCGGCGAGCACGCCAAGTCGACCGAGCTCAAGGTAGCCAGCGTGACGCCCAACGAACTGAAGGCCTCGCTCGGCGAGCCAAAGGTGATTCGGGATAACTTCGTGCAGATCCCGCTGACCGTCGATATTCCGCCCGGCTCGCGGCCGATCGTGATGATGGGCGAAGACCAAGGGGGCGAGGGGGAGATTGTCCTCTCGACGACCCATCCGCAGACGCCCGAAGTGCGGCTGAAGGTGGCGTTTGTCGTGAAGCCCTAGGGTCCCTTGCCAGCCTGCGGTCCGGCTGAAACGCGGTGGCCCCGTCGCGCGGCAACTTGTACGATAGTGGTTTCGGCGCCGACGACGGTTACTCCCCTGGCGATTGACACCATGAGAATTCCTACGCTTGCGGCAATCGCCCTGGCCGCGCTTGGCCTGCTAGCAATCGGAGGCAACGCCGCCGATCCGGCCGCCAAGCCGAAGATCGATCCGATTAAGGCCAACGGCGAGATCTTCGTCGGTTGGCCCAAGCCGGAGTTCGCGCTGGTGATCTCAGGCGAACTGGACGGTTACCTGGAACCGTGCGGCTGCGCGGGGCTGGAGAATCAGATGGGGGGACTCAAGCGGCGCGAGACGCTGCTCAAGGACCTCAAGGCCAAGGGCTGGCCGATGGTGAATCTCGACATGGGCGGGTTGGTCAAGCGGCTCGGCGTGCAGAGCGAAATCAAGTACCGCTACGCTCTCGAATCGCTCGTCGACCTGGGATATCAAGCCATCGCGCTGGGAGGACGGGAACTGGGGCTCGGCAACATCGACGCGGTCTCGGGCGCCCTCATGAACATCGATCCGGCGAAGAATCCCGTCGTCTCGGCTAACGTCGGCATCTACGGTCTCGAGGAGTCGGTCGAGATGGGGATGACCGACCGCTTCCGCATCATCGAGGCGGGGGGCAAGCGGATCGGCGTGACGTCGGTCCTTGGCGCCAAGGATCAAGCGGCGCTTGCGGGGCGCGGCGATATCGCGGTTATCAGCGCGGCGGCTGGCTTGGCGCAGGTGGCGCCGCTATTGGCCGCGGAAAAGTGCGACCTGCAGGTGCTGATGGTTCACGGAGATCCTGCCGAAGCGACGGCGCTGGCGCTGCAGTTCCCGCAGTTCCAAATCGTGGCCACGACCGGCGGGGCGGAAGAACCGCCAAAGACGCCGAAAGCGATTCCCGGCAGCAAATCGCTGCTGGTCGAGGCGGGACACAAAGGGATGTACGTCATTGTCCTCGGCTTTTACGCCGATCCGAAGACGCCGATCCGTTATCAGCGCGTGCCGCTCGATGCGCGCTTCGTCGAAGGGACGGCGATGAAGGAGAAGCTCGTCGCCTACCAAAGCGAGCTCGAAACGATGACGCTAGCCGGGCTCGGGCTGAAGCCCGTGGCGCATCCGGACGGGGAGTTCGCGGGCTCCTCAGCCTGCGCGGACTGCCACACCGCCGCCTCGGAGGTGTTTAAGAAGTCGCCCCATGCGCACGCGACCGACACGCTGGTGAAGCTCGACCCGCCGCGGCATTTCGATCCCGAGTGTCTCGCCTGCCACGTCACCGGCTGGCGACCAGAGGAGTACTTCCCCTACAAATCGGGCTATCTTGGTCTCACCGAAACGCCGGAGATGCTGCAAAACGGCTGCGAAAACTGCCACGGCCCGGCGGCCGACCACGTGCGCGTCGAGAACGGCGAGGTCGATGCGACTGATCAGGAAAAGGAAGCCCTTCGCGCCGCATTGCGTATGAACATTGTGGCCAACGAGGGAAATAAGGACGGGCAGGTCTTCGAGGAAGGGCAGGTCGTGAAAAACTGCATGCGTTGCCACGACCTCGACAACAGCCCCGACTTCGACTTCCAGAAATACTGGCCGGCAATTAAGCATGTGGGGAAGTTAGGGGCGGAGGACTGATGGATGTCAGTTACTCAATGCTTGATAGATCGGCCATTCTCTAGCATCTAGCATCTAGCATCTAGCATCTAGCAGCCGGCAGCCTTACGCATCCGCCAGTTCTGCCATCACGTCATCGGGAATATTAAAATTCGCCGATACGCTCTGCACGTCGTCGTGATCGTCGAGCGCCGTCATCATCTTCAGCACGCGTCGGGCGTCGTCGCTGCCAATGTCGACCGTGTCTTTCGGGATGCGCGTGATTTCGCTCCCTTCGGTCGGCACGTTCGCGGCCTCTAGGGCGGCGCACACCGTTGCGAACGCGTCGGGCTCGGCGATCACTTCAAAAACGTCGCCTTCCGTCCGCACGTCGTCGGCGCCCGCTTCGATGGCGAGCTCCATCAAGGCGTCTTCGCCGATCTTGTCTTTGGCGACGCGGACCAGCGTTTTACGGTCAAACATCCAGGCGACGCAGCCCGTCGCGCCAAGCTTCCCGCCGGCAACCTCGAAGATCTTGCGAACTTCAGGAGCTGTGCGATTGCGGTTGTCGGTAAAGATCTCGCAGAGAACGGCCACGCCTGCGGGGCCGTAGCCTTCGTACAGCACCTGCTCGAGATTCCCCCCCTCAAGCTCGCCGGTCCCCTTTTTGATCGAGCGCTCGATCGTGTCCTTGGGCATGTTGCCCGCCTTGGCGTCGGTGATCGCGTAGCGGAGCTTCAGGTTGGTCGCGGGATCGCCGCCCCCTTCCTTTGCCGCCACGATGAGCGCCTTGGAGAGCTTGCTCCACAGCTTGCCGCGCTTGTTGTCGATGACCGACTTTTTGTGGGCGATGTTCGCCCAATGGGAATGGCCTGCCATGAGAATCGAATCAGCGTCGAGAGGGGAGTGTGAGGCTGGATGCTGGTTGCTCGATGCCGGCGACTAGAAGCTTCCATGCACTCAATCAAACGACGAGCATCGAGCATCCAGCAACTAGCATCCGCCGTCGCGCTAGCGAGGCTTCTTTTTCACTAACTTCTTGGTGGCCGCCGCCGGCTTCTTCTTGGCCGGGGGAGCCGGCTTGGCAGCGGGCTTCTTCGCGGGGGGCGCCTTCTTTTCCGGCTTCTTTTCGGGCTTTTTCGTCGCCGCGGGCTTGGCGGCTGGCTCCTCTTTCTTCGTCGGCTTCTTTGCCGCCGGAGGCGCTGGCGGCGCGGCCGCCTTCACGGGAGCGGGAGCAGGCGGAGCCGGTTCCTCGGCCTTCGCGCGCTTGGGCAAGTGGTCTTTGCAGTCAGGTTCGATCTCGAGCAGCAACTTGCGGATCGTCGGGCCGTAGGGGCTGCGGTGCATTTCAACGCCCAACTGGTGCAGCAGCGAGCCGGTCTCGACGCCCTTGTTCTTCGGAACGGTCCGCTCCAGGCCAGGAACGGCGCCCTTGGCGGCTTCGGCGTCGGTCACCACGCCGACGATCCGCATCGATTCCAAGAGGCCCTGATTTACCGGAATCGAATGCCCGCCGAGCGACTGCTGCGTGACGTAGGCGACGATGAAGGACGTGCTGCCGTTGTACTTTTCCAGCGTCTTCACCGCGACGCCGATGTTCTGCTTCTTCAGCGGTTCGAGGTCGAACGAATAGTGCGTTTCGAACACGCTTTGCAGCACGCGCTTCAGCCGCGTGGCCGACTCGGTGGGATCGTTCAGCGGTTTGAGCACGTCGGACAACTCGCGTATCGTGCTGACGCGTACTTCGTTCCAGTCAAAATAGTCAGTCGACAGCGAGTGAAACACCTTCTCGGCCGCCTCATGGAGCGAATTCTCCAGGCAGCAAGCGAAAAGCAGATTCTGCAGCAGCGAACGCTCCTTCGGCGGAGCGACCGGCTTGTAGTGCTTCTTGACGACCTTGAGCACCTTGGTGATGAGTGCTGCGCGATTCTTGCTGGCCATGGGCGAATTGTCTCAGTTGGCGTCGACGACAGTGGGCGGCCGCGGTTCCTCCTGAACGCGGCGGCCGAGGTCTATCAATTGGGTTGTGTAATTATCTCTCGTAAAGTCTGCATGGGGGCGGGCTTGGGGCGTAACTCGGTCGACTTTTCGCCGACGGCGCCCTTGCGAGCGGCGCCGTTACTCCCGCGAATCTTCGTCAGGTTCCTCGTCTGCCGGTTGTTCCAATTCCTCCGGAAGTACGTTTTCCAGCAGCCGGGCGATGGCGATCGACTTTTTGACCCCCATGTCCAGTAGGAACGTGATTCGCGGGGTGTACCGGGTGTCGATCCGCTTGGCGATCTTCTGCTGGAGATAGCCGGCCGAACTCTGCAAACCATGCAAGCAGAGGTTCTGAGCGGCTTCGTCTCCCATGATCGAGACGTAGACCTTGGCCTGCCGCATGTCGGGCGAAACCTCGACCTTCGTTACGGTCACCCCCGCGATCCGGGGATCGCGCAAGTCAGCGAGGATCGCCATCCCGACGACTTCACGTATCGCTTCGGCAGCTTTCAGGACGCGTCGTGAACTCATGGCGATCGTCTGGAAATCAAAAATATTCAAGTAGCGAAAGGATTCACCACAACGGCACGACGGACGCAACGAGGAAGACCCAGCGAGTAAATAGCTTGGATCGTGACGCCGACAAGCTTGAATTTCTAATTCTTGTTATTCGTCGTGATCGTCGTGTCGTCGTGGTTCAATTCAAACCAAGCAACGTCAGCTGTCGAACTTGCGCCCGATCTCCTCGATGCGATAAGCCTCCAGCAAGTCGCCTTCCTTGACGTCGTTAAAGCCGGCGATCTTGATGCCGCACTCCAGGCCTTCGCGGACCTCTTTGGCGTCATCCTTCTCCCGCTTGAGCGTATCAATCGCATAGTCGCCGACGACCGTGCTGTCGCGGATGATCCGCACGCGGGCGTCGCGGGCGATGATCCCTCCCAACACGCGGCAGCCGGCGATCGCGCCGACGCGGCTGATCTTGTAGACCTGCTGCACCAGCGCCCGGCCCAGATCGACTTCGCGCTCCTCGGGCTTGAGCATCCCTTCGAGCGACTGCTTTAAGTCGTCGGCGATCTTGTAAATCACCTCGTAGCGGCGAATCTGCACTCCGCGCTGTTCCGCCGCCGACTTCGCCCGCTCGTCCGGCACGACGTTGAAGCCGATGACGATCGCATCCGAAGCGTCGGCCAGCGTGACGTCGGCTTCGGTGACGCCGCCGACCATCGCTTGCAGGATTCGCAGCTTTACTTCGGGATGTTCGAGCTTGCCGAGTTCCTTCCGAATCGCTTCGATCGAACCGCGGGTATCGGCCCGCAGAATGATGTTCAGCGTCGAAACGTCGACGGCGCCTTCCAGGCGGTCGAAGAGGTTTTCGAGCGTGACATGCGTCGGAGCGACGCCGCTCAAGAACTCTGAGCGGACGCGTTTGGCGCGAGCTTCGGCGATTTCACGAGCCAAACCAATGTCGTCCAGCACATAGAAGTGTTCGCCGGCCGCCGGGGCGACGTCGAGTCCCCAAATGTTTACCGGCATGCTCGGGAGCGCTTCTTCGTGACGAAGCTTGGAATTCAGCGTATCGTCCATGCTCTTCACGCGACCAAAAGCGTCGCCGCAGACGACGACGTCGCCGACGTGCAATGTGCCGTTCTGCACCATGACCTTCGCCATGACGCCGCGGTCGGCCATTTGCTGAGCTTCCAGGCAGGTCCCCAGGGCCTCGCGATCGGGATTGGCCTTGTATTCGTGCAATTCAGCCACGGTGAGGAGCGTGTCGAGCAGGTTCTCGATGCCGGCGCCGGTGGTGGCGCTCGTCTTCACCACTTCGACGTCGCCGCCCCACTCGCTCGGGAGAAGATCGTTGGTGGCGAGCTGCTGATAGATCTTGTCGAAGTCGATGCCCGGCAGATCAGTCTTGTTGAGCGCGATCACGATCGGCACTTCGGCGGCGCGAGCGTGGCTGATCGCCTCTTCGGTTTGCGGCATGACTCCGTCGTCGGCCGCGACGACGATCACGGCGATATCGGTGACGTTAGCCCCGCGCGCTCGCATTTCGGTGAAGGCCTCGTGGCCCGGCGTATCGACGAACGAGATGCGCTTGCCGTTGCGATCGACCTGATAAGCGCGAATATGCTGCGTAATGCCGCCGCTTTCGCCGCCAACGACGTTCATGCCGATAATCTTGTCGATCAGCGACGTCTTGCCATGGTCGACGTGACCGAGGAACGTGATCACCGGCGGCCGTGCGACGAGCGACTCCTCCGGGTCGACCATGCTGCGGATTTCATCGAGGAACTCATCTTCCAGGCTCTTGGGCGCCTTGAAGTCGATGACGATCCCCAGCTCCGCGGCGATAAGCTCGGTCATGTCGGGGTCCATCTGAGTGTTGAGGGTCGCCATGGCCCCCTCGCTCATCAGGATCCGTAAAATGTCGACGCCAGGCACGCCCGCCGCCGCCGAGAGCTCGCGGACGGTGCACGGCAGCTGAATGCTGATCCGTTCCTTACGCGGTACGGTGGAACTGACGCCGCTGCGACGCTTCGGCCGAGCGCGGCGCGGGCCGCGCATGGGGCGATCTTCGTCGCCGGGCCGCGTCGTGCGACGCCGTGCCAGTTGGCGCTCCTCGCGACCGCCGAGCAGTGGGCCGCCTTCGCCCTCTTTGCCGCCGATCATCGGTTTGCCGCGACCGCCGCGCTTGGCAGCCTTGGCATTTTCTTCCTCCAGCGCCTTCGCCTTTTTCGCGGCGTCGACGGCGTCTTCGTGCCGGCGCAGGTGGGCCGCCAATGGCTTGCTGCCGCTTTTGCCGGCGCGCATCGCGTCGGCCGGCAGCTTCATATCGGGCTTCATCACCTGTTCGCCGCCCGCTTTGCCGCGCAGCGGCTTCGGCGGTTCGACGGCCGGCATCGGCGCGAGCTTGATCGCCGGCCGCGCTTTCGGCGGCGGCGAACCTGCGGGCTTGCCGCCGCTGCCGCCGCGATTGCCGGACTTCGGTTCTTCGAAGACGGGCGGCTTGCCCGACATGTTGCCCGGGCCCACGTAATCGTCGCGGCGCATCACGCCAGCGAGCGGCCCGTGAGAACGAGGAGGTTCTGGTTCGGCAGGCGCCGAAGGAGCCGCCGGAGCCGGAGGCGCGGCGGCGGTCTCTTCGGCCACCGGCGCCTCGGCGGCCAGCGCCGAATCGAGCTCCTGCGCGGCTTCCGCCTCGACTTCCGTTGGTTGCTCTTCGTCGCGCAGCTTTCGCAAGCTGGAGAGCGGGCCCGATGGTTTCTGGGTAACGATCACCGGCATTCTGCCGCCGGCGTTGCCCATCTGGCGCGGTCGCTCTGGCGGCGGAGGCGCGGCAGCGCCCCCCTTGGCAGAAGCCTTGGGACCGGAGCCCTTGAAGTAATCCTGAATCTTGACGACTTCGTCTTCAGACAAGCTGGCGAGCGCCGATCCCTTGCCGGTGATGCCAATTTGCGTACAGAGATCGACCAGCTCTTTGCTGTCGACCTTCAGTTCTTTCGCGAGTGAATAAATACGAACCGCCAAGTTGATCTCCCCGTGTCGCCGAGCGGCGGCGGATAACCTCTCCGCTCGCTACGCCGGCGTTAAAAGCTCTAGCACTTAAACCGCCATCGGTCTGCTCCTCCCAAATCGTCTGCGTGAGGGTGGCGTCGATCATGACGCCGATCCCTCGCTCTCGGTTCCGCCCATGTTCTCCACGGCCGATTCGATCGGATCGACTTCGTCCGGAACGTCCGCCAGGTCGGCGTCCGCGATGCCGCCGTCAACCGGCGCCGTCGGAGCGGTCGGGATGCGGCCGGCGGCGATGTCGGCCGCCACATGCTCCGCCTCGATCGCTGCGATCCGATCTTCTTCACGCTTCTTGCGACGCGCTTCTTGAGCCGCCGCTTCGGCTTCCATCGCCTTGTCCTCGGCCTGGGCGACGATCTTGTCGACCTCTTCCTCGCTCAACTCGCCGATCGCCATCAGCGCGTCGGGTTCGATGACCGAGAGGTCGTCATAGCTCAGGAAGCCTTCTTCGACGAGCCGTTCGGCCAGATCGACCGTCATCCCTTCGAGCTGGCTGAACCCGGTGACGGCGCGGTCGATCGACTCGGCCAACTCGTCCTGGGTCATGATTTCGATGTCCCAGCCCGACAGCTTGCTCGCGAGGCGAACATTCTGGCCGCGGCGGCCGATCGCCAGCGACAGCTGATCTTCGCGGACCAGCACGATCGCGCGGCCGAGCATCTTGCAGAGAATCACTTGCTCGACTTCGGCCGGTTGCAGGGCGTTCGGGATGAGAACCTCGAGGTTGTCATCCCAGCGGACGATGTCGATTCGCTCGCCGCCGAGCTCGTCGACGATGTTCTTGATGCGATTGCCGCGGACGCCGACGCAAGCGCCGACGCAATCGACGCGCGCGTCGCTCGAGCTGACCGCCACCTTCGAGCGGTAGCCCGGCTCGCGGGCCATGGCGCGAACCTCGATGACGCCATCGATAATTTCCGGGATCTCCTGCTCGAACAGCCGCTGCACCAACTGCGGGCGGGTACGGCTGAGGATCACCTTCACGCGGCTGCCGCTCTTGCGAACTTCGAACACCGTCGCGCGGACCCGCTCGTTCACATGGTGCGTCTCGCCGGGGATCTGCTCGCTGCGCGGCAAAATCGCTTCGACGTTCGGCAGGGCCACGGTGGCGGCAGCGCCTTCGTAGCGGTGGATCACCCCGCTCACCATGTCGCCGATTTGTTCGGTGTATTCGTCGTACAGAGCGTCGCGCTCCGCTTCGCGAATCTTCTGGATCATCACCTGCTTGGCGGTCTGAGCGCCAATGCGGCCGACGACCTCTTCCGACGGCAAGACCTCGCCGTCGCACGTCGCCGAGACGTTTCCGGTCTGGCGGTCGATGGCGACAATGATTTCAGCCTCTTCTCCGTAATGCTTCTTCAAGGCCGAGACGAGCGCAGCCTCGATCCCCTCGAACACAATTTCCTTATTGATGTTCTTGTCGCGGTGGATCGCGTCGACGATGCGAAGGATTTCGTTGGGATTCATAGGCTGTTTTCTTTCGCGGCGTATTCGCCCGCCGCGCGGCAAACCGGGTTGTTCAAGTTGTTCGAATTGTGCGCCGTCACTCCTGACGGCGACGCCGATAGCCTGAGGAGCGACTCCTCGGCTATAGGCAGAGCTTGAGCGCCATTCGCGAGAGCTAAACCCCCACGAAACGCCAAACTCGTTCTACGGAAGCACTTAAAGCGTTCCGCAATCTGGTTAGGTTACCGGGACCACAGTGGGGTGTCAACCCGCTGGGGTTGGGCGAACGGCGTCAAACGCCACCCCTGACTCCCGACGGAGCGATTGAAACGATCGCGCCGCAGGAGAGGCTGCCGTCATTGTGAACGGAGTGAAGGATCCAACGCGTCCGGTCCACTAGATTCCTCGCTTTCGCTCAGAATCACCGCGCGTCGATCCGGGCGACTTCTCCTAAACCGTCGCGACCAACAGAGCCGCGGCCTGCCCCTGCGGCGTCACGCTCAGCTTCAAAAAGCTGCTGCCGGCAGCGAGGTCGGCCCCGCCCGAGGCGCGTACCGGACACTCCGGATCGGGCGTCGAAAAATTGAGCGTCGGAAAGAGCATCCCTTCGCGGAGAGCGAGCAGACTGGCGATCGTCTCGACGACGCCGCCCCCAGCGCCGAGATTGCCGAAAAAACTCTTCGCCGCCACGACCGGGACTTCCTGCATCCTCTCTCCGAGCACATCGCGGAGGGCCGCCGCTTCTTCCACGTCGCCCGCGCGAGTCCCCATGGCGTGGGCTGAAATGTGCCCCAGTTGCTGCGGCGACAGCTTCGCTGCGTTCAGCGCGGCCCGCGCCGCATTGGCCAGCGCGACCTGGCGGCCTGCCTTCAAGTTAGGGTCCGCCACCGCGCTGCTGCCGGTGCTGAGCAATTCGCCGTAAATCTTGGCCCCGCGGGCCTTCGCCGCTTCGTACTCTTCCAGCAACACCGCCCCGGCGCCTTCGCCCACCACCATCCCCGTGCGGTTCGCGTCGAACGGCCGCGACGCCTCGTGCGGCGGCAGCTCGGGATTGGCCAACTGCTCCGATTGCGTCGCGTGCACCGTCTTGAACGAGTGGATGCGCGTCCCCGTCGCCCCCGCGATCATCCGATCGGCGTGCCCGCGGGCAATCGTCTGCGCCGCCTCGCGAATCGCCATCAGTCCCGACGCCTCGCGCATGGTGAGCGAATTGTTCGGCCCCTGCAGATCGTTGAAGATCGCCACATGGCTGCCGGGCATGTTCGGCAAGTAGCTCAGCATCCAGAGCGGGTTCATGTCCCGCAGCCCGTCCGTCCCCCACTTGCCGTATTCAAATCCGCCGGCGCCGATGCCTGCCTTCTTCATCGCACTGATGAAATCCTCCGGCGGGCTGAGCATATAGTCGCTGCCAAAGACGACGCCGCTCCGCTCGGGCTCCATCGACGCCGCCCCGAACCCGGCGTCAACGATCGCGTGCTGCGACGCCGCGACCGCCATCATCGATTCGCGGCACATCATCTTGAGCGCCTTGCGGATCGACTTCTTCAGTTCCTTTTCGAGCTCGCCGAAGTTGTCGATCTCGCCCGCAAACTGCCGGCACTCGCCGCCGTAGGTTACCTTGCCGTCGAGAGCGGGGAGATTCACCAGCGGCTCAACGCCGCTTCGTCCGCCGACAAGCGCCGACCAGAACGCACCCAGGTCGTTCCCCAACGGCGAGACGATCCCCAGGCCAGTAATCACAACGCGACGATCGGTAGGAGCAGGCATAGCGACATTCAGCGGTGTTCAGCAGACGGCCATCAAGAAGCCGCCATCAGCGAGCCGGGCCGTTCCGGCCCCGGCGAACATCAATGTTCGCGCACCCGGTCCGACCCGCCGGAAGCGAGCGTAACGCCCCCTTCGCACAAACCGCCAAAATACCCCGCTGGGCCCTAGCCGCCTAGGTCGCTGGCAGCGCTGAAATGCCGCCGTTCGCCGCAAAACAGCGACCTCTAGGCCGCTTCCCAAATCGAAATAGGGGGCAGGATGACCGCATGACCGTCAGTCGCGAAGCTTCATCGGATCGCGTTTCCACGCGCCGCAAAGACATTTCCCATTTTCTTCACCCATCCAAACAACTCTCCCGCAAACTGGCTACACTGGACAACCCCATCCTCTCCTTTCCTTTTTGCCGCTCATCGCAACGCGCGCGGAGAAAACGGTGCGTGACGGCCCCCCAGTAAACAGGATCTCCCAGGATCATCGATGGCCCGCTCTCTTCGCGTCGACGCTCGCCCGTCATCCGCAGACCACCAGCTTTCCTTTGAGCGCCTCGAAGACCGCGCCCTGCTCAGCGCGTCGCCCCGTTTGATCGACGTCAACCAGACGCCGACGAACCAGACGAGTCTGAATGGGTTCACCGACGTCAATGGCTTCGCGTACTTCATGGCGCGCGACTACGCCGGTGCGGCAAGCACCTATAGCGGCAGCAGCGAACTCTGGCGCACTGACGGCACCGAGGCCGGCACCTACCTTGTGAAAGATATTTGGTATGGAACTTACGGTTCAGCCCCTGACGGACTCGTCAATCTTAACGGCACGCTACTCTTCACCGCTGACGACGGCGTCCACGGACGACAACTCTGGCGCAGCGACGGCACGGAGGCCGGCACGTCGTCTATCTACGACATCCCACCCGACCGGTTCTTCTCCTCGCCTGACCTGCTCGATCTAACGGTGGCTGGAAACGTTGCTTATTTCACGCAGACTGATTGGGACGACGTCACTTCACTATGGAAGACCGACGGAACAAGTGCGGGCACCGTTGTCGTCGTCGAGGACGTGGGCAGCGTCAGTTCCCTGGTGAACTTGAACGGCACGCTCTACTTTTCTTCGTCGTCATATCTAGGGGGCGGCGGACTTTGGAAGAGCGACGGCTCCGCGGCGGGAACCGTGTTGGTCAAAGATTTCGGCCCGGACCACTCGTCGGCAGCATCCGATCCAGTAACGCTCGACGGCATGCTCTACTTCGTCTCCTCTACTGATCAAGGACGGGAGTTGTGGAAGAGCGACGGCACCGAGGCCGGCACTATCTTGATCAAATACTTCAACGTCGGGTTCCGAGATCGAAGCCAATCGAACATGACGGTCGCTGGCGAGTTCATTTACTTCACTGCCAACGACTTGGTCCACGGCGCCGAACTCTGGAAAACGGATGGAACAGTCGCAGGAACCCAGCTCGTCCAAGACGTCGTGCCCGGGCCGGATAGTTCGCACATGGAGTATCTGGTCAACGTCAACGGAAAGGTCTTTTTCGGCGCGTATGACGGCACCAACGTCCCGAAACTTCGGATGGCCGATAGCGCAGCACCAGGCGCCGTCGTCGTAAAGGAGTTTACTGCCGGCGGTAGCAGCGTTTGGCTGAATGAAGCGGCGGCCCATGAAGGACGCCTCTTCTTCGCACACAACGACGGCGTGAGCGGCGAGGAGCTTTGGGTGAGCGACGGCACTAGCGCCGGGACGATGCTCGTGAAAGACATCGCTCCCGGTTCAAAAAACTCGCGTCCACAAAGCATAAGCTCTACTGGCGGCAAACTCTTTTTCGCCGCCATTAGCAGCTCCGGGCATCAGCTCTGGACGAGCGATGGAACCACTGCTGGAACAAGCGTCGTGACGGAAGTCAACGTCGTCACGGTGGGGTCGAGTCCGCACAACCTGACGAAAGTCGGCGACAACCTTTTTTTCTTCACGGCCGCCTATTCCGGCTTCGCCGTGAAAATACAACTTTGGAAGAGCGCCGGCACTCACGCCGGCACAATATTCGTCGCCGACCTCGGAGAACGCGACAGCAACCACGCGCCTGCCGAGATGACGGACGTCAACGGCGCGCTCTACTTCACGCTCGGCGACGCTGCACATGGCGTCGAACTCTGGCGAAGCGACGGCACGCTGGAAGGGACGGGGCGAGTCGTCGACCTTAACCCCGGCCCTGGCGACAGCCGGCCGCAGGGCTTGGCGAACATCAACGGCGTCCTCCAATTTTTCGCCAACGACGGAACGAACGGGACGCAACTCTGGCGCTGCGACGGCACGGCCGCTGGAACTGTTCGGCTGACGACGCTGGCGGCGCCGCTCGCATTGCAGGCAGTTCCCCGCGTCGGAGTTGTCGACGGCGTCGTCTACTTCGCCGCCAACGATGGCGCCAATGGCGAAGAACTTTGGCGCACCGACGGCACGACCGCCGGCACCTATCTGCTCAAGGACATTTTGCCGGGCAGTGCGTCGTCAAGTATCGGAGGCATCACCAGGAGCGGCGATGTCATCTACTTCCGCGCCAACGACGGCGTCCATGGCAATGAACTGTGGCGCAGCGACGGAACCGAGGCGGGAACTTATCTATTTAAAGAAGTCATCGAAGGGCTTTTTGGTTTACAGTCAACACGGTTTGCCGCGGTTGGCAACTTGCTCTACTTCACTGCTGCTGTTTCTCAGTTCTCCAACTCAAAGCTATGGCGGACCGACGGCACGGCGGAAGGCACCTTCGTGGTGCCGATCGACGACGATCTCCGCGCCGATCCTCTCGCCGAGTTCAACGGCGAGCTTTATTTATTGGCGGAGGATCGCAGCCACGGTCAGGAGTTGTGGAAAACCGACGGTACGGTGGAAGGCACGCTCCGAGTCGCCGACATTAATCGTGGCAGCGGCGACTCCTATCCCGCATGGCTCGCCAACGTCAACGGCAAGCTCTTCTTTGTCGCCGACGACAAGATCCACGGCCGCGAACTCTGGGTCCTCGACCCCGCTTCCCCCGCCGGCGACTTCGACGGCGACCGCAACGTCGAAGGCGCCGACTTCCTCCTTTGGCAGCGGCAGCTCGGCGTAGCGAACTCGGGCGACTCGGCCGACGACAACGGCGACGGCGTCGTCAACGGTTCCGACCTTGTCCGTTGGCGATCCAACTACGGCGCCGCGGGCGGCGTCGTCGCAGCGGCTGAAGCATTGGCGTTGGAAGGGGGCTCAGGTTTGGAGCCCCTGCCGTTGCCGAGCAATAGCCTCAACGGCGAAGCAGACGACTCATCGACCGACCGCGCGTGGTCGCTCAACGTCAATCTCGCGCTGGGATCGGTTCTGTCGACGCCGTTGCAAACACGCGACAGCAACCTGGCTGCCCGCAAGGCGTATTGGGCCTCGATCGCGCCGACTCCTCTCGTGCGCTCGGCGATGCCGCGAACGGGGAACTCAAAGATCGAGCCGCCTCCCAGGCCTGACGCCGAGTTCCCCGTGGGCGAGAACGCTTGCTCGGCTATCGACGAAGCCTTTGCCGCAGGGCCCTTTCCTCGCGAATCGGTGCTGCCCTAACGCTGGCTGCGCGCAGCCTACAGAGAGTCCAGCTTTTGCGGCTCAGCGTCTCGCTCCGCGCCCACGCCGACCTGCCAACCAATCTTCGCTCGCAGGATTAAAAGTTCTAAATAGCAGTGAGAAATCCCCAGCGGCGAAAATCGCTTCCCGCGCCCATGGGCTCACGCCAGCGGCACTTCCCAACGAACCTTGCGAAGTTGTTGTCGTCGACGCACCATCCGTCCCCGCTTCTTCATCAGCGAGGATCGCCGCTACCGCCGCCGCAACTCCACTCGACGGCGATGCTGACTCCGGCGCTCCAAAATTGTCCTCCCACGCGTCAAGATCGCCGCTGCCGACCGTTCCATCGTTGTCGCCGTCGTTGGTGACGTCGGCGGAGCCAAACGCCCGCTGCCACTTGAGGAAGTCCGCCCCGTCGGTCACGTCGTTCTGGTCGTAGTCGCCCGCCGCCATCGCCGCGTCGTCGGGCGACAGCATCCACAACTCAGACCCATGCACTCCGTCGTTCGCCGCGAAGTAGAGTCGGCCATTAACATTCGTCAGCGACCTCAGGTCAGATCCGCCGGCCCCGCTGAAGACGGCGTTGATGTTTCGCACCATATAGGTGCCCGCCTCGGTGCCGTCGCTACGCCAGAGTTCGGCGCCGTTCACGCCATCGGTGGCGCTGAAATAGAGAATTCCGCCGACGTTGACGGGATTCGCGATGCCCCCGACTCCCGAGGATGCGCCCGGTTGAATGTCTTTCACTAACGTCGTGCCTGCCTCGGTCCCGTCGCTTTTCCACAACTCGGAACCGTGTACGCCATCGTTGGCGTAGAAATAGAGCGTATTGCCGACGACAGTAAACTGACTGAGCAGTGCGACGCCGTCACTGCGGATGTCCTTGACGAGCTGCGTCCCTTCCGCTGTCCCATCGCTCTTCCAGATCTCAGGCCCGGTGACGCCGTCGTTCGCGATGAAGTAGATCGTATCGCCGATGTTCGCGAAGCCCGGCGGATCGACATGCCACAGCGAGTTGCCCGGGGCAATGTCCTTCACCATCACGGTCCCCGCTTCCGTCCCATCGCTTTTCCAAAGCTCAAGTCCGCTGTCGTCGTGTCCCGCGCCGAAGAACAGCGTGCCGTTGACGTTATAGAGGTTCCTTGGCGTCCAGGTATTGAACGTCCTGACCAAGTTCGTCCCCGCCGCGGTGCCGTCCGTTCTCCAAAGCGCGTTGCCGCTGGCGCCGTCGTTGGCAACGAAGTAGAGAGTCCCGCCGACATTGGCCATCGGAGTGAAATTGACGTTACTGACACCGTTCATGTCGCCTGGGAATACATCGGCGACCATCGTCGTCCCGGCCTCGGTCCCATCGCTCCGCCACAACTCGAAGCCATGAATGCCGTCATTCGCGCGGAAGTAGAGAAATCCATTCATCTCAACGGCGCCGGTCGACCCGCTGCCAAGACCGCTCTCGGCGCCGGGGCGAATATCCTTCGCCCGCAACGTCCCCGCCGCTGTCCCGTCGGTCCGCCACAACTCCCAGTCGTTGTCGCTCGACGAGTTGGTTGTTTTGAAGAACGTCAGACCTCCCGCAGAACCAATGAAGGAATAGCCATTCATCTTTCCGGTATTGGCTGCGTAGCTTGTCGTTCCGGCAATTGTTCCATCCGTCGTCCACCAGCCTCGCGGCGGCGTTTGCGAACTCACTCCCGTGTTGGCGATAAAGCGAAGCGTTCCATTAGCGTTGGTCAGCCCGCTCACGCTCGAATCAGTATCCATGCCGGTGACGTCTTTGAGCAGCCGCGTCCCCGCCGTCGTGCCATCGCTGATCCACGGTTCGTTGCCGTGGTAAAAGGAGTCTCCCGCGAAGTAGAGCTTATCGCCCGCTGCCGTTAAAAAATGGATAGTCTCAAACGTATTGAAGGAGTTGACTCCGGCCGTATTGTTACTCAGCACGCGCGTCGCATTGCCGGCGCCATCGTACTTCCAGAGCGCGATCAATTGCGAGCCGTAACTATCCCGGCCCGGGAAGTACAGCGTTCCGTTGAGATTAACGATCTGGTCGAGATTCGCGTACGTCTCGTTAAGCGATCCGAGTGGCATGGGAAGTTGAATGAAATTGGGAATCGGCTGGTCGCCGAAGAGTAGCGTCGTTCCCGCTTCCGTGCCGTCGCTGCACCACACCGCAGCGCTTGCACCGAAGTACAGCAGGCCGTTCATTTCCGTCAGATCAAATGGCCCCGACCCCGAGGCGCCAGCCTGTATATCCTTGACTAGCACCGTGCCGGCTTCTGTGCCATCGCTTTTCCAAAGCTCGTTGCCAGTAGCGCCGTCATTAGCCGCAAAGTAAAGCGCGCCGCCGGCGTTCGTCAGATGTTGCGGCGTCGAACCCTGATTGCCCAGGCGAATGTCTTTAACGCGGTAGGTTCCCGCATCGGTTCCATCGCTCCGCCATAATTCAGAATCACTGGGCCCCGTCGCCGCGCTGAAGTACAGCAAGTCTCCCACGACCGCCGCCATGGCGCCGTAGAAGGAAGAAGGCGCGATGCCGTTATATTTGCCAGCCTGAATGTCCTTCACGATGACGGTGCCGGCCTCAGTGCCGTCGCTAGTCCACAGTTCGCTCCCGTGCGTCCCATCGTTGGCGATGAACATCAGTCTGCCGCTCACGTTGAACAGCGTCGGCTGGCGTCCGGCATTCGGTAGGTTGAATCCGCCTACAGGCCCCGGGCGGATCTCCTTCACCTGATAGGTTCCAGCCTGCGTTCCGTCCGTGCGCCACAGTTCCGCTCCGACGCCGACAGAGGTGGCCAGCGCGCCGAAATACCAGACGCCGCCGACCTCAACGATGGGCGTTGCGATCGACAGCGATTGGCCGGTCGCGCTGAGCACCGGCGTCGGCTCACTGCCAATTCCTCCCCACTGCCATAGCTTGTAGCCGGTCAAGTCAGGCAGGCTGGCCGTGAAGTAAAGCGTTCCCGCCACGTTCCCCACCACGCCGCCGACAAGCAAATCGCCTGGCAGCACTTCGCTCAGCAACCGGGTGGCGTTCGTCGTCCCGTTCGTCACCCAGGTTTCCGTTGTGGATGCAGGCGGAGATCCTGGCCTTGTCGAGAAGTAAGTCAGATCGCCGACTTGCACGAACCCATAGGGATTCGAGTCGCCGGAGTGCGGCGTCGAGCCGACGTCCGTCAGCATCTCCAGCGTCACAGAGAGCACCCGCCGGTCTTCCAGCGGTTCCAGACGCAGCGAGCGACCGGAGGTCGCTGGCGTCGATCGATTCAGGCGAGAATGGCGCGGCATGTCGAGCGGGACCGTCGGCGGAGTTTACAAAAGGACGCCGATCGTGCGGTGCGGCAACCGTTCAGTCTAATTCTTGACGCCGATTGCCGCAACAAGTTGTCGCGCTCCCCATGCGTCAAAAACGTCACAAAACTCCCCAATTGGAGCGATGCGCGAAATGTCGATTAGTTCTTCAATCAAAGTATTAGCCGTGACGCGCTAGCGGAGCGCTCCGCCCGAACTTCCCTACGCTATCCCCAAATATTCCCGCCCCCCCACAAGCGTCACCGCCCCCTGCTCCCGGCCACCCCCTCAATCCCCTCCCGCAAACACTCCTCCACATCACGCTCCTCGCGATGCCCTAGAATCCCAATCGGTCCGGAATAGCCCGCCGCCGCCAGCGCTTCCAACATCCGCCGTTCCGCCGCGCCGCCGTCGTCCCCGTCGCCGAACGATAGGATTTTCGGCCCGCCGGCCCGCATGCCGTTGACGTTTACCGTCATCAAATAAGGCGCCATCCGATTCGCCAGTGCAGGGAAGTCGGCCATGTGCTCATGGCCATGATGAAAGTTGTAAACGATCCCCACGTTGTCGACGCCGAGCGCCTTCATGGCGGCAATGATTGCAATCTGGTGGTCAGGTTCGCCGAACCAACCGCCATGGTTGTAGAGACCGATCTTGCACCCTTGCTCGGCGGCGGCGCGAGCGACCGGCGCTAAGATCTCCGCCGCGCGAACCGCGCGCTCTTCCTCCGGCAGCGACGTCACCAGCGCGTCGTTCAGCATCACCCACAATTCCGGCCGCACGTTGTGGCGCTTCGCGAGATCAAGAATCAACGGCCAATGCGGCTCCTCCAGCGGCGTCGCCGTGTTCACCGGGGTCCAGAAGGCGTGCAGCGCGATGCCATGTTTCTTATATGCCTCGAGCTCTTCATCAAACTGCGGCACGTGTTCCTCGCGCCAGTCGTACGCCACGCGCTTGATTCCCAGCCGCTCGAGCATCGCCGCCCGTTCTTCCGGCCCGCGTCGCTTTGCATCGAACGGCACGATGCACCATGCCACGAGATTGTCCTTCGCGAGGAGTTGCTCCAACGCCGCCTTCCCCGTTGAAGCCGAAGCCGACGCCGAGTCAGCTTCGCCGCGCGGAACGAGCCCATTGATCGTGCCATAGACATTCGCCTTCACTGGCTCGCCTCCGGCCGTCTTCACATCGAGCGCCACTTGAATCTGATCGACCGGCCGCAGCCCCGCGATCTGCAAGAACAGCGTCTTGCCGTCGCCCGACAGCGTCGCCGCTTGCACCTCGACCTGATCATGTCCGACGCGTTCCGGTTCCTTCGCCGAGTAATGGTACGAGCCGTAGGTCGAACTCCACAGGTAGTTCCACTGCTCCACGTGCACGGCGCCGGCCTGCGCCACCGACGCCGGATCGAGCGGCACGTCAAACTTCAATTCGATTCCATCCGCGTACGCCGCAAACCCGCTCGGCAACAACACCGGCTTGCCCGTGTACCGAATTCGCTCCAGCGACCCGTCGACCGTCGCCGCCGTCTGCCAGCCGTCGAGCCCGACGACGTAGAGCTGCCCGTCGCGCGGACTGAATTCCGCCTCGCCAGGCCCCGCTTCCAGCAACACGCCCGGCACTTCAACCGTCGCCGCCTGATGTACGTCGCCCGCATGGTGTTCGAGCACTGCATGGAGCGTGCAACGCCCCCACGAAAAATGAAACATCCCGCCGCGATGGTACGGGCCCCACGCCTCGCTCGTCTGCCAGAACTGACCGCCGCTCGAATTGTCCACCACCTTCGGGATGTAGCAGAGCGGCCGCAGCGGTTTCGGATTGTCGCCTTGCTCCGTCGCGCCGCCGAGAAATCCATAGAATCCCCCCGGCGTGATCAGATCGATCTTGGACGACGGCACCCAATTTCCTTCGTTGTCGGCGGCGGTGATCTCGCCATTCGGCCCGGCGCCGATGCCGAACGGATGCCGAAAGCCCCGCGCCACCACTTCCAGCCGCTCGCCGTCGGGACTCACCTTGAGCAGGGCGCTCCCATGCGGCGGCTCGCCCGAGCAGAGAAACACAAAGCTCCCGTCGGGCGTCCGTTCCAGCCGCATCGCGTAGGCGTGCGGCAGCCCGTGCGTGACCAGATCGTGATTGAACGACTCGTAGAAATCGGCCTCGCCGTCGTCGTTCGCATCGTGCAGCCGCGTCAATTGATCGCGGCCGAGCACAATCACCTTGCCGTCCACCACTTCGAGGCCCAGCGGCTGGTACAAGCCCGTGGCGAATCGCTGCCAGGTGACATGCTTCAGGTCCGCATCCAGCCCGCGCACCATCCACACGTCGCCATGCACGGTGCAAACGGCCGCGTCGCCGTTAGCGAAGAAGTCGAGCCCCGCGATAAAGAAGAGCGCCTTGAACGGATTTTCGCGCGGCGGCGGAATGCGATCGACCACATACGGCTGGTCGCTAGCCGCGGCGAGCACCCCCTGCGTGACGAGCGGCTCGCCCCAGCGCCGCCCGCCGGGTGATTTCAGCGCGGTAAGCGAAGGGGGCGCCGTTAAAAGTTCACCCGCCGCATCGCCTTCCGCGTGCGGCTTAGCGTCGCTTGGCAAATAGCGCAACCGCGCCGACGCCGCTTCCTTCGCCTCCGGCCACTTCAGCAGCACCGCCGTCCCTTCGCGCTCCAGCCGCACCCCTGGCGTCGCGCCCGCCAACTCGACGCCGCGTTCGACGCCATGTCGATCCCGCCACGTCGCCCGCCGCCCGTCGTCGTCCAACTGCGCCTCGTCGGCCGTCGCCACGGCGAGCCACAGCGGCGCGTCGTGAGCTCCAACCTCCATCTCGCGCACCGCGACGCCCGCGCCATCGCAGGGCAGGGCGGTCTCCAGCACCTCGACGCCGTCGACCGTCGTCGCGAGCAACACATGATCGTCGTGCAAATAGCGCCCTTGATGATCGATGCTCGCCCGATCAAGCGCCGCGCCGGCGAGCGTCTTCCGCCACGCCCGTTCGGCCGGCACATAGAACGCCACGTCCCCCAACAGCAGCGGGCGATTGAGCATCCCGAACCGCGCCTCGTCAGTCCGCAACTCGCCCCCCGTAACCGCCGCGACGAACGACCCCGCTTCGAGATCGTGCAGCAGCCACGTCCCGCCGCCGGCGTCGACCGCCGTCATTTTCGGCCCCACCTCGTAATCGGGAAGCAGCGTCGAATGAGCCACCGCCGGCCCCTTCTGCGTCTGCTGCCAACGCCCGTCGCGCCAGTCGTCGTCATCCTCCGCCTGAAACGGCGCGGTGACGTGCGGATAGGGGAGCCCCGGATCGTTCCGATTCCCCCCCGGCGTCCACTTCTCCAAATACTCTTTGCTGAGCGGCGGCGCCGACGGTTCGGCCTTCGCCTCGTCGGCGCGCGACGTCGACGGCATTGCCATGAGCATTAGCGACAGAGCAATGGACAATCGCAGCAGCGAAGTCAACATAGCGAGAAACCTCTGAACCCAGCGGCGGCCGAAAAGCAGCGTCAGCCCACAGGATACCAAGAGCACCGGCGCGAAGCGAAGCGCCAGCAGCCGCGGGTCAACGACCCCCGGAGCGGCAGTTAGCCGCGACGCGCCAGCGGAGCGCGCCCCCGCCGCCGCAGCGAGTTCTCGAACTCCCCATCCCCGCTGAGCCGAAACAACCGCGAAAAATCGCCTGCCGCAAACAGAGCTTCCCGCGCCCACTGACCCGGTCCAGCGGCATCTCCCAGCGCATCGGTCGAACTCGCCGCAGCGAGCGCCGCTTCCGAGGAGTCCTCCTCTTCAGCAACGGGCGCCGCCGCTTGCGAGACGGCGCCCGCCGGGGTCAATGACTCGGGCGCTCCAAAGTTCTCCTTCCACACGTAGAGATCAGCGCCGTCGACAATCCCGTTCGCATCGTCATCCGCTCCACCGCCGTTTGGAACGACGGAAGAGGCGAAATCTCGTTGCCACGCTAAGAAGTCGGCGCCATCGACGTCGCCGTCGTTGTCAAAGTCACCATCAAGAATTGGGCTCAAGTCCATTGCCCATAACTCGCTGCCCAGCACGCCGTCGGTCGCTCGAAAGATGAGCTTGTCGTTGAATGTAGCACCTCCCCGGTATCCCCACGGCCAGCTGTCGGCGCCGCCTGCGGCGATATCTGTCACTCGAGACGTACCCGTTGCTGTGCCATCGCTCCGCCACATCTCGAAGCCAAAGACTGGATCGCCGGCCGTGAAGTAAAGCATGCCATCGACGTTAGTCATGCCGAAGGGATAGCCACGCGCCTGGCCTGGATTGATGTCTTTAACAATGCTAGTTCCGCCTACGGTCCCGTCAGTCCTCCACAGTTCCTCGCCGAAGTCGCCGTTACGACCGCTGAAGTAGAAGTAGTCGCCAATCTGAAGTTGCCCTTCCAATTCAGCGTCGACGTCAATGTTCGGTTGAAAGGTTCCCTGCGTTGTTCCGTCGCTGAACCACAGCAGAGACGAATTTGACCAAGATTCAGTTGTAAACAGGAGCGTTCCATTCAGATTATAGAGATGTTCCGGCGAGCCGCTTGGGCTGCCTGGCGTGATGTCAAAGACTCGGCTCGTTCCTCCAGCTGTGCCGTCGGTTCTCCATAGTTCGACGCCGCTGGAACCGTCGTTGGCTGCGAAGAACAACTGTCCGTTCATTTCCGCAAAGTGCGGAAAATAGCTGACGCCGTTGCCTGTGCCGGGGAGAATGTCGATCAGCATGGTCGTTCCAGCCGATGTTCCGTCGGTCCGCCAAATTTCAATTCCAGACGCTGGGGTTTTCGCAGTGAAGAAGATTTCGCCGTTGAATAGGATCGGAGAGCTGGGGTTTCCTGAAGTGGTGCCGGGATAGAATTCGCGAACGAGGCTCGAGCCGGCCAACGTTCCATCAGTCTTCCACAGTTCGTAGCCGTGGACACCGTCGTTGGCGCGGAATAACAGCAAGCCGTCGATCAGAGAAATGTTGCCGCCGAACGAATTCCCAGGACCGGGATTAAGGTCGAACGCCAGCGTTGTCCCGGCTTCTGTGCCGTCAGTTCGCCAAAGCTCGTCTCCGTGCGAGCCGTCATTGGCCGAGAAGTAAAGCATCCCATTCATTTCGAAGAAGCCATAAAGGTTTGATCCCTCAATGCCCGGCCGAATGTCGCGCACCAGAGTCGTGCCGGCAACGGTTCCGTCGGTCTTCCATAGTTCCGGCCCATGAACGCCATCGTCGGCGGAGAAGTAGAGCCACCCATTTAATCCGAGAAACAATCCCGGCGAAGAATCGGCCGTGCCAAAATAGATGTCGCGAACCAAATCAGTTCCTGAGGTCGTCCCATCGCTGCGCCACAGTTCAAATCCCGCAGCGCCGTCATTCGCCGTGAAGTAGAGCTTGCTACCGACGGCCTTCAATTCGCGTAAAGTCGAGGTGATATTGGGAATAACGTCTCGTTCCCGAACGCGAATCGTCCCAGCCGACGATCCGTCCGACTTCCAAAGCTCGCCAGTCGCCGCCTGGAAAAAGAGCGCTCCGTTGACGTTAGTCAACGAACGAGGCGTTGAACTCGTTCCGGCATTGGCAATATTGCGAACCAGCGACGTTCCCGCCGCAGTTCCATCGCTTGTCCAGAGTTCGACGCCGCTAACGCCGTCATTGGCGGAGAAGAAAAGCGTTCCTCCGACATTAATAAGATAGTTCGGAGTTGAGGCGTTGGCTCCGCTGCGAATGTTGCTGACGCGGGTCGTTCCGGCCGCAGTTCCATCGCTCATCCAGAGTTCCACGCCGCTAACCCCGTCGTTGGCTCGAAAAAAAAGCGTTCCGTCAACGTTCGTCAATTGAGAAACATTCCCATTACCAGACGGATAAACGTCCTTTACGAGGACCGTCTCAGCGTCTGTGCCGTCGCTTTTCCAGAGTTCAAAATCACTCGAAAATGTTGCGCTGGCGCGAAAGTAAACCGTCTCACCGATCGCGATTAGTTCATCTGGTCCGCCGCTCTTAAAAGCGACCCCTGGATTAATTTTGGTTGTTCCTGCGGCAGTGCCGTCGCTCTTCCAGAGAGCTCTCCCTTCGTCGCCGTCGAATGCGGTGAAGTACAGCAGCGCTCCTACGGTCACGTATCGATAGAGAGCGGCGTCGTAAATACCTGGAACGATGTCGACCACCTGCACCGTGCCTTCAACGGAGCCGTCACTCTTCCATAGCTCGGCGCCAGTAATGCCGTCGTTCGCGACGAAGAACAAAACTCCGTTCGCGTTGGCCATGAACTTTGGAGTGTTGAACTCAATCGCCCCCTCGACGCCCGGCCGGATATCCTTCACTAGAACGGTTCCGTCGCTGGTTCCGTCGCTTTTCCAAAGCTCCGAGCCGTGGACGCCGTCATTCGCCATGAAGTAGAGCGTGCCGCCGATGTTTGTGATGGCGGTGACGCTCGACGAGCCGGCGCCTGAGTTGATGTCCTTGACCAGCGTCGTTCCCTCGCTCGTTCCGTCGCTCTTCCACAACTCGATGCCATGATCTCGATCCCTGGCAGTGAAATAGAGCTGACCGTTGATCTCCGTCAGGGTCCGTGGGTCGCTCGCCGGCGAAAACGGCGTCTGATTAATATCGGCGATAAGAGTAGGAGAGACGCTCAACAACTGCCGCGACTCCAGCGATTCCATTCGCAAATGACGAACGCCGACGGAGCGAGCATCGGCGGAACCGCGGCGCAGGGAGCGAAACTTCATCGATGGGCATCCAGCGTGTCGAGCGCCTCGCGAACTGAGGCGGGCTAAGGAGCAAAAAGCAGCCCTCGCAGTATATTTCAATGCCGGGCGGCGGTCCATCAGTTGGAAATGAGACGACCGCGGCGGATTCCCTGAAAAAATGGGCCATCGGTCAGTCGAACAGGAGACCACGCAGCCGCTGCTCGATTTTTCACCGCTTCTTAAACGCCCACCCTCGAAATGATCCACCTTTCAGCAACATGCTCTCCGTCGAGAGTCCCGCCGCCGCCGTTTGCTCCATCATCCAAGCTTCCGTCTCCGGAAAGTCCGAAGTAAGCACATGCTCCGCCGCGCGACCGCGCTCTTCAACGGATAACAGCGTCCAATCGCGTTTGATCTCGCCCGCCAATCCGTTGACGAACTCGTCGCGCGACTCTCCCTCGTCGCGCACAGCGTCGATCCATAGCAGCACCCCGCCCGGTTCCAGCACGCGGCCGATCTCGCGCAGCAGCTTCACCTTGTCCGCCGTCGAAAAGTGGTGCAGCGAGTGACTCGCCAGCACGACGTTCGCGCTCTCGTCGGCCAGCCCGTGCAGCGCATCGAAGAGGTTACCGCAGATCAACTCGACGCGACCGTTCCATGCCGCCGTCGTGGCGCGAGCTTGCTCAATCGACGACTCCGCGATGTCGACGCCGATGTAGTGCTCGATCGGCGCCACGGCAAAACTCTTCGCCGCGAGGCTCGCGTCGCCGCAGCCGACGTCGACGATCCGCAGCGGCCGGCCGAACTCCTTGGCCCAGGCCGCGAGCGCCGCGATCAGCTCAGCATGGTGCATGTAGTTCCCCGTCACCACGGCGTCGTACATCGAGCGCTGTTCAAAGACCTGTTTGACGGCGGCGAGTTTGGCGGTCATCGGCGGCAGGGGGCCAAGGTTTCGGGCGGAGGACGGGTGGGGTTGCTGCGAAGTATAGCCCGCCCCGCCGGCCCGGCGAACGCCGCCAACATTCGGTGAACTTTAGTGCAGAAATTGGCCGCGCCACTCGCTAGGCTCGGGGGACGAAACTGGGCTGCCGCACTGCCCCGCGGTGGGGGCGCCCGGAACGTCCCCAACCGGCTGACCTCAAGCTGGTGACGGGGGCGCGTGAGCCACGCGACTTGTCGTCCGCCGTGAATTGGCGTTCGATTTTTGCAAACGCCGCACAGCTGTCAGCAACGATTTGTGTCGCGACAGAAGCGACACAAATCGTTGCTGCAATCGCCGAAAGACCAACGATCACAACGACTTAAGCCGCTCGCTAATTTGTCGCCGAAAATGCATGTCGCGACGAAGTGCCTAGACGACAGAAGAAGCGCGTGCCCCCTCACGCCAGCATCAAGCAACGAGCATCCAGCTACCAGAGCATCAAGTCACCAGTCACCCACTTAGTACCGCCCATGAAACGTCCGCTCCGACCGCGCCGTCATCGGCGTCGCCATGGGCGTGGTCCCGGGGGCGCCGGCCACGCTCGGCAACGGCTGCGCCGCGGTACCGCTGCTTTCGACCAGCAGCAGGGCGTCGGCGCGGGGGGCGCTTTTGGGGAGCGGCAGGACGTCGGTCAGCGGATTCGATTTGTCGGGGCCCGGCGTCGCCACCACGCCGATCGACAGGAGCAAGACCTGATCCGTCGGCCAGCGGAAGCGTTCGTGAATTTGCACCATCGTCATTTGCGGCACGTCAATCTGCGCCTTCTGATTGGCGGCGGCGACCGAGGGAACTTCCAATTGGACCGGAATCATTTTTTCAATCTGCGACAGCTTCAGCTTGACCACGGCGTCGGTCGTCGTCGCGTCGATCGACAGCAGCGGGCTGAATTCCAGCGAGAAGCCTTCGTCGATCTGCCCCAGCTCCGGCTGGAAACCGGGCCACGTCGTCTGGTTGGCGATGATCCCCTTCGAGTACGTCCGCGGGCGCATCGTCGAGACGATCGACGTCTGTCCGTTGAGCACCATTTGATGGGCCGTCGTGTGTTCGCGGAAATCGGTGCGGCTCCGCATCTCGGCCAGCATCACCGCGGCGCTCTCGCGAGCCATGATCCAGGCCTGCACGCCTGGAGATTGCACGGGAATCGAGGTCATCAGCGGCACCGCGCGCGTCCGCCAGTTGGGATTCTTCAGCGTGATGATCCGCAGACCGAAGCCGTGGTTCTGCGCCTTCGTGCTGACAAACCGATCGACGATGTCGGCGACCGTCGCCTGCATCTGCGGCGTGTGGTAGACGCGGAGCGTTTGGCGGTCTGCCGAAAGGAGTCCCACCGGCGTCGAGTGCCACGCTTCGTAGCCCGTTTCGCGCAGAATCCAGTCGACGATCAACTGTTCAGGGTGCTCGCTCGACTGGACGCGCGTGGTGTAGGGAGTGATGTCGTACTCGCGCCAGACCTGGCCGTGGTCGCTAGGAAGCTGGCCCGTCCCTTTTGTTACCTGTGCGTGGGTGATCGGTTCGCTGGCGCTGCTCGGCGTCGGCGTGATAGGCGCCGCCGCGGCGCTGGAAAGGGGCTGGGCGTTTTTCTGTTCGTACGCCGAGGCCGGCGGCGCGGGATTCGATTGGGCCTGCCACCCGGCGCCGCTGCCGCTGCCGTACTGGGCGAAGACGTTCGGCGCGTCGGCTGCAACGGCAAGGCAAACGCCCAGAGAGCCAACGAGGGACAAGACGAGGCGAGACATGAATCGGGTCTCCGCAGACCTGGCGAGGCAATAGGGTAGACGCAGGGGCGAGGAGTCTAGGAAAGCCGGCAGCGAGCGGCAAGGGCGGACGACTGACGCGCGAAACGCTCCCGCATGCGCACGAGATGAATGTTTTTGCGCGAGAGTCGATCGAAGCTAGCCAAGGCGCCAGCAATGCATTCACCCCTTTGCTAAGATGCCGCAAACTCGCGTGGCGGCGAATAAGCATTTCCATCAACCCACGAGCAGTCGCCTTTCATATGCCTGAAACCGCCTCCTGGATGGATCGAGTCGCCGAGCAGGTCGATCACGTCGCCACGATGATGTATTGGCCGTGGGCCATTTGCATTCTGTTCGCCACGGGCCTGTTCTTTACGTTCCGCAACGGGTTCGTGCAGGTGCGGCGATTTCCAGAGGCGGCGCGGACGATGGTGGCCTCGCAGCAAGCGGGTGCCGGCGGCGCCGTTTCGCCGTTTCAGGCGTTCATGATGGGACTCGGATCGACGATCGGCGTCGGCAACATCGCCGGCGTCGCCGCCGCCATTATCTCCGGCGGACCGGGAGCGCTGTTCTGGATCTGGTGCTACGGGTTCTTCGCCACGTCGGTGAAGTTCGCCGAAGCGGTCCTGGGCTTGAAGTACCGCATTCCTCACGGTGAAGCGACGCTCGCCGGACCAATGTACTACCTGCGCAACGGCTTGGGCTCGGCGTCGCTCGCTTGGATCTACGCCCTGATCGCCGGGATCGCCTGTTTGTTCACGACCCCCTTCACGCAACCAAACTCGATCGCGATTGTTCTCGACAGCCAGTTCAGCAAGTCGGGCCTCGATCTCGGGACGTTCAGCGTGGGCGGAGCCGACATTCGAGGCTCGCGACTGGCGATCGGCGTCGTCCTGGCGATCCTCACTTGGCTGGTGATCATCGGCGGCGTGCAGTCGATCGGCCGGGTGCTGGAGAAGCTCTCGCCCTTCAAAGTCGGTTTCTACATGCTCGGCGGACTCGCCGTCATCCTGCTGAACATCGGCAATTTGCCCGCGGTCCTTAGCGAAGTCTTTCGCGAAGCGTTTTCGTTGCGACCGATCGCCGGCGCGACCGTCGGAGGCCTGATGGCGACAACGATGGGGCAGGCTCTGCGCTACGGCTTGGCGCGCGGCGCGTATGCCAACGAGGCCGGTTACGGCACGGCGGCCGTCGTCTACGGCGTCGCCAAGAGCGATCGACCCGATCAGCAGGGCCTCAACGCCGTGATGGAGGTCTTCATCATCACGTTCATCACGTCGACGATCAGCGCCTTGACGATTTTGCTGACCGGCACGTGGAAGCTGGAAAAGATCGAGAGCGCCGCCGCCGTTTCCGAAGCGTTCAATGCGGCGATTCCGACGGCTGGCGGTTGGATGGTGGCGTTCTCCGTCTTTCTCTTCGGCTACACGACGCTGATGGGGTGGTCCTTCTACGGCGAGCAATTCCTGGAGTATTTGTTCGGTCGACGAATCATCATGCCGTATCGCTGGCTCTATTGCCTGCTGATTCCGATTGGCGCCGTGGCGAAGGTCGACCTCGTCTGGGCGTGGGGCGACATCCTCAACGGCGCACAAGTATTTCCAAACCTGATCGGGATCATCGGCCTGAGCGGCGTCGCGGCGAAGTACGCCAAGAAGCGAACAGCCGACGAGTAAGCGGCGAGTTAGCTGAGCGCCAACTCTGGCCAGCCGCGAGTCATCGCGAGACTCGGCATCGGCACGGCGACGGCGCGCTCCTTCGTCGTCGACTTAACGGCGGCGGGCTTGGCGGGCGGCACAAGACGGGCGACGGCGACGCCGTGTCGCATGATGGTCACTTCCTCGCCCGCTTCGATCCGTTCCAGGAGTTCGAAGAAGCGGGTCCGGGCGTCGAAAACGCCAACGCTGGAATTCGGGAGAGACATCGTTCGCCTGTGGTACGTCTTGAGCCGTGCAACTCTAGGTCGCACTCGTACCACGTCAAATCAATTGGCCGCAAGAGCGGCCCGATGCTTTGCGGCAACTACTTGAGAGCGCCGGCGATCACCGAGGCGTTGTGCCCGCCGAAGCCGAAGCTGTTGCTCATGACGGCGCCGATTTTGCGCTGTTGCGGCGTCTTGGGCGTGTAGTTCAAATCGCACGCCGGATCTGGCGTATCGAGATTGATCGTCGGCGGCGAGACTTGATCGCGCAGGGCGAGCAGCGAAAGAATCAACTCGACGCCGCCGCTCGCGCCCAGCAGGTGGCCGATTTGGCTCTTGGTGCTGGAGACGTTCAGCTTATAGGCGTGATCCTCGAACACGCGCTTCACGGCGACTGTTTCCGCCTTGTCGCCCAGCGGCGTACTGGTGCCGTGGGCATTGATGTAGTCGATCGCGGTCGGCTCGAGTTTCGCATCTCGAAGAGCGCTGCTCATCGCCCGAGCGGCGCCCGTGCCGTTTTCGTCGGGCTGGGTGATGTGCCCGGCGTCGGCGCTCGCGCCGTAGCCGAGAATCTCGCCGTGGATCTTCGCGCCGCGGGCCTTGGCGTGTTCGAGTTCCTCGAACACGAGAATCCCGGCGCCTTCGGAGAGGACGAAGCCGTCGCGGTCGGCGTCGAACGGGCGGCTCGCGGCTGCGGGGTTATCATTCCGCTCGGAGAGGGCGCGCATGTTCGAGAAGCCGCTCACGCCGATGGGCGTGATGGCCGCTTCGGCGCCGCCGGTGACCATCACGTCAGCGTCGCCGTACTGGATTGCCTTGAAGGCGTCGCCCATCGCGTTGGTAGCGCTGGCGCACGCAGTAGCGACCGCATAGTTGGGGCCGCGCAAGCCGAAGCGGATCGAAATCTGTCCGCTGGCCGCATTGAGCATCAGCTTCGGGATGGTGAAGGCACTGACGCGGTCGGGGCCTTTGAGAATCAGCCGCCGCTCTTGTTCTTCGATCTCGTTGAGACCGCCGATGCCGGAGCCGATGATCGCTCCGCACATGTAGGGATCTTCCTTCGAGAAATCGATCCCCGATTCAGCGACGGCGTCGATGGCGGCGACGAGCGCGAATTGCGTGAAGCGATCAACGCGCTTCGCTTCCTTCGCGTCGATGTAGCCGTCGGTCGCCCAATCATGGACGTCGCCGCCGAACTTCACCTTGTAGTCGGCCGTGTTGAACGACTGCAGTAAATGGATGCCGCTTTGGCCGGCCAGGATGCGCTGCCACAACTCCTCGACCTTGCAGCCGAGAGAGGTAACGGCGCCCATGCCTGTGACGACGACTCGTCGTTTCATCGCTTCGTGTGAGGTACGGAGTTTGAGCCTGGGATTCAGTCGAGTTGCAGCGACCGAATGGAGGCTCAGGCCATCGTCGCTGCCGCCGTGAGTCTGCTGACATTATCGGCGCGCCGAGCCCATCGGGCCAACGGCAGAATCGCTCCGCAAGATCGCGCCGCCAGCTAGCTGCGCGAATTCTGCTCGATGAACGCCACCGCCTGACCGACCGTTTGGATCTTCTCAGCCGCGTCGTCGGGGATGTTGATGTCGAACTCTTCCTCGAGTTCCATCACCAATTCGACCGTATCGAGCGAATCCGCGCCCAGGTCGTTCACAAACGACGTCTCAGCGGTGATCTTGTCCTTATCGACGCCGAGCTGCTCGGAGACGATGTCCGTCACGCGTTCCATGATCGAAGCCACGCTGAAGTTCCTCCCTACGATGTCCAGATGTTTCTATGTGTCGATTTGGGGAAACGGCGTCGTCTGGAGACGATCGCATGGCTCCTCAAAATCCGTTTTTTTGATGATTCGCTGGCAACCCGGAGGTCGCCGCTGCTGCTATCCCTGCAAGCCGTTCAAGATAGATCGGTCTTGCGAAGGAGGTCAAGATATAACGTCTCCTCGGATGGCTGTCCAGGTCGACCCCAGGCGGGGGGACTAGGGCAATTTGCCGCAATCGCGGCCTCTACGCTGTCATTCCTCCGTCGACGGTGATGACCTGACCGGTGATGTAGCTGGCCGAGTCGCTCGCCAGGTACAGGACCGCGTCGGCGATTTCGTGGGCCTCGCCGATCCGTTGGATCGGGATTCGCTTTTTCACTTCGTCGATAATCGCCGGGCCAAGGGCTTCGGCCATGTCGGTGGCGATGAACCCGGGGCAAATCGCGTTGACGGTGATCTTTCGCTTGGCGAGCTCGCGGGCGACGGTCTGGGTGAACCCGATGATGCCCGCCTTCGACGCCGAGTAGTTCGACTGTCCGGGGTTGCCCACGAGGCCCGAGACGCTCGACATGTTGATGATCCGACCCGACCGCTGCCGCATCATCACCTTGGCAGCGGCGCGGCTGAACAGGAAGACCGACCGCAGGTTGGCGGCGATCACCTGGTCCCAGTCGTCGTCGCTCATGATCGGCAGAAGCGTGTCCTTGGTGATGCCGGCGTTGTTGACGACGACGTCGAGCCGGCCATGCTGCTCGACGACGGCGTCGACGGCGGCCTGGGCGGCTTCGGAGTTCGTGACGTCGCAGGCATGGATCGACGCCTTGCCGCCCGCGGCAGTGATTTCAGCGGCCGTCTCTTTGAGCTTCTCTTCGTTGCGGGCGAGGCAGGCGACGACTGCGCCCGACTTGCCAAGCGCGATGGCGATCGCCTTGCCGATGCCGCGCGACGCGCCGGTCACCAGGGCGACTTGCCCGGAGAGATCAACTTGAATGCGACGGTTCACGTCTGCCATGGCGTGTGCCCAAGGTTGTTTGGAATTTTTAATCACACGTGGGAACTGAATGACCAATGACCAAATCCCAACGATCAATAGAACCGTGCGACGGAAATCTGTTGGTCATTGGTGCTTGGTGATTGGTCATTTGCTTACGCTGCGACGTTTTCGCACGCGAATTTTCGGTCGATTCGTTTCATCAGGCCGGTCAGCACGCGGCCGGGGCCGATTTCGTAGGCGCGCTCGACGCCGTGATGGCCGAGCAGGCGACGCATCGATTCTTCCCACTGCACTGGGCTTACCAGCTGCCTAACGAGCAGTTGTCGAATCTCCGCGGGGTCGCTGTGGGGCTCGGCATCGACGTTCGAGATCACTGGGATTCGCGGCGAGACGATCTTGGCGTCGGCGACGGCCTTGGCGAGGCGATCGTAGGCGGGCTGCATCAACGGCGTGTGGAAGGCGCCGGCCACGGTGAGCGGAATCACCTTCATCGCGCCGGCGGCTTCGGCCAGCTGCGCAACGCGGCTGCATGCCTCTCGATTGCCGGAGACGACGATGTTGCCGGGGCAGAGCAGGTTGGCCACCTGCAGGACGTCGCCGCCGCGAGCCTCGTTGCAGATCTCTTCGATCTTCTCTCGTTCCATGCCGAGGAGGCTGACCATGCCGCTCGGCGTCAGGTCGGCGGCGGCTTGCATCGCGCGACCGCGTTCTTGGACCAGGCGAAGGCCCGTCTCGAAGTCCATCGCGCCGGCGAAGACGAGCGCCGTGTACTCGCCCAGGCTGAGGCCGGCGGTGACCGCACACTCGTCGACGATCTGCGGCTGCTCGGCCCGAAACTTTTCTAGCGCCGCTAAGCTGCAAGCAAACAGCGCCGGTTGGCTGAACTCGGTGGCGTTGAGCTGCTCTGCTGGGCCTTCGGCGCAAAGCTTGAGCAGATCGTAGCCGAGGATCGACGCCGATCGATCGAACAACTCGCGGGCCGCGGGCAGCGTCGCGGCCAACTCAGCGCCCATGCCGACGGTTTGAGCGCCCTGTCCGGGAAAGAGGAATGCGGTCTTCATTAGGCTTCAGGCTGTCGGCTACAGGCTTCAGGAGCTAAAGGCTCGATTCTTAACTGCCTGATGCCTGAAGTCTGCTGCCCGCCGCCTTCTTACTCCTCGGTCTCGACCATCGTGCGGCCCATGTAGTGGCCGCAGTTCGGGCAGATCACGTGGCTCGGCTGTGGAGTGGCGCACTTGGGGCACGACTGCAGCTCTTTCGGCTTCAAACCGTGGTGCGAACGACGCTTGCCGGTGCGGGAGTTGGAGTGTTTACGCTTTGGGACGGCCATGGCAGGTGCTCCGAGTGGGGAGCCCGATAAAGTTCCAGTCGCCCAGCGAGGGGCGAGGGGAGTAAGGCGAATCGCTCAAATTACCGGGCTTGGGGCGGGTGGTCAATGGCTGCCTGGGGCTGTCGCTTGGCGTCGTGTGTCGCCTCATGCATTTTGGGCGACAGGCGTCAGGCTGGCTTAAGTGATTGCGTCGCTTGGGTTTCGGACTGTCGCCTGGTGTTCAGTGACGCCGGTGAGGCGACAGGGGGGCGGCAGTTGTTGGGTTGGCGTGGTCCATGGTTTGAAGAAAGCGTCTTCGACAGCCAGTAATAGTTTCAGACGCTTCTGGTTCCCTCCCCCTTGCGGGGAGGGCTGGGGAGTGAATGGGTCGTTGTTACACGGATCATTCACCCCTCCCTAACCCTCCCCCTCAAGGGGAGGGGGCCTCAGGATTCAGGACTTGGTTGCTGCTTGCCCTATTAGGTCCTGCAAGGGAAAGGGCCGAGCAAGTGACGCGCGGCGCGGCAGTTCGCCGAGCCGCACGATGGTCGGCGGCGCGAGGTTGGTTGAGTTATCAAAGAGCCTATGGGGAGGGCGAAGTTCCTGCTGAGCCGCCGTTTGATCTTCAATATTCTGTGGCCGCTCTGCGGGCAGCACGCCCCTCCGGGATAACGCATCCTAGCGAGTCAGGTGGCCAATTTCTGTAGCCAAGTCTTAAAATCGTCTGGCTATATAAAGACCGTCGGCGACCGAACTTGTTGAGCGTCCCGAAGTCCTCTTCTTGGTAGAAAAGCATTCCGGGAGCCTCAGTCATGAATTCGATCATCGCCATTCACCCCTACAAGGTTCAAGGTATTTGGGTATTCGACGACTCTGCCGTCGGGTTGGTGCAGGAGCCGTTCGTCGCCGGCGCTGACGTCATCATCGACCGCATGGTCGAGGGCATCGAAGACGCCGACCAAGGCGTGACGATCTTATTTTCGCTCAACCCGTTTCCTGGGAGTCGCTACGAGTTTGACTGGCGGCGAGAGGAGATGGGCGGCAACTGGTACTTCAGCCCGCAATTTCAGTTGGAGGGGTGGCTCTGCCCTGCGCTATTCAAGTACTTCGAGGCCGCGCCGGAAAGAATCTACGCCCAGGTCAAAGCGAAGAGGGTTTGAAGACCGACGCAAAAAAAACAGGTAATTGTAGGGCTTCGCATTGACCGAACAAAATATCTCATGCAATCAGGGACGGCCAACTAGATGTTTAACTATACTTCAAGCGTTTGCTATTTCGTGCAGATCGCATCCTCCGAGTCATTCGTTCCGGCTGGAAAACCTATGAAGGCCACTTTCCTACTTTGCCTGTTTATCGGCAGCGCCGCCGTGGAGTTCGCCAGCGGTGCCACGACCACAACGTACTTTAAGGGAACGATCGATCAGATCGCGTCCAATGACGGAATGATCTTGGGCGATTTGCAAATTGCCCAAGAGGTCACAGGTTTTTTCACTTTCAACGACGCCCCGTCAGAGAAACTGGGCACGGATCGCTACCGTGCCACGATCGCAATCAACTTGTCGACTCGGTCGCTCGTTGTCCCCAGCGATTACAACTACATTCGCGCGCGTAACAATCAATCGATCGGGGGAGGCGTGCTGATCGACGAGTTCTCACACGGTTTCGATTCAATCGGGCCGACGACTTGGCTTGATCCATTCTATGTCTATGCACTTTCGGTTCGATTTCGGGATACCGATGCCAATGAATTCGATAGCTCGCCGCAGTTACCGGTCGATCTCAGCGATTTCGATTGGGAGAGCGCTGAATGGTCGCTTTCCGGCGCCGATCTCGCAACGCGGCGAATGCGGTTTGGCGTGTCTGGAAGTATCACGGCCATCTTGGTTCCTGAACCAACATCTGCATGGGTCGGGACGACGCTGGGACTATTTGCCGCCGGTGTGTGGCGAAGGGCATTCGTTTCTCGCGAGCGTTGATCTACATTCGCACGAAGCGCGAGCAACGCTGGCGTGGGCCGAGTCGGTGACGCTCGTGTCGCAGACGGGCGTGCCGGATGACGTGTTCGAGGAACTGGGGCGGCACTTCTCGGACCAGGAGATCGTCGACTTGACGGTCATCGTGGCGTCAATGAATGCCTGGAATCGGATGGAGATCAGCTTCCGGCAGGGTCCGGCCAGGCGGGCGGAAGGGTAATCGCAGTAACGCTTCGATTCTCTGCCGGCTATATTGGCGTTGTTTGGAGCGCTCTCCGAGGGTGTGTTTTACACTCGATGATCAAAAGCAAGGAATGGTTCGCGGGATGCAAGTTCAATTGGATCAACTCTATGGCGTGGTTTCGGGCGACATCGTCCAGTCTACGAAGATTGGTCCAATTGAACGCGAGAAGCTGTTCTTTGTGATGAAGGAGGGATCCGACGCTCTGCAGAAGTGGCTCGGCAAACGCGTGATGCCGCTCGGGGTGGACGTCTTTAGTGGAGATTCGTGGCAGATTTTGTTGACGAATCCCGGCAAGACGTTAGCGGCGGGACTGTTTTATCGGGCCTATCTGCGGGCGGCCGAGCTTCAACGAGATACGCGGTTTGCCGTCGGGATCGGGCCGATCGACTTTGTTCCAGGAAAGCGAGTCTCTGAGGGAGATGGCCAAGCGTTTCGTCTCTCCGGAGAATTGTTGGCCGGCGAGTTGGGAAAGCGACGGATGGGCTTCGCAGCCAGTTCTCGTGAAGCGACGGTTCGTTGGGATTTGACGTTCGATTTGATTGACGCCATTGTCACGCGCGATTGGCGGGAGAAGCAGTCGCAAGCAGTTCAAGGGGCAATCAGAGGCTGGACTCAGGTAGAAATTGGCGAGCAGTGGGCTCCGCCGATTGAACAATCCACGGTAAATCGGCATTTGCGCCGGGCCTGTTGGCCGGCTATTTCTCGAGCGATCGCCCAATTCGAGGAATTCTGGGCGGCTTTTGACGAAAAATAGCTTCTGGGCGCTATAACAGTCTGTTATAGCCCGCAGGCGCTATATTAAGCTTCCAACTAGACGAAGGCCTATGACCGCAGCGCTAATCTGGATTGTCGGGGCGATGGCCACCGCATTCTTAGGGGGTTGGGTCGTCAATCTTTATTTAGCGACCTACACAGCCAAATTAAAAGATGCTCACGAGCAAGCCGCGAGCAGTGCAGAGCGAGGATTTCCTGACGGAGGCAAACTCATCGGCCAGCTCGAGCGATTCTTGATCTTCCTGTTTGTGATGACGGGCCAGATCGAGGGAGTCGGCTTTCTCGTGGCAGCGAAGAGCGTCTTTCGCTTCGGCGAACTGAACGATCACAAAAACCGTTTGGAAGCCGAATACATCACCATCGGCACGCTGATGAGTTTCTCATGGGGTTTCGGCGCGTCGCTGCTGACCAAGTACATCATTGAAGCCGTCGCTAAAACGCCCTAATGACTTTCTGAAGAATCGGCGCACTGCGCGGGAGAGACGTTGATGAGTTCCGCTGAATCGGCCGGCGACCGAGCTTGGCATATTGCCCAGCGGTGGCAGCAGTATCATGGCGAGGCGCGGGCGAATCTGTTGCGCATTGCGGCAATCGCCGTGTTCTACTCGCTTCACTTGTGGAACTACCTGGCGAGCCAGGGGCGGTTGCCGGCCTGGTCGGTCTTGAAGCTGAGCGAGCCGGGGGCGATTGATCGCCGGTTCCATCTGCTGGCGACGCTGCTGGCGTTGGCCTGGGCGGCCGTCGCGGCGATGGTGCTGCTTTGCTTGCGGAACCGCGTGTTCCCGCGCTGGATGTCTGCGGCGACGACTTGCGTCGACGTCGTGATGCTGACCTGCGTGCTTGGGATCGCCGACGGGCCGCGTAGTCCGCTGACGGTCGGCTATTTTCTGATCATCGTCCTGGCGGCGCTGCGGTTCAGTCTGCCGGTGGTGCGGCTGGCGACCGCGGCGTCGGTCGCGGGGTATGTCTGCACGCTTGGCGTGGCGAAGTGGCCCGAGCGGTTTGGCCGCGAGGCGACGGTTGATCTGAGCGTGCCGCGGTTCGAGCAGCTGGTGATGCTCGCGGCGATCGCGCTGTGCGGGGTATTTGCGGGGCAGGTGGTGCGGCAATCGCGCCATCTAGCGGGCGAATATGCCCGGCTTTGCAGCGCTGAGAAAGGAGGGGGCGTATGAGCGACGCCTTCGTGCCGCTCGACGTTGTCTGCCCTCACTGCCAGGCGGTGGTTCCGCCTGACGCGAGTCGCTGCTGGCTTTGCGGGGAGTCGTTGGATGGATCGAGCCTCGCCCCGGCGCGCTCACCCGTTGCACCGTCTCATCGCGGAGCGTCGTTTTCGTTGAGCACGATGCTGCTGATCACGACGCTGATTGCGATTTGCTGCGGCTTGCTCGCGGCGGCGCCGGGTTTGGGAGTGATTGTGTGCGTGCTGCTCGCACCGGTGTTGGTGCGCACGGCCAAAGTGGTCCGCCGGCGCGAGGCGGCGGGAGTACGCGTCAGTCCTTCCGAGAAGATTGGCCTCGCGGCGACGTCGTTCGTCGTGGCGATGGTGTTGGCGACTGTGGTGGGATTTGCGGCGTTCTGCTGTTTCTGTGCGGTGTGCGCTTTCGCGTTCGGCGCGGACGGGAACGAGCCGGGACTGCTCTTGTTGGCGCTTGGCGTGGGGGTCGCGGGGTTGCTTTCGATTTGGGGCGTCGTGAAGCTCGGGCAATGGTCGCGACGCCGGTACTTGCGCGACATTGAGGTGAAGCCCTGATGGGAATTACGCTGCGCGACTACACGTTTCTCGGGGCGACGCAGAGCCTGTGTCCCGAATGTCTGACCCTCGTGCCGGCGAAGATCGTCGAGCGCGGGGGGCGCGTTTATTTTCGCAAGCGCTGCCCCACGCATGGACGGCGGGAAGATTTCGTCTGCTCTGACGTGCGCTGGTGGGACCGAACGGACTACAGCTTGCCTGGGAAGATGCCGAACGAGTTCGGCGTCGAGCCGAAGCTTGGCTGCCCCTTCGATTGCGGGCTCTGCACCGAGCACGAACAGCACACCTGCATTGGCCTGCTGGAGATCACGTCGTCGTGCAATCTGGAATGCCCGATGTGCTTTGCTTCGAGCGGCCCCGGCGGGAAGCATCTGTCGTTTGCAGAGTGTCGCCGTGCGATTGATCGACTCGTCGCGGTGGAAGGGCGTCCGGAGATTTTGCAACTCTCGGGGGGCGAGCCGACGATCCATCCCGAGTTCCTCTCGATCTGGCGGTACGCTTGCGACCAGCCGATCGACATTGTGATGATCAACACGAACGGCCTGCGGCTGGCGCATGATCAAGCGCTGGTCGACGCCCTGGCGGAACAGCGGGGGCGGACCGAAGTCTATTTGCAGTTCGACGGCTTTGACGACCAGGGCTGTCGCACGCTGCGCGGCGAATCGATGGTGGAGACGAAACTGCGGGCGATTGAACGTCTCGGCGCCGCGGGAGTGCGGACGATTCTCGTGTCGACCGTGCAGCCCGGCGTGAACGATCACGAGTTGGGAAAGCTGGTGGAGTTTGGATTGGAACGGCCGTGGGTGACCGGGGTGAGCTTTCAGCCGGCCAGCTATGTGGGACGACATTTGTTGCCGGCGGAGTTGGAACGCCGGGTGACGTTCCCCGATATTCTGCGGGGCATTTGCGACCAGACGGGCCTGGGCGGTGCCGGCGGCTGGGTGGAGAGCGATTTCGCGCCGCTGCCGTGCGCTCATCCCAACGCCCACTCGTTGGCGTACGCCTATCGCAGCGGCGGCGAGGTCGTGCCGCTCGCGCGGTTCGTCGACCTCGACAACCATCTCGATCTGCTCTCCGGACGGATCACGTTCAATCGCGAACGGGCGCGGGAGCTGATCGGCGAATATCTCTCGCGGATGGCCTGCGGCGGCGTGGATTGCGGTTGCGGCGACCCAAGCCAGTTGTTGCCAGTGCTGACGGGGAGCGTTGCTGGCGATGTGCGTCATGTCGACGACGGCCGTGGCGAGGCGAAGTCTGCGAGCGACCGGGTCGCTCAGGAGTTTTTCGGCCGGGCGCTCCTGGAAGATTTGGGGCCGGAGGACGTTTTCCGCATCACCACGACTAGCTTTATGGACGCGTACAACTTTGACGTACGGCAAGAGATGAAGGCGTGCGTCCACTTCGTGCTGCCGAGCGGACACTTGGTGCCATTCTCGGCGTACAACCTGCTTTATCGGGATGGGCGGGTGAAGTTGCCGCGGCTGATGCAGGATTTCACCGCGGAGTGCGCGGAGGACACGGAGAGTTTGGAGAGGGTGTTGGGAGGGTGAGAATCGCTATGCAAATCAATGAGATTACGGGGCAGATTCTTGATGCGGCTCGTTAACAACCTTTAGCGTGATGTGCGGCTCCTTACTCTGCGCACGCCGCGTCCTCTGCGGTTAATCATTCGGTGAACCCAGCCTACACGCTCATCATGGTCGCTGCGGTGGCGACGGGGATCTGGCTTAGCCGCCGAATGCCGTCGCCGTCGGCGCTCACGAGCGGCGAGCGACTGGGGATTGGGCTCGGCGCGTTTTGCGGGGCGATGATCGGGGCCAAGTTGCCGTTCGTCGTGGCGGACTGGGACGGCCTACTGAGCGGCGCGGCGTGGTTCAGCGACGGCAAGACGATCATCTGCGGGTTGGTCGGCGGCTATGTGGGGGTTGAAGCCGCCAAATGGGCCCTCGGCGTTACGGTGAAGACGGGCGATTCGTTTGCCGTGCCGGTGGCGGCCGCGGTCGGGGTAGGGCGGTTGGCCTGCTTTGTCGGCGGTTGTTGCTACGGCACGCCGACGGACCTTCCCTGGGGCGTCGTGTTTCCGGCGGTCGATTCGTTGCCGCGCCATCCGACGCAGCTCTACGAGGCGGCATTTCATCTCGCGATGGCGGCGGTCCTGTGGCAATTGCAGCGGCGCGGGATGTTTCGCGGGCAGCTGATCAAGCTCTATATCTTGTCCTATTTGGCGTATCGATTCGCGACCGAATTCATTCGGCCCGAAGCGCAGCTGTGGTATGGACTGACGGGCTACCAATGGGCGTGCTTGGCGCTGGCGCCGGTGTTTGCGGGACTGTGGATTCGCGATGCTCGGCAACTCGCTACTCAGGCGCCGATTGAGGTGTAGTCGGGAAGTCAGAGACCATTTTCTGCAACGCGGGAAGGTGTCGGGAGCCTTTTGCCACTGAGAGCATCCACTGGATGGTGATTCGCCAGTGGCAAAAGGCTCCCGACACCCTTGGGTCGCGGTTACTGAGCGCTCCAGCCTTCTCCGGTTTGCGTGAAACGCCGCGGCGGTGCGCCGGTGAATTCTTGGCCGTTCCAGGTTCTTACCTCGAGCGAGAGCGATGGCCCGTCGACCGTGAGTATGTTGTAGGCATTCGCTTCGTCGCGGCGGCGGTGGGAGATGGCCGTGCCGGCTTGGATCACGAGGATCGAGCGTTTGATCTCGACGTGGTGGGGCCGGACGTCGCCCGAATAGGCGAGGTGAAGATGGCCGGCGAGGATGAGGTGGCAGCCGTGGGCTTCGAGCATGCGGAGCGCTGCGGGGGCGCCGCCGACGAGGGCGGCGGTGGCGTCGTTCACTGGCGGGATAAAGGGGTGGTGGGCGACGAGAATCTTGCACTTCGCGTCGGGCTCGGCGGCGTAAAACTGGCGGAGGCGTTCGATTTGCGCGGGGGAGATGCGGCCATCTTTGCGGGTGCTGGAGCGGGCCGTGTTCACGCCGGCGACGGCGAGTTCGGCGTCGGCGAAGGTCGGTTCGACGTTGCGATTGATGAAGCGGCAGTAGTTGTCGAGCGGCGTGAGCCAGCGGGCGATCACGTTGAAGAGGGGAATGTCGTGATTGCCGGGGACGACGATTTGCGGGAGTGGGATGTGCCGAAGGAACCGCTCCGCGTCGGCGAATTGCGAACCGCGAGCGCGCTGGGTGAGGTCGCCGCTGACGACGAGGATGTGGGCGGATTGGCGACTTATGTCACGCAGCAGGCCTTCGGCGATGGCGGGCTCGTCGGCGCCGAAGTGGAGATCGGAGAGGTGGATGATGCGTCGCATCGGTTATTAGCCCCGGGCTCCGCCCGGGGGTAGGTTTGAAGTACGGTCGACGTCGATCGGCGTGGAGGCCGACCCCCTGGCGGAGCCAGGGGCTAGAGGGGGAAGCAACACTTTCAGCGCTCGCGGCAGGATCTCATAGTGGAGCGGGGCGTTCATTACCATTACTTCACCGTCGGCGGCGACATGGAGGCGCGTGCGGCGGGTTTCCATCCAGACTTCGCAGGGGTAGAGCGTTTCGAAGTCGCGGTCTTGCTGCAGCCGGCCGAGAGCGCCGTTGAAAAGAAGCTTCAGCATGCCCCAGCGCGTTTGGGCGCGGGCGACGTAGAGCGACAACAACCCTTCGTCGAGTCGGTCGCGGGCGCCGACGTTGAGTAGGTCGAGGCGATAGCGGTTGTTGCCGACGAAGATCAATGGCGTCTGGAGTCGATGGACGGTTCCTTCGGCGTCGAGACGGACATGGATCAGCGGCGCCCGCCAGAACGTCTTCAGCACGGCGATCGTCATCGCAGGCCATTTGCTCATCCGCGAGCGGCGTTGCGTGGCGTCGCGTTCCATAATCGCGCGGGCGTAGACGCCGACCGATGAGTTGTTGATGAAGGTCTGATCGTTGACGCGGGCGAGGTCGATGGGCCGCGGGCGGTTCGCGGCGATGACCTGCGCGGCGGCGGCGAGATCGGTCGGAATGCCGAGGTCCTTGGCGAAGTGATTGAGCGTGCCGAGTGGAATGACGCCGAGCGGGGTTTCTCTTCCCACGAGGGCGGCGGCCACCGTGGCGATCGTGCCATCGCCGCCGCCGGCGATCACGGCGTCGACTCCGCGTATCGCCACGATCGCCTGCGCTTCCGCAGCGAGTTGGTCGCCGGCGACGCAACGGACGTCGGCATCGAGGCCGGCGGCCGCAAGGGCTTCGGCGACGTCTCGTTGAGGGGAACCCGTGGAACTAGCCGCGGTTCCGGAGTCGCGGTTGAGGAGGGCGATGACGCGCATAGGGTGTCGGGAGCCTGTTGCCACTGGGGAGCGAGCCTTGCATGGTTTGCTTCGAGTGGCAACAGGCTCCCGACGCCTTCTGTGCAAACGCTATTCCGCGAAGAGGGGGAGGGGGCCGTCGTCGCCGCGGCCGTGGCGGGCGCCGTTGATGGCGGCATCCGGCGTGGCGCCGAGGTGTTCGTAGCCCTTGGCGGTCAGCTTGCGACCGCGCGGGGTGCGGACGACCAGCTCGGAGCGGAGGAGGAACGGCTCGACTTCGTCCGTCAGCGTGTCGATGGCCGTGTTGAGCGTGTGGGCGATCGCCTCGACGCCGGCGGGGCCGCCGTGGAAGACGCGCAGGATCGTTTCCATGTATTTGCGATCCTGGTTGTCGAGGCCCGCGGGGTCGACGCCAAGCATGGCGAGCGCGGCGTTCGCCACCGGCAGCGTGATTTTGCCCGCGGCCTTCGTGGTGGCGTAGTCGCGAACCCAGCGGAGGCGGTTGTTCGCGATACGGGGCGTGCCGCGACTGCAGACGGCGATCTTCATCGCTGATTCGTCGTCGATCTCGACGCGCAACTTGCGCGCGTTGCGGCGGATGATTTCGCAGAGCTCGTCGTGCGAGTAGAAGTCGAGATGCTCGCGCACCTGAAAGCGATCACGGAGCGGCGCCGAGAGCAACCCGCTACGCGTAGTGGCGCCAATAATGGTAAACGGCCGCAGCGTCATGTTCACCGTGCGGGCGCTCACCCCTTCGCCGAGGGTGATGTCGATGCGAAAGTCTTCCATCGCCGGGTACATGAACTCTTCGACCGCTTTGGGGAGGCGGTGGATTTCATCGATGAAGAGGACCGACCCTTCTTGGGCGTTGGTGAGGTACGGCAGCAGGTCTTTCGGCGCGCTGAGTGCGGCGCCGCTGGCGATTTGCAGCGGCACGTCGAGCGCCCGCGGGATGCAGGTGGCGAAGGTGGTCTTGCCGAGGCCTGGCGGTCCGTCGAGCAGGATGTGGCCGAGCGTCTCCTGGCGGATGCGGGCGGCGTCGACGGCGATCATCAGCCGTTCGTAGACTTCGCGCTGGCCGACCATGTCTTCCATGCGCTGCGGGCGCAGGACCTGGTCCTCCTCGCGGCCAAGCGGAACGAACTGCGACGGCGGGTCGGGCTCGAAGGCGTCGTCGCCGGATAGGATGGGCTCGCGAGACATTGAGCAAAGGGGGAAGTCGGAAGGGGGACGGGGAACGGGGGAAGGGGGAAGGGGGAAGGCGGAGGAGACTTGGTAACGGTGGCTCTACAGCGAGCCGGGGCGTCCTCGCCCCCGGAGGTCTTGCAAAACGCGAGTCCTCGCGGAACTGCGCCGGGGGCCGGACGCCCCGGCTCGCGAAGGTGCGGTCGCTTGAATTTCTGAACGCATGTACGCTACCGCTGGTGGTACTATACCCGAAGATTGCGCGGGAAGTGAACGGCGAAACGGCGGGGCTAAGCCGCAAGCGGCGGGGGCGAGCAATGGGGCGGAGCCATGGGTGAGCGGGTCTGGCGAAATTATCTGCGGACGAAAACGCGGAACCCGCGGTTTTTGTGGCAGATGGTGATTGGGATCCTGGCGGCAGGCGTCGTTATCGGACTTGCCGTCGATGGGCTCGTGCCAGCATGGATGCAACTGGAGTCAGCTTCGGAGGTTGAAGACGACTTTTCGGGCGATCCCGACTTCGTGGCAGGGGAACATCGCCAGCAATTGGCCAACGAGGGGCGTTGGGGAGAACTATTCATGGCAATTCCTGCAGCCATGGTGCGCGGATGGCGGCAGGCGGGACCGACGGCGCTTGGCATTCTGACCGGCGCGTGTTGGTTTCTGTTTCTCCAGCAATCGATTCAGGTCCGCCGTAGGACTGACTATCGCGGCTGGGGACTAGGCGTTGCCGTGGCTCTTGGCGTTCTGAGCGTTTGGCCGACGCTGTTCCTAATCTACTGGCAAGAGCGCGTCTGGGGCTTGGCGGAGAGCGTTGAACTGGCGGCTGGGATTCGCGAGAACGTCCTAGGCGTCGGCTTGCGGGAGGAGTTTGCCAAGCTGCTTTGTTTTCTGCCTCTCTTGCCGTTGGTTGTGCTCAAGCGAGACGAGCTAGCAGCGCTCCTGCTCGCCGGCGGGGTAGGGCTCGGCTTCGGCGTCGAGGAGAACATCGGCTACGTCAGCGGCAGCGTCGCGACAGCGACGCTGGGGCGGATGCTGGTCACCGCGCCATTCCACATGGCAATGACGGGGCTAATCGGGCTAGCGGCTTATCGCGCTTGTCTCTGGCCGCGACAATGCATCCCGCAGTTCATTGCGACATTCGGGGTCGTTTTCATCGCGCATGGCTTGTACGACGCCGTGGCTATCGTGCCGGCGCTTCAGGAACTCTCCATCTTCGCCACCATCATCTTCGTCTTGTGCATCTACCAATTTTTTCGCGAACTGAGACCGCTACAGTCGTCGCCGCCGGTGAAGAGCACGATCAGCCCGACCGCGATTTTTCTGTTCTGTGTTTCGACAGTCGCGGCAGCGACGTTCGTCTACCTGTGCGCGGCGATCGGTTGGCAGTTAGCAGCGGACGTTCTCATGACGGGGATCGCTTCTTACGCCGTGATGGTCTACCTGTTCCTCCGCGAGATGCCGGAGACGATGGTGACGGTGTGAGGAGATTCACGCGACCGTCATTCTGAGCGCAGTGAAGGATCTGGTATTCTTCAGCCCCTGGCTCCGCCAGGGGGTAGTGCTACGGAGGACGACGCCTACCGGCATGGTGGCCGACCCCTTGGCGAAGCCAGGGGCTAGACGGGGCTCGCTACCCGGCGGCGATGTGCTCGCGTTGGCCTGCGCCGATGGCGGGGAGCGAGTCGAAGAATTCGCCGAGGGCTTTGTAATACTCAGGCGGCTGCGGGGCGTTGTGACTCCCCTCTTCGACGACGAAGAACGTTTTGTTGGCGGTGGTGGCAGCGTCGAACAGCTTCTTGCCCATGGCGAACGGCACGACTTCATCGGCGGTGCCGTGGCTTTGGAAGAGCGGGCCGCGGTAGGTGACGATGCGCTCGATCGAAGGATAGCGGTTCTTCATCACCCAGCGGACCGGCAGCCAAGGGAAGTGGTAGGCGGCCGTTTCGACCATGTCGGCGAAGGTCCGTTCCAGCACCATGCCGCGCACCGGGTGTTCAGCGGCCAGTCCCACTGCGACGGCTCCGCCGAGCGAGCGTCCGTAAACGACGACGTCGCTGGGCTCAATGCCGGCGCGCTTGGCGAGCACCAACTGCGCGGCGCGCGCATCGGCGAGCAAGTTACTCTCTTGCGGCTTTCCTTGGCTCTTGCCGTAGCCGCGGTAATCCCAAACGAAGATGGCTACGTCCGTTCGCTCGTGCAATTGCTCGAGCAGCGGGCGGAGCGTGGCGACGTTCTCGCCGTTGCCGTGGCAAAAGAGGACGACGGCTTTCGGGGCGGGGTGAGGAATGTACCAACCGTGCAGTTTGGCTCCGTCGGCGCCGGCGAACTCGATGTCTTCGTGCGGAAATTCGGCCGCAATCCAATCGCCCTCGTGAGATCGCGGGGCCGGATAGACGAGCCAGCGTTCGACCAGGCTGAGCATGACTACCACCGACAGGTAAGCGAAAAGGAGGGGCGCGACGACGCGACGGACGCGGCGAACGGCCTTCGCCATGGCTGGCGATATCTCCATTTTAGTTCCTGAAGCGGATTGGTCGAATTTTCGTTACCCAGCGGAGCCCGTCTTTAGACAGCGAAGGCCTGCCTTCTAGCGAAACATAGGTGAATCTGGGGCGTCCGTAGTCAGTGGTCCGTCGTCAGTTGCTGTAGGAATTGTAACCCAAATTTGCAACTGACCACTGACCACTGACCACGGACAACGGACATTTAGCCGCCATGCCGTTGTTCGTAAACGGCCCTTAGCATTTCGTCGACGTCTTTGTATTTCTTCTTTCGCGACAGGGCGTCGTCGAGCAATTTGCGGGCTTCCGACTCGCCGTGGCCGAGGGCTCGTAGGGCGTCGAACGATTCGCTGAGGACATCCCGTTCGGTGGCGACGTCGGCCGGCAGATCGCGGCCGATCAGCAACGCGAACTTCGGCACCTTGCGGCGGAGCTTGGCGATCACCCGCTCCGCCGTCGCCGGGCCGATGCCCGGGAGGGCGGCGAGACCCTTCGCATCTTGATCTTCGATGAGCGCGGCGACTTCTTGGACAGGTCGGACCATCGAGCGGAGCGCTTTCTTCACGCCGACGCCGTCGACCTGGCAGAAGAGCTCGAAGAACTCGCGCTCGATCGGGTTGAGAAATCCGACCAGCCGCGGCGTGAGGCGGCTGGCCATCTGGTTTCCTTCGAGATACTCGATCGTGTGAAGGCTCGTCTGATGGCCGATTTGCGCCTGCAGCTGCCGGCGAGTGAACTCGGGGATCAGCACTTCGTACTCGAAGGCGCCAACGGCGAGGGTGAGGACGTCGCCGGAGACGTTGATCGGGATGCCGGTGATTTTGGTGATCATGTAGGGATAGTGACGAATGCAGAAATGACGAATGACGAATGATAATGAACGCGCCCATTTAGCCCCGGGCTCTTCAAGCCCTGGGGGGCGGTGCGGTGGACTTCACGACCACATCCAATCGCAATCCGCCGGCGGAGGCTGGCGACGAATAGACGTGGCAGAGCGCGATCGCCAGCGCGTCGGCGACGTCGGCCGGTTCGGGGAGGGTGGAGAGCCGCAACTCGCGCTGTACGGCGAGCTGCATTTGCGACTTCGGCGCGCGGCCATTGTCGGTGAGCGATTTTTTGACCTGCGTCGAGGCGTAATCGTGGACGGCTATTCCCGCTTGGGCCGCCGCGAGGACGATCACGCCGCGGGCGTGGCCCATGAGAATCGCCGTGGTGGGGCGATCGTAGTGGGCGTAGATCTTTTCGAGGGCGAGCGCCTGCGGCTTGAGCGACGCGATGACGTCGGCGACGCCTTCGTGGATTTCGCGAACCCGCGCGGTGAGCGAACCCTTCGTCTTGCCGCGGACGACGCCGGCCTCGACGAGCCGCACCTTCCGGTTGACGATTTCGAGCACGCCGTAGCCGGTGGTGTTGAGGCCAGGATCGATGCCGAGGATGCGCATGTCGCCTACGCCCGAGTCCATTCCGTGCCGCCAGAGCGATCTTCCAAAATCACACCGACTGCTGCCAGCCGATCGCGGATCGCGTCGCTCGTCTTAAAATCTTTGTTCTTGCGAGAGGTTTGCCGCAGGTCGATCAGCATCGCCATCACTTTGTCGATGGCGCCTTCGCCGCCGCCGGTCCACTCGGTGCCGCCGGCGCGGTCTTCGAGTTTCACGCCCGTGGGGGCGAGGCCGTCGCGGATGGCGTCGGCCACGGCGAAGTTCTTCGCGGCGCGGGCTTCGGCGCGGAGCTCGATCACGAGCGGCATCACTTTGGATAGCAGCTCGTCCGTGGCGCTACCCCCCGGCAGAGCCGGGGGCTGCAGGAAAATGCCTAGGATGTTTGAAAGTTCTTTGATTGTCGCCATCAACAAGGTGAGGTCGCCGATGGTGGCGTTGTCGGCGCCGCCGCCTTCGAGGTTGTGTTCGTCGCAGTAGCGGTTGGCGATCTTCGCGAGCTCGAACAGTTCGCCAATGGCGCCGCCGGTGTTGAAGTCGTCGTCCATCGCGGCGATAAACTTCGCCTTGCATGCCGCGGCGGCGTCGAGCGCGGCGTTGCCGGTCGATTGCGTATCGCCCTCAGTGCGGTGCGCGCGAGCCTGGAGGTGGTAGAAGTCGCCCTTAGTGATGCGGTGGTACCGCTTGAAGAGGCGGTAGAACGATTCGAGGCCGATGGCGGCTTCTTCGATCGCTTCTTCGCTGAAGAGGACCGTGCTGCGGTAGTGGGTTCTCAGGAGGAAGAAGCGGATCCGTTCGCCGCCTTGCTTGGCGATGAGGGTGGCGAGGCCGCCGGCGCCTTTGGAGCGGCTCATCTTCTCCGATGCGCCTCCGCCTCCGATTTTTCCCGATTCCGAATCTTTTCGCAGCAATCCGTTGTGTGCCCAGTAGGTGGCGAACGTCTTGCCGTGGCAGCATTCGCTTTGGGCGATTTCGTTTTCGTGATGCGGAAAGACGAGGTCGAGACCGCCGCCGTGGATGTCGAACGTCTCGCCGAGCAACTTCTTGCTCATCGCCGAGCACTCAATGTGCCAGCCGGGACGGCCTTTGGCCCAGGGGCTGTCCCATGCCGGTTCGCCCGGCTTAGCGCTTTTCCACAGCGCGAAGTCGGCGGAGCTGCGCTTCCGCTCGGCTCCGCCGCCGCCGTCGCCTTGCACCTGGTCGAGCGAGCGGTTCGACAGCTTGCCGTACTCGCGATCCTTTGTGACGTCGAAGTAAACGTCCCCCTCGGACTCATAGGCGTAGCCGCTGTCGATCAGCGACTGAACGATCGCGATGATCTCCGGCATGCACTCGGTCGCGCGGGGGAAGTGATCGATCTGATCGACCCCCAGCGCCGCAAGGTTGCCGTTGTAGTCGGCGATGTTTTCTTCAGCGACTTCGAGCATCGTGATGCCGCGATCGTTCGCCTTGTTGATCAGCTTGTCATCGACGTCGGTGATATTCACGACCCACGTCACATGGTAGCCGCAATACTTCAGGTACCGCTTGATGCAGTCGAAGATCACCGGGCCGACCATGTGGCCGATGTGGGCCTTGTCGTAGACCGTGGGCCCGCAGAGGTAGATGCCTACCTTGCCCTCTTCGACCGTGCGGAAAGGTTCTTTCTTTTTGGAGAGGGTGTTGTAGACGGTGAGCGTGGGGTGCGGGGCGGAGAGTTCGACGGCGGTCGATTGGGTTTGAGAGGCAGCGGGCATGGGTTGATTTATAATTTAGGATTTTTGATGTTTGATTTGGGCGCCACTGGCGTGTCGCCAGTGTGAAGTACCGAGCGAGTACCCACTTCCGCACTGGCGACACGCCAGTGGCACCCTATGGTTCGTTTTTCTCAAGGAGCGCCACGCAGCGGGCTTCGATTAGTTCTTCCTGTCCGACGGGTCCGACGCCTTCGCCGGTTTTGGCTTTCACGTTGATTTGGTGCGACTCGACACCGATGATCTGGGCCACGCGATCGACGATCGCGGCTTTATGCGGCGAGATTTTTGGGCGTTGGGCGTGGACGACGGCGTCGAGGTTCGCCAGGCGGTAGCCGGCGGCGGTGACGCGGTCGTAGGCCAGTCGCAGCATGTCGGCCGAGTCGCGGCCGCGGTTCGCTTCCTCCGTGTTCGGGAACAGGACGCCGATATCGGGCAGGCCGGCGGCGCCGAGCAGGGCGTCGGTGATCGCGTGGAGCAGGACGTCGGCGTCGCTATGGCCGACGGCATGCCGGTCGTGCGGCACGTCGACGCCCCCCAACCGCAGCGGTCCGCCAGGCGCGAGGCGATGGGAATCCTCTCCCAGTCCGATCCGTAGTTGGTTTGCGTGAATTGCCCAGGGTCCCTCCGCGCGGATTATAGCGGGAATTTGCCGGAGCTAACAGGCGAGCCTGGGGGCTGGGAAATGCGAAAGGCAACCGCCAAGGACGCCAAGGAAATGCAAAAAATTGGGAACCGCAGATCAAACGCTAATAGGAATCATTTGCGTTGATTGGCCAAGCTAAGCAGTTACATCCCCCTTTTTCCTTTGCGCCTTCGCGCCTTTGCGAGAGATTTGAAAAAGAGTTTGTCTCACGCAAAGGCGCGAAGGCGCAAAGAGAGGAAGGGCTGGCGGGATCGGACTTCCGCTGTGGTTCATCCTCCTTCTCCGCATTTCCTGGGCGAACCTTGGCGTCCTTGGCGGTTAAGCAATTCTTTTCAAGTTTGGTCGGCGGGCGCTGCGGTCATTTCTAGAAGGACGGAGCAGGACTCGGCGGCGGGGGCGGCGAGGCGGATTTCGAGACGGGCGCCGTGGGCGAAGGATTGGATGACCTTCACCATGGCGTCGGGGCCGTCAGCGGGGTCGGCTTCGATCGCCGGCGGACCGGCGAGCGGGGGGCAGAAGCCGACGTGGAGCGTCGCGTGCCGCTGGCCGGGGGCGAACTCGGCTCGCAGCGTGCCGAAGATCGTTTCAACGCCAGCCTCGTCGCGGATGCGCGTCAGTTGCTGCAGGACGTTGGCGTCGAGCGTTTCAGCGGCTTCGTCATACTCGGCTTGGTCCTCTTCCAGGTCCTCATCAGCGACGGAGGGGCGCTCGTGGCGGTCGAACTCGCGATCGAACAGCGGGTAATGCTCGCGAACTTCTTCACGGAGGGGCAGAACGCCGCCGCCGTCCCCCTCGCCGAGCGGATGCCAGTGGCCGAGGCCTGATTCGTGGTTGATCAATCGCGGCGTCCAGCCGGGGGCGGTCTCAAAGAACCAGTCGCGCTGCAGGTAGTCGGCGATCACCAGCGGCAGCCAGCAGAGCCAGTTCCAATAGGCGAATGACGGGAATGAGCAACCGAGGAACATTAGCGCGAGGGTTAGCGTCCCGCCCCAACCGACGACTTGTTCGCGGAATTGAAGCTGCTCGCGCCGGCGCGGCGGGCTGGTGAGCCGCCAAGCGACGCGCCCGCCGAGGATCACCATGGCCGTGAGCACGATCGTCGCCAGCAGCGGCAGCGTCGGCAGGTGCGCGCTGAACGCGCCGGCAGCGCGGCGGGTGAGGAGAATCGATCCGACGACTAGCAGCGCGATGACGCCCGTAGGCGCAGCGGCACGGACCCACGCGATCGTGAGCGGGCGCGTCCGTTCGGGGAGGGTAGCGGTGGATCCAACCGTCGCCATGACCGGTACGATACCCGATGAGGCGATGAAGAACCAAGCCGGATTGGAAAGTTGCGTAAACGGCGGCGTGTGGGGCGTCGTCGAAGTGATCGTATGCGCGCGAGGGTTCGGACTGGTCGCTTAAGCGACCAGTCCACCGGTGCGAGTTGATCTTTCCCATTCAAATGCGGCGAAAAAAAGCAGCCCCGACCTAGCTAGGTCGGGGCTGCTTGTTAGTGCTTCTTAGTCAAACAACGACGGCGAACGCCTACAGCTTGTCAGCCTCTGCCTTGATCTTCGCCGCCATGTCGGTCTTCTCCCACGTAAACTCCGGCTCGTTGCGGCCGAAGTGGCCGCCGGCGGCCGTCTTGCGGAAGATCGGGCGACGCAGGTCGAGGTGCTTGATGATGCCGGAGGGCGACAGCGGGAAGAGCTTCTTCACGATGTCGCAAATCTTCGAGTCCTCGATCTTGCCGGTCCCTTCGGTGTCGACGTAGACGCTCACCGGGTCGGTGACGCCGATGGCGTAGGCGAGCTGCACTTCGCAGCGTTCGGCCAGGCCCGAGGCGACGATGTTCTTCGCGACGTAGCGGGCCATGTAGGCGGCGCTGCGATCGACCTTGGTCGGGTCCTTACCGCTGAAGGCGCCGCCGCCGTGGCGACCCCAGCCGCCGTAGGTGTCGACGATGATCTTGCGACCGGTGAGACCGCAGTCGCCGTGCGGACCGCCGACGACGAAGCGACCGGTCGGGTTGATGTGGTACTTGATCTCGCCGGTGACTAGCTCAGCCGGCAGTTCCGGCTTGATGATCTGTTCGATGACATACTTGCGGATCGTTTCGTTGGAAACGTCTTCGCTGTGTTGCGTCGAGACGACCACGGTGTCGATGCGGGTGGCTTTGTTGCCGTCGTACTCGACGGTGACTTGGCTCTTGCTGTCGGGACGGAGCCAATCGACCTCGCCATTCTTCCGGGCGGCGGTCAGGCGGTTCATGATGCGATGCGACAGCGCGATTGGCAGCGGCATCAGCTCGGGCGTGTCGCTGCAAGCGTAGCCGAACATGAGGCCTTGGTCGCCGGCGCCGATGTCCTTGCCCTTCGAGGCGTCGTCGTTGACGCCCATCGCGATGTCAGCGCTCTGCTCGTCGATGGCGACCAGGACCGAGCAGTGGTCGGCGCTGAGGCCCATCGGCGAGTCGGTGTAACCGACGTCGCGGATCACCTCGCGGACGACCTTCTGCATGTCGACGTACGCCTTCGTGGTGATCTCGCCGGCGATGACGACCATGCCGGTGGTGACCATCGTCTCGCAGGCGACGCGGCTGTAAGGATCTTGGGCGAAGAGGGCGTCGAGCACGCCGTCGGAAATCTGGTCGGCCAGCTTGTCGGGATGCCCCATGCTGACGGCTTCGCTAGTGAACAGGTATTTTCCGGATGCCACGAACGTCGTCTCCAAGTAACAACAGTAGTAGGGCCAGCCAAGGGCGGCGGTGCAGACTCGGCAGTATAGTCCTTTGGTTCGGAGGGCGGCAACTGGCTGGCGTCGCCGCTACTGACGCTGTTTAGTCCGCTCGCCACCTGTCATTCCGAGGTACTCCGAGGAATCTAGCCTGACGCCTCGGAGTATCTTGGGGGCACAGGGGCCAACGGCGTCCCACCGCGACACCCTAGGCAGTCCGCGACCGCGACGGATAATCGGCGTCTGCCGCCGCGAGGCGTATTTCTCCGCAACGAATTCTGCTGGAACGATCAAACCATGGCCCGCTGGCCGCGACATTTCTGGACGACGCTGTTTACCTACGGCATTATCTTCATCGGGTTCCCGGTGCTGTGCTGGCTGGCTTACACATGGGTGAGAGGCGAATAATTGACCATGACGGGCGTCATCGATAAGGCTCAGCTCGAAGAGCGGCTCCGCCGACACAACCAACTTCATCTCCTGCGGTTCTGGGACGAGCTTAACTCCGAAGGACAGCGGCAGCTCGCGCAGCAGATCATGTCGATCGACTTTGACCTGCTTGATTCGCTGTTCCGTGACGAGATCGACCAACCCGACTGGGCGGAACTGGCGCGGCAGGCGTCCCCCCCGCCGGCGGTACGGCTCCATGAGCGGAAGCCGGGAGCGACCAACCCGCTAGATATCACGGTGGAGCAAGCCCGCCGCGCCGGAGTCGCCGCGCTTGAGAAGGGCGAGGTCGGCGTCATCCTCGTCGCGGGAGGGCAGGGGAGTCGGCTTGGTTTCGAGAAGCCGAAGGGGATGTACCCGATTGGGCCGCTCTCGAAGGCAACGCTCGCGCAGATTCACGTCGAGAAGATTCGCGCTATCGCCGCGCGGCATGGGAAGTCGATCCCGCTCTACATGATGACGAGTCCCGTGACGCACGACGACACGCTCGACTTCCTCGGCGCGAACGCCCACCTCGGCTTGAACAAGAACGACTTGTTCGTTTTCTGCCAGGGGACGATGCCGGCGGTCGATGCGAAGACGGGGCAGGTGCTGCTGGAAGCGAAGGACTCGATCTTCCTCAGCCCCGACGGCCACGGCGGGACGGTGGCGGCGCTCGGCGCGAGCGGAGCGTTCGACGATATGCGCCGCCGCGGGATCAAGCACCTCTTCTACTTCCAGGTCGATAACCCGCTCGCGCCGATCTGCGATGCGGAACTTATCGGCTTCCATATTCTCGCGAAATCGGAATTGACGTCGCTCGCCGTCGCGAAGCAGACGCCGCAAGAGCGGCTCGGCAACTTCGTGATGATCAACGATCGGGTGAGCATCATCGAGTACAGCGACTTTCCCGACGACGTGGCCGAGCAGCGGGATGAGCATGGGGAGCTGGTGTTCTGGGCCGGCAGCGTAGCCATCCATGTGTTCGACGTCGCGTTTTTGGAGCGGGCGCTCCAGCTGAAAGACACGCTGCCGTTTCACGTCGCCCACAAGAAGGCTGAATACCTCGGCGACGATGGCGAGCTGGTGAAGCCGACGGAACCAAACGCGCTAAAGTTTGAACGGTTCATATTCGATCTACTGCCGCATGCGGCGCGCCCGATCGTGATTGAGTACGCCGAGGAGGAGGCATTTGCGCCGCTGAAGAACGCGCCGGGCGCGGCCAAAGACACGCCGGAGTATGTCCACGCGCTGCTGCTCAACCAGCATCGGCGTTGGTTGGAAGCGGCGGGAGCCCATGTGGCGCCGGGAGCCCAGGTCGAGATCAGCCCGCTGTTCGCGCTCGACGCCGCGGAGGTGGCGGAGCGGGTGAAGCCGGGGACGCGGTTTGAGAAATCGGAATATTTGCGCGGGAAATAGTCACCCGGAACGTGCGGTTCGGCTTGGCTCCCATCGGGCCGCGAGGCTGGGCCGTGCGGCAGACGCTGCAAATTGCGACCAAATGTCGCGGCTCGCTTAAAAGTTCCTTGACCCGGACAATGCTAGCCGTGAAGAATGCGAGGACCCGCGAAACTTGCGGGGCGGCAGGCGGTTACATTGAAATCGGATCGTTGAGCCAGCGTGGCGTTACATCCGGTTCGTTTCACAGGAGCAAGATTCGTATGAAGAGCCCATGGTGGATTGGCCTTGGCCTAATGTCGTTGGTAGCGTTCTGTACAGCTGTCGTCGCAGCCGAAGACGATTGCAAGATTAAGGACAAGGACGCCGCATCGCTCGTCGCCGACGACTGCTGTGAAAAGGATGGCGACTGCGAGAAAGACGGAGAGTGCGACAAGGAAGAGCTGCTGGCCGACGAAGAGTGCGAGAAGGATGGCGATTGCGAGAAGGATTGCGACAAGGAAGAAGAACTGTTCGCCGATGAAGAGTGCGAAAAAGACGGCGACTGCGAGAAGGATGGCGATTGTGAAAAGGAACTCTTCGTTGATAAGTGCAAGAAGGGCGACAAAGACGGCTCGCTCTGCGCCTAACTGACCTGCTATCGATACTCAACGCGACCTGCGCTGAGTATCGACAGGGCGTTTCCTTTAATGGAGACGCTCTGTTTTTGTTGGCGGACAGTTCGCCTCGATTGAACGCAAGAATTGGTTGCGGTAGGGCCATCCCGGTTTTGTCGTTTGCACTTGCAGCGCGGGCGAACGCGTCACGCGCTAACGGCCCGCTGGCAATAATTGCAGATAGTCGTACGAGGCCTACCCAAGACCGTATTTGACTTTCGACATTTCGTTTCGAAAGCCCCGCGCCGGTTTGCATTCCCTCTGAAAGCGAAGCAAGTTTTCGTGACAGAACTTGCCGGTCGCCCGTCGAGGCGGCCTGACACTTCTCAATTCTTTTCTGGGGGTGCTTTGATGACGTTCAATCGTTTGACCGGGACCGCGTTGTTGTCCGCATTGGCGCTGTGGATGCTTCCATGCGCTGCAGACCAAGCGTCGTCCCTGACGCTGTCGACCGACGAACAGCATGAAGACGACAGTGAAGGCCATTTCCTGATCAGCGACGATAGCAAGCAGCATGACGACCATGAAGGCGATCTGCTGGCCAATGACGACGAAAAGCACGACGACCATGGCCGCTTCCTCGCCAGCGACGATGACGATCACGAAAAAGACGGCGACCACGGCAATCTGCTGGCGGACGACGACCAGGACGACGAACACCACGATAAAGATCTTGCCTAGTTGAACGAAGCGAGCTGGGCCGCGCGTTTTGAGTCGTGGGCGGGCGTGACTTCAAGAGATCGCCCGCCCATGCTCGCTTAGCCGGGGCATCCACGGGCGCGCCGCCCAAAATTCGAGCTTTCGCCAATCGCCGCATTTTGCCATACTCCCGCCCCCTCTGTTGGGTCTGAGAGTCAGGGAGCGATGGCGTGAAAATCTTTTTCTCCGTTGGCGAACCGAGCGGCGACCTACATGGCGCTAACCTCATTCGCGCGTTCCAACGGCGGCATAGCGATTGGGAGTTCGTCGGCTACGGCGGGCCGCGCATGGCAGCGGCTGGTTGTGAACTGCACGCCGACCTCACGCAGCTGGCCGTGATGTGGATCGCCCGCGTCTTGGTGAACCTCCACAAGTTCATTGGCCTGCTCGTTCGAGCTGACCGCTATTTTCGCGACGCGCGCCCCGATGCCGTCGTGCTGATCGACTATCCCGGTTTCAACTGGTGGATCGCTCGCCGCGCGAAGGCCCGCGGCATCCCGGTGATCTATTACGGCACGCCGCAGGTATGGGCGTGGGCGAGCCACCGCGTGAAGAAGATGCAGCGGTTCGTCGACCATGTTCTCTGCAAGTTGCCGTTCGAGGAGCAGTGGTTCCGCGAGCGCGGGTGCAACGCCACGTATGTCGGCCATCCTTACTTTGATGAGCTGCGCAATCGGACGCTCGATCAGGAGTTTGTAATAGAGCTAGAGAAGAGCGAAGGGCCGCTTGTCACGATCTTGCCTGGCTCGCGGACGCAAGAAGTCGAACTGAACACCCGCTCCTTCCTCCAAGCGGCGCAGTTGATTGCTCGGCAGGTTCCCAAAGTGCGGTTTGCCGTCGCGGCGTTCAAGGAATCGCAGGCGGCGACGATCCGGCACTTGATTGATCAGATGGGCATTGCCGCGGATGTGTACGTTGGTCGCACGCCCGAGTTGATTCACGCCGCCGCCTGTTGCATGGCTTGCAGCGGGTCGGTGTCGCTGGAGTTGCTCTATCATGCCAAACCGAGCGTCATCCTTTACCAAGTTTCGCGATTCGGTTACTTCATGCAGCAGCGCTACCGCCGCGTGCGGTACATCACGCTGGTAAATCTCCTGACGGCGAAGGAGATCGCCACGCCGCGTCCCGCGCACATTTATGACAAGAACGATCCGTCCGACGCCCACGCGCTGTTGCCGGAGTATTTGACGCGCACCGACAAGTCGGCGGAGCTCGCAGGGCACTGCATCGCATGGCTGACCGACGCTGACGCCCGCTGGGGAAGGGAGATTGCCTTGCGGCAGCTCCGCGACCAGCACGCCGGGGGCGGAGCATCGGAGCGGGCGGCGGAGTACATTGCCCGCGTGCTGCTTCCAAGCGGCGGGAAAACGTTGACGACAATTGCCCAACCCGCCGGCGCGGCGTCGTCAAGGCACGCAGCGCCCCTTCGTCGCGCTTCGTAGCGCGTTCGTGCCGCCCCGCTGGTTGCGGAGGGTTTGTCGGCTACCGCCCGTGGCCAATTGGGTTGGCTACAATAGGGATCAATTGCGGTTCATTGGTTGACCCGGCAACGAGCCCCTTCCTCAACTCAGCGCATCCATGTTTCTTTCCGAACCGCCGCCAAGTCAGGGCGACGTCCGTTTCCGCGTTTTCGGCTTTCCCGTGCGCGTTCATCCCTATTTTTGGTTGGTGACTGGGATCATGGGGCTGCGTTCGGGCGACCAAGGGACGCGGCCAGCCGAACTGCTCACCTGGGTCGGGGTGGTATTCGTCTCGATTCTGGTGCACGAACTGGGGCACGCCGTGATGCAGCGGCGCTTCGGCGGACATCCGTGGATCACGCTCTACGGGTTGGGCGGGTTGGCCTCATGCGATGATTGCGATCGCAGCTCGCGCAGCCAGATCATCATTTCGATTGCCGGGCCTGCGGCTGGATTTTTGCTGGCAGGCATTTTGATCGCGGTGATGAGTCTGTCGGGATACCAGGCGTCAATTCAATGGGCGGCGCGTCCTGACGTTGCGATGCTGCAGCCCAGCGGATTCGCTCTCTATCGCCTCTGGGTCGTGTGGGAGCGCCTCCCGACGCAGTTCGCCAATTCACTTGTGTTCGATGCGTTGTTCGTCAACATCGCCTGGGGAATCATCAATTTGCTGCCGATTTACCCGCTCGATGGCGGGAGGGTGTCGCGTGAACTACTTACACTGAAGAACCCGCGAGATGGAATTGTGCTCTCCCTGCAGATCTCGGCCATCACGGCCATCGCGATGGCGATCGTCGGCGCGGTGGCATGGCAGAGCATCTATACGGCAATCATGTTTGGTTACCTGGCTTACTCGAATTACCAAACATTACAGGCGTATCGCGCGAGTCGTTGGTAACGACTCGCGCGGAAGCCGCTGGACGACGTCGACGATCAATCAACGCACCACGTCGAACGCAGTCCGACTTTCACATTGGCATGTGCACGCAGCAATGAGCGAAACCGCGCCCGACACTCTCGGCCTTGCATCTCAGATTGAGACTCGCGAACCGCAGCAGCGCGTCGTGTTGCTCGGCGCGAGTAACCTCTCGATCATGTTTCCAACGATCGTTGAAACGTTGCGCGCGATGTTTGCGTATCCAATCGAGCTTCATGTCGCAAAGGGTTTTGGCAGGTCGTATGGCCTGCATTCCAAATTTTTTGGAAAAAAATTTCCAGGAATTTTATCGAGCGGATTATGGCCCGCATTGAACCGCGCGCGACCGTTGCCGACGGTGGCGATCGTCGCTGACGTCGGGAACGATTTGGCGTACGAAGCGCCAGTCGAGAAGGTCGTTGAATGGATCGAACGCGCGCTTGATCGACTCGCCGTGCATGAAGCGCAGGTGGTCCTCAACAACGTGCCGATCGAGTCGCTGCGGCGCGTCGGCTGGGCCCGCTACCACACGTTGCGCGAGGTCCTGTTTCCGAGTTGCAAGCTCTCGCATCAGGAGATGTTGCGCCGCGCGGAATCGCTGAGCGAGCGACTCGCGGAGGTCGCCGCAGCGCGGGAAACCCCGCTTTTTTCCGGGGAAAGTGACTGGTATGGACTCGATCCGATCCACCCGCGGTTGAAGTCGGCGGGCGAGATTTGGCGCCGCATGTTGGGCGCGATCAGCGGCGTCGGCGAGGTCGCGACGCTCGCTCGGCCCAGCGCACGCACGACGCTCCACTATCGACGCTTGAGGCCGCTTGAGTGCGCGCAATTCGGTCTCACGCGACGCGCCGAGCAGCCGGCGATGCGCGCCGTCGACGGCACGACGATATCGATCTATTGAATCGTCCGCGCATGCAATGAACGACGCGCGAGGCGCGCGTGGTCGATGCTGATCGGAGTCATGCGAGCCGCGCCGCGCGGGAGGTGCATACCGCGCTGCGCGCCGAAAATCCACAAAAAAGTGTTGCAGAAAACTAAATCATGCGTACAAATACCACGAAGACATGGACGTGGCGTTGTCAACCATTTGTAAACGCTGTAGTTAGTTGGGATGCATTGGTTAACAGATCGGGTAACCAAAGTTATTCGGATCGCAGACGCGGCCATGCTCGATGACGAGCGCGATACGACTTGTCGCCCTGGACGGGCGGCACGTGTTCTTTGGAAGGCGACGACGAGAAACTTCTCCTCAAAGTTGACGAGAGACGCGTCGCCTAGACCTTTTTAAGGAGGATTGACTGTGGCCAAGAAGAAGAAGGCTGCCAAGAAGAAGGCTGCCAAGAAGAAGGCAGCCCCCAAGAAGGCAGCGAAGAAGAAGACCGCCAAGAAGAAGGCCGTCAAGAAGAAGACCGCCAAGAAGAAGACCGCGAAGAAGAAGGCCTAAGTTCCAACCCTAGGTTGGAGTTCGACCCTTTTCGCGATTTGCGAATCGAGGGATCGTTGCCCTTAGCGGGCAGCGGTCCCTTTTTTTGTTGGAGGCGGCAGGCTACAGACCACCGGCTGCAGCGGTTGGGGGTTGCCGCCGGGGTTCAGCAAGCTGGTTTGACGCCAAGCCGCCTGCACTCTTCTTTCTGTAGTCTGAAGCCTAAAGCCTGCAGCCTCGTCTACAACACCGACAACGTCGGCAACGGCGGCGCCGACGCCCGATCCATCGCCAAATTCCGCACCAGGTTGTAGGCGACGCGCTCGAAGTAAGGAGCCGCCTCGATGTCGCCCAGGTTGCCGGCCGTCTGCCCGGCGTCTCCCCGCTCGCGGATGGGGATCTGAATCGGCACTTCTCCCAAGAACGGCACGCTCAACTCCTCAGCCTTCGCCCGCGCGCCGCCGTTGCCGAAGATGTCGTAACGCTTGCCGTTGTCGGGGCAGAGGAAGTAGCTCATGTTCTCGACGACGCCGAGGACGGGGATGCTCACCTTGTTGAACATCGCGATCGCCTTCACTGCGTCGAGCAGCGCCACGTCTTGCGGCGTGCAGACGACGACGGCGCCGGTGAGCGGGATTGCCTGCGAGAGCGTCAGCGCGATGTCGCCCGTGCCCGGCGGCATATCGATGATCAGGTAGTCGAGATCGCCCCAGGCCGTGTCGCGCAGGAACTGCGTGATCGCACCGTGGAGCATCGGACCGCGCCAGACGACCGCTTCTTCCTTCGGCACGAGAAACGCCATGCTCATCACAGGCATGTCGTTGCAGTCGACCGGCTGCAGCTTGCCGTTCGATACCATCGGTTGGCCCGTGAGGCCAAGCAGATGCGGCACGCTCGGTCCGTAGACGTCGGCGTCCATCAAGCCGACCTTCGAACCGGCGCCCTTCAGTGCGATGGCAAGCGACACGGCCATCGTGCTTTTGCCAACGCCTCCCTTGCCCGAGCCGACGGCGATGACGCTCTTCGCGGTGAGGCCAATCGCTCCGATTGGCTCGGGCGGCCGAACGAGTTCCACGATCTCGATGGTCGCTTCGGGAGAGCCTGGAAGCTGCTCGCGGAGCCGATCGCGGATGGCATGCCGCGTTTCGCCCCAGAGCATCGCTGAGTGCGAGGTGAGCGCGATCGTCGCGGCGACCTTGCCGTCATTGACCGCGACGCTTTTCACCTGTCCCATCGTGCCGAGCGGGCGACCGGTTTCGGGATCGGGGAATTGCTCAATGAGAGCGCGGGCCTGGGCGGGGTCGATATTTTCAACGGGCATGGCGGAGTTCCTGGCAGAGGGCGCGGCGACCGTCGCTGGCCGCTGGCGAATCCCCTACCATACCCGAGGCGCGGGGGCCTTTGGAACCGCCGGATCGCACTGTTGAACCGCCAATGACGCCAAGAGCGCCAAGAAAAAGACAAGAGATGTGGAACCGCCGATGAACGCAGATAAACGCCAATAAGAATCATCTGCGTACGTCTGCGTTTATCCGCGGTTCCATCCTTCCCTTTCTATTCTCCCCCGTAATTCCCTGGAGGCTAAGTCTTTTCGGAGAGCGCATAAAAAAGCCCCTCCGCGAGTGGGGCAGCAACCCGCGGAAGGGTGTTTGCGCAGGGGTTATCCCACGCAAACGCTAAGTGTATCCTCTGCGGGGGCGACTTGCAATCAATTCCCCGCGAATTCGGGGCCCAAATCGCAACTCGTTGCCACTACAGAGTTTCGCCATGGCTACAATTGCCGCCGTCGGGGGGAGCCTGCGTGCCCAGAAACGTCGTTGAACTCCTTTGCGATCTCATTGCGTCGCCCAGCGTGAATCCCCGGCTCGCCCCGCCCGGATCGGTCGGGGCGGGCGAACAACAGGTTACCGACTGGCTCTGTCGGTTCGCGGCCGACGCCGGCTGGCGGTGGGGGCTGCAGCCCGTCGAGCCGGGACGGTCCAATTTCTTCGCGCTCGTCCCTGGCGGTCGCGGCGACACGCTGCTGTGGGAGGTCCACCAAGATACGGTGAGCGTCCAGGGGATGACCGTCGAACCGTTCCAAGGGAAGGTGCGAGATGGTCGCGTCTATGGTCGCGGAGCATGCGACGTCAAGGGTTCCATGGCGGCGATGTTGGCGGCGCTGGTGCGAACGAGCGCGCTGCCTGTCGCGGAGCGCCCGAACATTTTGTTGGCTTGCTCTGTGAATGAAGAATGTGGTTTCAGCGGCGCCCGAGCGATGGCTGAGCTGTGGCGTGGCGACCACGCGAGCGTCGCTGGCCCGGAAGCCTCTGAAATGCCCGCGCTAGCCCCGCCCGGCGAGGGAGGGGGAGAGCTTTCGTTGAGCGAGATCGCAGCGCTGCGGCCTTCGTTTGCCCTTGTTGCCGAACCGACAGAGCTGCATGTGGTCGTTGCACATCGCGGCGTCGCCCGCTGGCAGTGCACCGTCCATGGCCGGGCGGCACACTCGTCGCGGCCGGAAGAGGGGGCGAATGCAATCTACGCGATGGCGGGAGTTGTGCGATTGATCGAGCAGTTCCATCGCGAGACTTTGGCGGCGCGCCCCGCCGACCCGTGGTGCGGCGCCTCAACAGCGTGCGTCACCACGTTTCACGGCGGCACGGGGCCGAACACGATTCCTGATCTCGCCGTCGTCGACGTCGATCGACGGCTCTGTCCTGACGAAACGCCTGAAGCCGCCTACCGCGAACTAGTGACGTGGCTCGACGAGCAGGCCGCGCTGGGCGAGTGTCGGCTCGAGCATCACGCTCCCTGGATGCAGAGTCGCGGCTTGCACTTCGCGGCAAATCGCGAGTGGGCCGAGCATCTAGCCGCCGTGACGCGTACGGTGGGCGTCGACAGCCGGCTGATCGGCGTTCCCTACGGAACGAATGCCGCGTCAATTGCCGCGGCGGGCATTCCGACGGCCGTCTTGGGACCGGGGTCGATCGCGCAGGCCCACACCGTCGACGAGTGGATTGCCGTCGATCAACTCGAGCTCGCGGCAGAAATCTACTACCGCATCGCCTGCGGCGCCGACGTGGCGTAGCCCAACGACAATTAGCCCCCGGTCAGCGACCGGGGGCTAAGTGCGATTGTTTGCGTTGCTACGTCGTCACGCCGAGATCAAAACACGTCGAGCACGAAGTGGTGCCCGCTGTGGAACTTCCGGCGGTTCGGGTAGTAGTTGTGCCACTTGCGGTTGTAAACCGGGATCCGCATTTCGGGCGGATAGCGGTAGTACAAACTATCCGCACTGCGGTAGTACTCGCTCCCCCAGTAGTTCTGGGGATAGTAGACGTACGGGTAGTGATAGAAGCGATTCCAGTCCTGGGTCGTGTAGGTGCCGGACCAATTCTGGCCGTAGGCCTGCTGGGCCTGAGCGGTATCGGCGGCTCCGAACGTAGCGCAGCCGACGCCGACGCACGCGGCGAAAAGAATCTTGCGAAGCATGAAAGTCCCCCCCTCGCTCATGGCGGCGCGAGCCCGTGCAGGCGGACTCCAGCGCGTAGAAGCGTTATGGGGAGAAATCGGCATGGGAGGCGGCGTCGGTTGAGGGAATATCCGTCAGAACCGGCATAATCGGACCGCCCCATCGCGGGCCGTTCCCTTCCGCCCCGTCCCCCCTCCATGCCACCACGCCCATTTCGCCGCGTGGCGCTAGCCCCCGGGTCGCCTGGTCCCCGTTGCATAGCGCCCGTCGCCCCCACGCCCGCCCCAAGCGGACGGGCTAGATGGCCGCAACGGTCGGAGATGCGTGCTAGCGGGGCGGTGGGCGCTCGCGTTCTAATGGGGGATCTACCGCTCTGTGTTCATGTATCGCCGAGATCCACCGATGTCATTCTCCCGTTTCGCCGCGACCTCCGCGCTGTTCCTGCTCATGCTGGCCCCGCGCCTCGCCAGCGCTCAAACGGCAAGCGCTGAGAAGCCCAAGCCCGCCGAAGCAAAATCTGCTCCCCCAGTCGATCTGGGGGCCCTCTTCCGCATGCACTGGACCAATCGCACCAACGCCTTCCGGATGCAGAACGAGCAGTTGCAGTTCGCCGTGTTGCTTGGCGACAGCATTACGGAAGGCTTCGAGGTCGCTAAATACTTCCCCGGCCGTCGCGTCCTCAACCGCGGCATCGGCGCCGACGTCATCGGCAACGACCTGCCGACCGAAGATAACCGCGGCGTGCTGAAACGGCTCGACGAGTCGGTCTTCAATTGCTCAGCTACCGACGTCTTCCTGATGATCGGCATCAACGACCTCGGTTCGGGCCGCAGTCCCGAGACGATGGAGCAGGGCTACCGCGAGATCCTCCAGAGGATCAAGACAGAAACTCCGCGGGTGCGCGTCCACGTTCAATCGGTGCTGCCGACGCGCGACAATTACGCCAAGCACAACGCCAACGTCGTCGACTTCAACGGCCGGCTGAAGAATCTGGCCGAAGAGTTCGGCTACGACTACCTCGACATTCATGCCCTGATGGTCGACGACAAAGGCGAACTGAAGATCGACTACACCGGCGACGGGCTTCATCTCAATGAAGCGGCTTACAAGGTCTGGCTAGCCGAAGTCGAGCGCGTCTTGAAGTGGTGAACGCTGCTACGCCGGCAATTTTCCTTCTAACAGCTCATCCTCCCAAGCATCCATCAGCGGCCAGTCAACGGCGCAAGTGCCGAAGTCCGCCATGTGGAGGTAGCCTTCGAGGCGGGCAATCGTCTTGTCGAGCTGCGCGTTGTCTTTCTTGAAGACCGGCCCATGGCTCGGCAGCAGCCATTTGACGTCGCTCGCCTTGATGCGCTGGAGCGACTTGATGAAGTCGGCGATGCTGCTGCCATGATGAGCGTCGATTGCCCCGACGCAGCCGTCGCGGAACAGATTGTCGCCGGAGAACAGCAATTCGCCCATCCGGAAGCTGAGCTGCCCGTCGGTATGGCCGGGGGTGTGCCAAACTTCCAGCTCCAGCTTGCCGACCTTGATGACGTCGCCGTCGTTGACTCGATTCTCAACGACGACAGGCGGCATTTCGAGGTCGATTCCCTGGGCGTCGATCTGCGCGAATGTGGCGAGCCGGTCGCCCTTTTCCAACATGTCGGCCGCCGCCGGGTGGGCGGTAACGGTCGTCTTGAACATCTGCTTCACCTTCGCCAGACCTTGGATGTGGTCGACGTCGGCATGCGACGCGATGAGCGTCTTGCACTTGCTGAACGGGAAATCGAGCTCGCGAATCAGCTCGACGCATTCGTCGACCGCGTCTTCGTAGCCGATGTCGAGCAACGCCCACTCCGTCTCATCGTAAATCAGGTAGACGCTGCAGCCGATGCGGCGACGCGCCTGATGATTCAGCTCGATGACGTGAGGGAACAGGGGGGTCCGTGGTAGCATCAGATCCGTGGATGACGGGGCAGGGGGGCTAGGAGGGAAGCAGCCAAATTCTACGGGGGTCGGTGGGCGGTGTGCAACCATAGCCCACAGCAGGGCGGATTCGCCCACCTTTCAGAGCCGCCAAGCCGCGCGACCAAACCCCAACGCCCATTTAGCCGCGGGCGGCGGCCCGCGACCCGCCGCGAGCGGCGGGGCTAATTGGCCGCATCGGCTTGGAGAATGTGTGCCAGCCCCTCGCGGTAGCTGGGGTACTGGAGCGAAATCTGCGCCTCGTCCATCCACGCCCGCAACTTTGCGTTGCTCACCCGCTTGTCGGCGCCGGCCCGCGCCACGGCGGTCGAGTCGGCTGCGGGCGTCGTGAAACGGGGCGGCGGAGCGCCGACGAGCCGCGCTGCCTCCGCGTAGTATTCTCCTCGCACGACCGGCGAGCCGTCGCTGACGCAGAAGATGTGTGGGCCGTCGCTCGCGGCGCGTTCCGCCAACCAGCGATCGATGCCGACGACAATCCGCGCGGCGTCGTCGACGTGAATGAGATTGAGCCACCCTGCGCTCGGTGCCGCGATTGGCTCGTTGGCGCGAAGCTTGTCGAGATAGGGAACGCGGCCGGGACCATAAATGCCGGCCAGCCGGAGAATCGCACTTCGTCGGCCAAGCGGATGGGCTCGCAAAATTTTTTCCGCGGCGAGCGACGCCTTGCCGCCGTCGCGGTGCGGATCGGGCAGCGTCTCCTCATCGACCCAACCGCCGCCCGCGGCGCCATAGACGCCCGTGGTGCTAATGTAGATGGCCCGGGTGACGCGCGGGGACAACACGGTGAGGACATTGCGAAGACCTTCCGCGTATACCGTCTGAATGTCGGCGTCGGCAGTGCGATCAAATCCGACGGAGTAGAGGAGTGCTTCAGCTGATGTACCGCTTAGTGCCGGCGGGTGCGCGAGCCAACTCAATGTTTCCGGCTTGGTGACGTCAGCTTTGCAGGCCCAATTCGGCCCTGCTGCGACCCATTCCGGAGTCGGATGGTCGCGTCGCGTACTAGCGATCGAATACTCGCCTGCTTCTCGCCAGAGCTTGATGACGCGACCACCTAGATAGCCGACTCCGATAATGATTCGCGTTATCGGCAAATTTGTACTCCTAAAGCGCCTAGTTAGCCGCGAAAAGTCGCAAAACTCACAATAAATAAAAACATGCTCCTCGGAGTACCGACGAGCATGCCACCCGTAGAACTTTTTTTTCTCTGCCCTTTTTCGCGTCTTCTGCGTCTCTTCGTGGCCAAATGCATTTGCTAATCAATTGACTCCGGCAGTTCCTGGCTCTTGGCGCCCGCTTCGAGGTAAGCAGTCAGCATGATCTGCGCCGCTAGCTGATCGAGCCGCTCCTTCCGCCGCTTCTTCGTCAGCCCGGCCCCTAGCAGCATCTCTTCCGCCTCAGCGCTCGTGTACCGCTCGTCGAAGTATTCCACGGGTACGCCGGTCAACTTCGCCAGCCAGTCGCCGAAGTTGCGCGCCTCCAGCGACTTCTGACTCTCGCCCCCGCTCAAGTGAACCGGCAGCCCCACGACGAACCGCCCGATCCGCTCTTCCTTCGCGAGCGTCCGGAAGTACTCGGCATCGAGCCGTTCGCTCCGGCGATTGTAAGTCTCGTACGGCCCGGCAATGCCGACGGACAAATCCGCTGTGGCAATGCCGATGCGGACCGTGCCGTAGTCGATGCCAGCGATGCGGAGCGAGGGGGACGTAGCCAAGGGTGTCGGGAGCCTTTTGCCACTGGCAAGTTCACTGGCAAAGGAGAGCCTCCAGTGGCAAAAGGCTCCCGACACCGTCGACGCATGCCTACAAATACTCCTTCCACCCCTTCGCTTCCAGCAACTTCACCACTTCTCGCACCGCCTCTTCATCGTTCTTATTCGCCACGAGCGTCGCATCGGGCGTGTGCACCACGAGGCAATCCTTCATCCCGATCGTCACCACCAGATGCTTGTCATCGGTGCGCACGATCGTCCCAGTGGTGTTGATGCCAATGTGCCGCCCCACCACCGTGTTATCGAACCGATCGGTTCCTGCCAGCCGGGCGAGCGATTGCCAGCTTCCGAGGTCGTCCCAGTCGTACGGCGCCTCGATCACGGCGACATTCTTAGCGTGTTCCATGACGGCATAATCGATCGAGATGCCCTTGATCGCCGTGAACTCGCGCTTGAACACCTCGTGCTGCTGCGGCGTGCCCCAGGCGTCGCCAATCTTCTGCAGGTGGGCCAGCATCTCCGGCTGACGTTCTTTCAAGGCATTGAGAATCGTCTTCGCCTTCCAGATGAAGATGCCGGAGTTCCACAAGAAGTCGCCCGAGTTGACGTACTCGGTAGCCGTCATCTTGTCTGGCTTCTCGCGAAATCGCTTCACGACGAACGTCGGCGCCGCCTCGTCGTGAATGTCGATGCGGGCCCCGCGCTGGATATAACCGAAAATCTCCGCTGGGTAGTTCGGCCGAATGCCGAAGGTGACGATCTGATCGGGAGTTTTTTTGATCAGCGAGACCGCCTGCCGGATCGAGTCCTGAAATCGGCTGGCATTGCGAATGACATGGTCGGCCGGGAGCACGGCCATGACGGCGTCGGGATCTTGCTTCGCGACCAGCAGCGCCGCGAGCCCGATACAGGGCGCCGTGTCGCGCTTGCAGGGTTCGCCTACTAGCGACGTCTCGGGCAACTCGGGGAGCTGTTCGCGGAGCGTGGGAATGAGCCGCTCGTTGGTCACGATCAGCGTTTGCGCGGGGGTCACCAATTCGCCGAGGCGATCCACCGTTTGGCGGATCATCGTGTGCTTGCCGGCAAGCGCGAGCAACTGCTTCGGCATGTCGGCGCGGCTCGCCGGCCAGAATCGCGTGCCGGCGCCGCCAGCCATAATCACTGCGTAGAGCATAACGTTTGGGAGTGCAAGAGTAGCCGCGAGTCAAGAGCTCGCCGGAGCGACGTCCAATGGAAGTACGCCATTCTACTCCCTTGAGCCGGCGCGGTGCCACTCGCTCTTGCTACCGATGCAGCTGCGTACGCAAGGCCATTGCGGCCGCTTGCGGCTCCGCAGCGCCCGTCACGGCAGACGCAACCGCCAAGCGCGACAAGCCCGCGGAGATTACGTCCGCCGCGTTTTGCTGCGTGATACCGCCGATGGCGAACGCCGGTAGGCGAATTTCCGTAGCCACCTCGCGGACGAACGCCAGTCCTGGAAAGACTTCGAATGACTTCGTCTGAGAAGGAAACGTTGGCCCCACCCCCAGGTAATTGGCGCCGTTGAGCACCGCCGCCCGAGCCTGGTCGATCGAGTGGGTCGAAACGCCGATCAATCGGTGCGGGCCGACAATCGCCCGGGCATCCTTCACCCGCAGGTCGTCTTGCCCCAGATGAACCCCATCGGCTTCCGCGAGCGCCGCAATGTCTGGCCGGTCGTTGATAATGACCAGCGGCGAGCATTTTTCTGCCCCGGGCTCCGGCGGCGGAGAGTCCCGCGATCGTTCGTCCATCCCGTCACCGCTGCAACCCCCCGGCGGAGCCGGGGGCTGACTCGCAATCGCGACCAAACGGCGCGCCCGCGACAACAACTCGCGGTCGTCTAACCGCTTGTCACGCAACTGAAGCACGTCGACCCGCGCCGCCACCAATTTTTCGACCAGCGCCACAAACGCCGCTTCCGAGTCGCCGCCGTCGATCAGCACATACAGCCGCGACTCTGCCAACCGATCGATGGCGTTAACCGTCCGCCCGAGGGCAGCTTCTAGCGTGTAAAGCCAGTACCGCAGCCGCTCAAACTCCCCCGCCGCATGCGGGTTCGCGACCTTAGAAAACTCCTCCAAACTCCGCAGCGACTGCTTCACCCGCTCCAAACTTGCGACGCAGACCTGCCAGGCGTCGCCGCGCATTCGTTCACTCAGCGTCGAAACGGTCGTGCCGACGTCGGCTTGCGTGTCCCGAGCCGCGTGACGCTCGGCGAGCGGCAGCAACGACCCTGCCGCCGCCAGATCGTGCCGCAGGCGTTTGAGCTGCTCCGTCAAATGCCGGTCGTCGAGGACGAACCGCACATAATCTTCGACGACGCGCAGCCCCTCGGTTGCCCGGTTGAGGGAAGCGTCGAGAACGCGAATGGCGGCGTGGTCGATCATAAATTCATATATAGCCCAACCAACCCGCCCGACCAGCCATCCATCGCTGCAGCCCGCTAGTCGGAGGGCCACGCCCTCCGGGACGAACCAGCCGAGCCGCTCAGCCAGGCAAGTCCCACCGCGCCGCCGCCCGGACCATGTGGCGGTCCGGCTGGCTTGCCGACCCTTCTCCTACCTTTCTGGGAGCGAGTGGCGAATTCTTTTCACTATCTTATGGAGACCCCCAGCGGAGTCGCTTCTTCCTGCTATCACGCCTCAAACCGACCTCGCCGCTGGCCGGCATTATCGTTATCTTCCCCTTCTTCCCACAACGAGCCATGTCGCGAAGCGGGGCGGCACGCACCCGGTGGGCGTGCGCGGCAGAATCGCGCCCCGTTATCACAGTTCAAAACAGCCTAACCCTGTACGCCCCTTGCGGTTGCCTTGATTCAGCGGCGCCGCGGGCTAGACTTTCACACCGCTGTCGCCGACGAGTCGGGGGATCACGCACTCAGAGCGTGTCGGAGATGCCCTCGGCTCGCGGTACGCGGGTGAGCGACGGCAGGAGAGACATCCGATCGTGCCGCAGCCCAAACTCCACTGGTCGGCTTATCTCTGGCCGGGCCTGCCGCAACTCTGGACGCGGGGGTCTTGGGCCGGTTTGACGCTGGCGGTAGGATTTACCGCGCTGATCAACGCGCTTGCCGCGACGACCTTCGTCTGGAACGAATGGTTGCCGGTGCGAATGCGGTGGATCGCGCTGGGGGCAGCGGGCGTGATTTGGCTGCTGGCCTGGCTCGAAGGCCGAGCCGACTGGCGGCGACTTTTGTCTGAACTGTCGGCGGGAGACGACGCCGCGGCCAGTCTCGACGAACGCCATGACGCCTGGTTTCGCGAGGCCCAGGCGGCCTACCTGGCTCACGACTGGGTTTCGGCGGAACAGACGCTGCTAAGATTACTGAAGAACGACCCGCGCGACGCGGAGGCCCGCTTGATGCTGGCCACCCTGTTGCGACACGAACAACGAACGGACGCTGCCCGAGAGCAACTCGACCGCTTGGAATTGCTCGAAACGGCCGCGGCGTGGCGACATGAGATTGCGCAAGAGCGCGAACGACTTCGTCCCGCTAGCGTAGTAGAGGACAAGATTTACGAACTACCGACCAAGGAAGCGTCGACCAATACAATCGCCGCTGCGTCTGACGGGAAGATCGCCGCGTAGTGTGAACGTCGTCCTGAGCGATGCGAAGGATGACGCAGATCGACCGCCGCCCGACGCATCGGCTTAGGGACCACACCAGGGGAGGAAGGGCTATGTACGAACGGTTTACCGACCGCGCCCGCAAAGTGATGCAGCTCGCCAACCAAGAGGCGCAGCGCTTCAATCATGAATACATCGGCACCGAACACGTGCTGCTGGGCCTGATCAAAGAAGGCTCCGGCGTCGCTGCAAACGTGCTGAAGAACCTCGACGTCGATCTGCGCAAGATTCGGCTTGAGGTCGAAAAGCTCGTCCAGTCGGGGCCAGACATGGTCACCATGGGCAAGCTTCCGCAGACGCCGCGCGCCAAGAAAGTCATCGAATACTCGATGGAAGAGGCGCGGCATCTCAATCACAACTACGTCGGCACCGAGCACATCCTGCTCGGCCTCCTGCGCGAGCAGGAAGGAGTCGCCGCGCAAGTTCTCATGAACCTCGGGCTCAAGCTTGAGGAAGTCCGCGAAGAAGTTCTCAACCTGCTGGGCCACGGCTTGGAAGGCGAAGAGAGCGGCGGTCGCGGCCGCGCCGGCAACGGCGGGAGCGGCGGCGGCGGTGGCGGCGAAGGCGGCGAGGAACGCGGTGAACGCGGTAAGTCTTCCAAGAGCAAGACCCCGGCGCTCGACAGCTTCGGCCGCGACCTGACCGAACTCGCTCGGCAGAAAAAGCTCGATCCGGTCATCGGCCGGGAGAAGGAAATCGAACGCGCGATCCAGGTTCTGTGTCGCCGCACGAAGAACAATCCGGTCCTCCTCGGCGAAGCGGGCGTTGGCAAGACGGCCATCGTCGAAGGATTCGCGCAGCGCGTCGTCGACGGCAACGTGCCGGAGATTCTGCTCGACCGGCGGATCGTGGTCCTCGACCTGGCGATGATGGTCGCCGGCACGAAGTACCGCGGTCAGTTCGAAGAGCGGATCAAGGCGGTGATGAACGAAGTTCGTCGCGCGAAGAATACGATCCTGTTTATCGACGAGCTCCACACGCTCGTCGGGGCCGGCGGCGCCGAGGGCGCCATCGACGCCTCGAACGTATTGAAGCCCGCGCTCGCCCGCGGCGAGATCCAGTGCATCGGCGCCACGACGCTCGACGAGTACCGCAAGTACATCGAGAAGGATTCGGCGCTCGCTCGCCGGTTCCAAGAAGTGATGGTCGAGCCGACTTCGGCCGAGGACACGGTGAAGATTCTCGAAGGTCTCCGCGACCGCTACGAGGAGCATCACCGCGTGCAGATCACCGACGACGCGATTGCCGCGGCCGTCGAGCTGTCGAACCGATACATCACCGGTCGTTGCTTGCCGGACAAGGCGATCGACGTGATCGACGAGTCGGGCGCTCGCGTCCGACTCAAAAGCATGTCGAAGCCGCCGAATCTCAAGGAGATCGACGAGGAGGTCGAGCAGCTCAACCGCGAGAAGGAAGAAGCGGTCGCTAATCAAGATTTTGAGAAGGCGGCTTCCCTCCGCGATCGGGCCGACAAGCTCAAGAAGAAAAAGAACGACATCACCCGTCAGTGGCGCGAGAAATCGCGCGAGAATGGCGGCGTGGTCGATGAAGAAGTGATCGCGGAAGTCGTCTCCAAAATGACCGGCATCCCGCTCACGCGGATGACGACCGAAGACACGATGCGCCTCATGCAGATGGAGGACGAGCTTCACAAGAAGGTCATCAGCCAGCACGAAGCCATCAAGGCGATCGCCAAGGCCGTCCGTCGCAGCCGCAGCGGGTTGCAAGACCCCAAGCGGCCGACGGGCACGTTCGTCTTCGCCGGGCCGACCGGCGTCGGCAAGACGTTGCTCGCCAAGGCGCTGGCCGAGTTCATGTTCGGCGATGAGGACGCCCTCATCCAGATCGACATGAGCGAGTACATGGAGAAGCACAACGTCAGCCGGCTCATCGGGGCGCCCCCCGGGTACGTCGGCTACGAGGAAGGCGGTCAGCTCACCGAGCAGATTCGCCGTCGCCCGTACGCGGTGGTTCTGCTCGACGAAATCGAGAAGGCCCATCCCGAAGTCTTCAACATGCTGCTGCAGCTTATGGAAGAAGGCCGGCTAACCGACAGCTTTGGTCGCAGCGTCGACTTCCGCAACGTGATCCTCATCATGACCACGAACGCGGGCGCCGAAGCGATCAAGAACGAATCGGCCTTCGGCTTCCAGAAGCCGGACGAGGACGCGGGCTACGAGAACATGAAGAAGCGCGTGACCGATGAGATCGAGAAGGTTTTCCGTCCCGAGTTCATCAACCGCGTCAACGACATCATCGTGTTCCATCACCTGACGACCAAGGACCTGAAGGAAGTCGTCGACCTGGAACTCTCGAAGGTTCGCAAGCGTCTGAACGAGAAGGGCCTCGTGCTCGAACTCGGCGACGACGCGAAGGAATTCTTGATCAAGAAGGGTTCGAACACCGACTACGGCGCCCGTCCGTTGCGTCGCGCGATCGAATCGTTCGTCGAGGATCCGCTGGCCGAGGAACTGCTCAAGGGCGAGTTCAACGGCAAGGACACGATCCGCGTCGAGGTCAAGAAGGTGGGCGACAAGAAGCAGCTCATCTTCGAAGGCCTGAAACTGCGCGGCGACGCTCCGGAGCCGGTCGGCGCCGCCGCAGGCGCCGACGACGCCGAGTAAGCGCCAGTTGAGCAAACGCCAGCTGAACAAAAGGCGAGCCGCCGGGTTAATCCCGGCGGCCCTCCAGTTCAACATTTAAAAACGTCCCTTGTAGCCCCCGGCTCTTCAAGCCGGGGGCTATTTTCGTATAGGCTCACGCCATGCCCAAAGACTTCGACGCCCCCGACTTCGATGCACTCGATGACGAGCCAACGGTCGCCGCCAAGCCGGGCGATTTTTGGCGCCAAGGACACAAGCGCCCTTGGTGGCAGTGGAACGTCATCACGCTGTTTGTGGCGCTGTTCGTGCTGATCTGGTTCCGGGAACTGGCCGGCATCAGCCAGACCGCCACCTGGATGATCTGCGTCGCCGTTATTGCCGTCTGGGCGCTGGGGCCGGCGTTCTCTTTGGAGTTAATCACCATCGACGCCTTTGGTCCGGATCGCACAAGTGCCGGCCGCGTGACGGCGTACCTGGGATCACTCGCCATTCTCGTCGGCATCATGGCCTTCGCCGGCATCCACATCGGCATCTTCAGCGTGCTAGCCGCGATCCTCATGGCGATCGCCGCCCGCTCCCGCCACGCTTAAGGCAGGCTGATACCAGCCAAAGCGTCATTCTTCGCTCTGCTCAACATGGCAACGCGCCCGGCTGCTAGCAGGCTCGGCTCGTAGCTCAGAACCGCTGCTGCCCGCAGGGTTTGCTCAAGCCGCAAGGCTTCATGCGTCGAACCAAATGTTGGCAGCCTTTCCGTCGCCGCGGGCGCGTGCGCATCTGCGGACTCCTCTTCACTGCTGGCACTCACTCGATGTCCACCGGCGCGTCATATCCGAACCAACGCTCTCAGGGCGGTCCCCTCTGGCGGATCAGCGAGGGGATCGCCGACTTCGGCGCCGTCGTGATCCGGATGATTGAGGGGCTGGGCGACATCACGCTTTTCGCGTGGAGCGCCATCCTCTGGATGTTCAGCCGTCTGCCGCGGCGCGACACGCTGATCAACAGCATGTATGCGATCGGCGTGCAAAGTCTGCCGGTCGTCGCCATCATCGGCGCCTTCACGGGGATGGTGCTCGCGGTGCAATCGTACACGCAGTTCCGCAACTTTGGCCTCGAGACGCAACTCGGCGGCGTCATCAATAAATCGATGTTCCGCGAACTTGGGCCAGTGCTAGCCGCGACGATGCTCGCCGGCCGCGTTGGTAGCGCGATGGCGGCCGAACTCGGCACGATGCGGGTGACTGAGCAAATCGACGCCCTCTCGGCGATGGGGGCGAACCCGATTCACTACCTCGTCGTGCCGCGGTTTCTCAGCTGTCTGCTGCTGATCCCGTCGCTCACGATCATGGCGATCTTCATGGGCGTCATCGGCGGCGCCTTTTACTGCGTGCAATTCCTGGGAATCGACTATCACCACTACAGCACCAACTCGCAGCGCTTCGTTGAAAACTGGGACCTCTTTTACGGCGTGGCGAAGAGCGTCGTCTTCGGCGCGGTCATCGGCATCATCAGCTGCTACCGCGGCTTCAACTGCCTTCCCGGCGCCGAGGGCGTTGGCCGCGCCGCGACCACCGCGTTTGTTTACTCGTTCGTTTCGATCATCATTCTCGACCTGCTGCTGAGCATCGTCCTCGATCACATTTACCTGGCGATCTGGCCGGTGGCGCCGTCGTTGTTTGGGGGGTGAGCGTCCGTTGTCAGTGGTCCGTGGTCAGTTGCTGCTGTCGCATGGATCGACTCCCTCCTCGCAACTGACGACTGACAACTGACAACCGACAACTGCAATGGTTTCCGCATCACCCTTAATCGATCTGCAGAACCTCAGCGTTCGCTTCGGGCGCCAGACGGTCCTGCGCAACGTGTCGATCAGCGTGCCGGCGGGGCAGACCTTGGCCGTTATCGGCGAGAGCGGCTGCGGCAAGACCGTGTTGCTCAAGACGATCATTGGATTGGTGCAACCTACCGCGGGCGTCGTGGAATTTGACGGCCGGCAATTCGTCAATCTTTCGGAACGCGACGTCTCCGCCCAGCGGACGCGTTTCGGCTTCGTATTTCAGAACGCGGCGCTTTTCGACAGCATGACGGTCGCCGAGAACATTCTTTTTCCCCTGAAACAGCATCGATCGAGCAACGACGCCGATCAGGAGCGGGCGATGCACTCGCTCCTCACGGAAGTCGGGCTCCCCAACACCGTGCTGAAAAAATACCCGGCCGAGCTTTCGGGCGGCATGCGCAAGCGCGTCGGCCTCGCGCGCGCGCTGATCATGCGTCCCGAAGCCGTGCTCTACGACGAGCCGACCACCGGTCTCGATCCGATCATGAGCGACGTTATTAACGAGCTGATGATGCGCACCCGCGACAAGTTTGAAGTGACCAGCGTCATCGTCACCCACGACATGAATACGGCCCGCAAGGTGGCCGACCGGGTGGTGATGCTCTACCCGCTCAATCGCCTGCAGCCGGACGAATCGCAAATCTTATTCGATGGCCCGCCGAGCGCACTCGACGCCTCGACCGACCGCCGCGTAACGCAGTTCATCCGCGGCGAAGCCGGCGACCGGATGATGGAACTGAGTGAACAAGCAGGGGGGTAGGAAATACCGGTCACCGCAAGAACCCGGTCACCCTGAGGTACTCCGAAGGGTCCGGCCAGAGTACCGAATAGCAAGAAACGGATCAAAAAATAACGCGGACTCCTCGGAGTACCTCGGAGTGACAATTCATGAACGAACGCACCAAACAATTCCGCGTCGGCTTGGTGGTCTTCTCCACGATGATCATCAGCAGCACGCTGATCATTCTGAACAGCGATTTCTCGTCGACGCTGCCGTTCAGCGGCAAGTACCAAGTAAAAATGCTCGTTAGGGAGGCCCCCGGCGTCGCGCCCGATACGCCGGTCCGCCGTCGCGGGCTGCCGATCGGCCGCGTCGCCAGCGTCGAGGACACCGACGATGGCGCCCTGATCACGATGAATATCGAGGACGGCAAGCAGATCAAGTCGAATGAAATGGGCCGAATCCAGACATCGCTCGTCGGCGACGCCGTGATTGAGTTCAGTCCGGCCAGTTCGAGCGCCGGGGCGACGCCCGTGGCTCCTGGTTCGACGGTGAAGGGACAATATATGTCCAACCCGATGGACATGATGGCCAACATGCAGGGCGATCTCAAACAGACGATTGTCGCCCTGGGCGACGCGGGCGAAGAGGTGGCCGAGCTCGCCGACCGCGTCAATCAGGTCCTCGGCGAGAACGACATGCAGCGGGTCAAGCGACTCGTCGAGTCGATGGACCAGGCGATGACGCAATTCACCGCCGTGACGACGAACCTGAACGACATCGTCGGCGATCCGCTATTCAAGCAACAACTGAAGGATGGCCTCTCGCAATTGCCGAGCCTCGTCTCGGATGCCCGCGCGATTATGGGCGCGCTGCAAGGGGCGCTCAAGTCGGCCGATGAGAACCTCAAGAATCTGCAAGGCCTCACCGGCCCGCTCGGCGATCGCGGCACCGCGATCGTGGCCACGCTGGAGCAAAGCGTTCGCAACCTCGAAGAACTGCTGGGCCAGGTCGCTCAGCTCACCCGCAACGTCAACGGCAGCGAGGGGACGCTCGGTCTGCTGATTCGTGATCGGCAGCTGTACGACAATATCAATCAGACGATCTCGCAGGCCAACGCCGCCATCTGCGACGTCCGCAAGATCGTCGGCAATCCGGAGCTCAGCCGCCGGATCAACATGATTCTCGACAACGTCTGGGTACTGACCGACAAACTGGCCCGCGACCCGGCACGGCTCGCTCGCGGGATTGTTGATCGTGAGACGCCGATTAAGTAGCTGTCAGCGATCAGCTGTCCGCTCTCAGCTAGACAAGATAGTTCAGCATTCGCGCGCGAGCCGGGCCGTCTCGGACCCCGGCGCGCGTTACTCTCTACTGCACCATCGGCAGCGGCTCGAGCGCACGTCCGCCTGGGGGCAGCACGCCCGTTCCGTTGGACGGCGGCACGATCACGCCTGGCGGTACGGCCTCCGGCGCAAGCGTCGTCCCCGGCACGAGCGCCGGTCCCACCGGCGCGTTGAACGCCGGCGCCGCCATCGTCGGCGGACCAATCACCGGCGCCGGCGCGGCGGCGGGACCGATTGCCGGGACCGTCGCCCCGGCCGGCACGACGGCGCCTTGTTGCGTCGCCGCGCGCAGTTGCTGGCCGCGCTGAATCAACTCGTCCGTCGGCACGATCACTTGCGGCTGCAAATTGAAGCTCACAGTCCGGAAGTCGTGGATCTCGTTGGGCAGGACGTTTTCGGCGAAGAAGTCGATCGGCGGCAGCTGGTACCACGGCGCCGGGATCGGCTGGTTGATCGTCAGCGTTTCGTAGCCGGGTTTCACCAGGCGAATTTCGCGCGTGCCGTAGTAGATGAAGTTCGTCGCGCACGGCGTCGTGCCGATCGGCTGGTTGTCGACGTACACCATGGCGCCCGGCGGATTGCTCCGCACCATCAGCCGGCGACGGACGCAGCCCGGCAACAGCGCAAGCCCTACGATCGTGATGATCGCCAGGCGAAAGCTGAGTCGAGATGTGCACGACGACGAGTCCATCGGCAGGCAGGCGCGTATGATGAGATGGGCCGGAAATGGGCCGGAAGTGTACTGTCGGCTCCGTTCGCCCGCTATGTCGTTTGATCCTACCCTGTGCCCCGCCTTCTCCCCGTCTTCCTATTCGCTTGCGGGGTTCGTCCGTGCGGCTGTTGCTAGCAACGCTCGCTGATTAAATTAGAGATTCCGCGACCCCTCCCTCGGCAAGGCGCATTTGGTGTCGAAACCCACAAGCAAACTGAATCGCGCCACGGGCGGCCTGCGCTGCGCCGCGGTAAGCGACGTGGGCATGCGCCGCGCTAGCAACCAAGATTCGCTCGCTGTCGCCCTGGCGAGCGACGAACGTGATTGGCGATCGCGCGGACATCTCTTTGTCGTCGCCGACGGCATGGGCGCCCACGCGGCTGGCGAGCTCGCCAGCCAGATCGCCACTGACAACATTCCGCATGCGTACCAGAAGCGGCCCGATCTGCCGCCCTGCGAGTCCATCGTCGCCGCCGTTCACGACGCCAACAGCCGGATCAATGCCAAGGGGTCTAATAGCGTCGACTTCCACGGCATGGGGACCACCTGCAGCTGCCTGCTGCTGCTACCTGACGGGGCCATGGCGGCGCATGTCGGCGACAGCCGCGTTTATCGCCTGCGCGGTCACACGATCGAGCAACTCACCTTCGATCACAGCCTCGTATGGGAAATGGCCGCCGCCGGCCACGCGTCGGAGGAAGACGTCCCCGCCTACGTGCCGAAGAACGTCATCACCCGCTCGCTCGGGCCGCATCCGACGGTGAAGGTCGACCTTGAGGGGCCGCTGCCGATCCGCGCCGGCGATCGCTTCTTGCTCTGCAGCGACGGGCTCACGGGACCGCTCAACCCGCAGTTAATCGGCATGGTGCTCGCCTCGCTGCCGCCGGAAGAGGCGGCCCAAACGCTCGTCGATCTGGCCAATCTGCTTGGCGGGCCCGACAATATCACTGTGATCATCGCCGAGGTGGCCGACCCGGCGATGCTGGGGCAAAAGAAGAACGGCCACGCCTGGACCGACGCCGTGGCGCCCCTCACGCGGGATGATCACTGGTTCGACTACGTCGTCGGGATGGCAGGACTGGGCCTGGCAATCGCCGGCTTGGTCGCGCTCACGACGCGACCAGTTGCGGCAGGCATCTGTCTGGTCCTTGGCGTTATCGGAGTCGGCGGTTTCCTGTGGAAACGCTTGAGGGGCGAAGATGAATGCCGCGGCGTCAAAGGCCACTATGGAAAGGCGCCCTATCGCAGCTATGCCGTCGCCCCGAGCGCTCAAAACATCGAGATGCTCAGCGACGTCGTCCGCCAGCTGGAGGATCTCGAAGCCCAGCGCAGCTGGCCGTTCGAGTGGAAAGAGGTTCACTCCGACCGCGTCGCCGCCCACAAAGCGATCGCCGCCGGCGACTACACGGCGGCCGTGGTCGCCTACTCCAGCGCCGTTCGCCGACTGATGCAAGCAGTCCGGGCCCACCGCCCTGAGCCCCCGAGCGACAGCGGGATTAATCTCAGCGCCGGCTAAACGTGGGCTGATGGTGAGAGCGGTCTCCGACCCCGAGGACGGATTGCGGGCCGCAGGTCGTCCGTCTTGGACCGCGGAATCGGCGTCGGAGACGCCTCCCACAGAATGACCCATCGCCATTCCCCGCCGGCCCCGCCTTCTGCTACAGTGCCGCCGCTCCCACGGATCTGCGTATGCGCATTCTTACCCGCTACATCCTGCTCGAAATGCTGACGGTGTTCCTCATCACTACGGGGAGCCTCACCGTTTTTATTTTCCTTGGCCTCATCGGCAAGGCGGCGGTCGACAACGGGCTCGGCGTCGGCCCGCTCATGCGGCTCTTGCCTTACCTCTTGCCCGAGGCCATGCAGTTTTCAGTGCCGGGCGCCTTGTTGCTAGCAACGACGGTCGTTTACGGCCGCGTTTCGTCGTCGAACGAGATCGTTGCCGTGAAGTCGCTCGGCATCAATCCGATGGTGATGCTCTGGCCCACGTTGCTGCTCGCCTTCGTCGTGAGCTTCGGCGCCGTGGCGCTCAATGATCTGGCCGTGTCCTGGGGACACGACGGCGTCAAACGAGTGCTCGTCGATTCGTTCGAGGAAATTTTCTATGGCCGCCTGCGCACCCAGCGCAGCTTCAGCACCGACGACTTCGACGTCAACGTCAAGTACGTCGATGGCACGCGGCTGATCGGACCGGTCTTCAATTTCAATGCGGGACAAGGCGAAGCGTCGGTCATTCGCGCCGATGCGGCCGAGATCAGCATCGACCCCGCGACGAGCACGGCCAACTTCAAGCTCGAAAACGCCGAAGGGACGGTCAAAGGGATGAACGTCTCGTATCCCGGCGAACTCGTGCAGTCGTTTCCGCTGGCGCGATTCCTGGGCGACGGCGTCAATCAGACGCGCAGTCCGTCGGAGTATCCACTGCGCGGCATCAGCGAGGCGAAGACTAAACAACAGCTCGAAATCAATTGGATCAAGCACGAAATGGCCGCCGCCACCAGTATGGCGTTGCTGCTGGGGCGTTTTGATGAGCTGGCCCAGCCGCAATGGAAAGCGCGCGAAAGCAGCCTCACCTGGTCGCGACGGACGCTCCATCGGCTCAACGTCGAACCGTATCGGCGCTGGGCGAACGGCTTTAGCTGTCTCGGATTCGCTCTGATCGGCGCCCCCATGGCCGTCCGCAGGCGGCATGGAGAATTCTGGGGCAGCTTCTTCGCCTGTTTCCTGCCGATTTTGCTCGTCTACTACCCCATGCTCGTCGGCTGCGTCGACCAAGCCAAAGACGGCGTTATTCCGCCGCAGGCCGTTTGGCTTGGCAATGTCGTGCTGGCGGCCTGGGGAGTTTGGCTGCTGCGGCGCGTGATTAGATTCTAGGGTTCAGGCGAAGGGGCAGGATTCAGGAGAAGTCATCAGCATTTCCTGGACCCTGAACCCCGATCCGTTCTGCCGCTAGCAGCGCCGCCCTTTCGCAAGCTCTGCCTACCCTCGTCTTGCTGCAAGCTTCCCCGCGGGTGTACACTCGGCCTCCCCAGCCGCGCCGCTTCAGGACGAAGTCTACCGGCTAAGTATTATCGCTCGACGAGCCCGATCCGCGACAAGGAGGTCGCCCCGCGTGCTCTCTCATTGGCCCATACGCACGAAGCTGCAGCTAGGACTGGGCCTTCTGTTGGTCGCAGTCGTGGCCCTATTTGGCAGCGCCTGCTACGGCCTCTACGCCTATCGCTCGTTGGTGAAGAACATCGCCGCGCGCTCCGTCGAACTTCCGCAGGCCCGCCGCATCGCCGACCACGTCAACGATTTGGACATCACGCTGAGCCGGGCCGAAGAGCGGCTCCATCCCAGCCTTGACAAGGGACTGGTTAATTCCCTCTACGACGAGCCAGGCGAGGGCGAGACGCAAGAAGTCAGTTGGCCGGGTAGCGAGTTCAATATTCGCTTCGGCGCCTTCTTGAGCTCGCTCAACCGTTACAAGGAGCTCCTGACGATCGCTTCCACCGACGAGGCGGCAGAGCTCAGCGACGACCACCACGAGTGGGAAACGCTCGAAGAAATCGACGTCATCGTGGCCAAGCTCGCGGCGATGGACCTCTCCGAGGCGAGTCACAATTCGCTGATCAAAAGCGATCAGCTGAAATTGCTGCGTGAGGAGATCGAAGGTCTGCGTCGACTCACTACGTTGCTCCCCACTCACCTGGAGACGCAGTTTGAGAAGATCGCCGACGATGTCAAAGCCCGCTATCGCACCGCGATTGTCTCCGCCTGGATCGGACTTGGGGCCGTCGTGGTGGTGCTGGTCGTTTCGCGCCGCGTGTTCTACCAATGGTTCGCCGACCCGCTGCAGGTCCTGGTCGACGGCTCGCGCCTCGTCGCGGCAGGGCATTTCGATCATCGCATCAAGATCAACGCCCAGGATGAAATTGGCGAGCTGGCCGAAGCGATGAACGCGATGACGCAGCGCTTCTGCGAAATTCGCGACGACCTCGATCGTCAGGTGACCGAGCGGACGAACCAAGTGGTCCGCGGCGAACAACTCGCCAGCGTCGGCTTCCTCGCCGCGGGCGTCTCGCATGAAATCAACAACCCTCTGGCATCGATAGCGCTCTGCAGCGAATCGCTCGAGAGCCGTCTGCAAGATCTGCTTGAAGGCGCCGATCCCGCGCGGGTCGACGAGGTGCAGGTTGCGCGCAGCTACTTGCAAATGATTCAGCGGGAGGCGTTCCGCTGCAAGCAGATCACCGAGAAACTCCTCGATTTCGCCCGCCGCGGCGATACGCAGCGCCATTCCGCCGAACTGCGCGAGCTCGTCAGCGGCGTTATCGAGATGGTCCAGCATCTCGGTCAGTACCAGGACCGGAACATCGAACTCCTGCCCGGCCCCCCGGCAGTCGCCGCCGTCAACGCCCAAGAGATCAAGCAAGTGGTCCTGAACCTGATCACCAACGGCTTGGAAAGCCTCGATCCAGGCGGCGTCGTGAAGGTCGCGATCGAACGCGACGCCGTTTCGGCCCGCATTGTGGTCAGCGACAACGGCTGCGGCATGACCGAGGAGGTTCGCAAGCATCTATTCGAGCCCTTCTTCACCCGCCGCCGATCAGGGCAGGGGACCGGGCTCGGACTATCCATCACTCACCGCATCATCGAAGAACATCGGGGCCAGATTGAAGCGACGAGCGACGGGCCGGGCCGCGGTTCGCGGTTCGTCGTGTCGCTGCCGCTCGCCCTAACGAATAAGGAGACGCACCATCGCAGCCAAGCCGCCTAACGGTCAAGGACTGACCCTGCTGTTCGCCGACGACGAGCCGTCGCTGCAGGAGCTGATGAAGCTCGAACTGCCGCGCCTGGGACACCGCGCCACCGTCTGCCCCGACGGGCTGACCGCCGTCGCCGCGCTCGAGAAAAATACCTACGACTGCATCATCGTCGATCTCGACATGCCCGGACTCGACGGCATTGGCGTGATTGCCAAGTGCAAGGAGACGTCGCCCGGCACCGAGGCGGTGGTCCTCACCGGCAAAAGCTCGCTCGACACGGCGATCGCGGCGCTGCGTCACGGAGCGTTCGACTATCTCACCAAGCCCTGCCGGTTGATCGAGATCGAAGCGCTGCTGAAGCGCGTCACCGAGAAGAAACTGCTGGAACAGAAGTTTCGCGCGCTAGAGCATCAAGTTCGCCGGCTCGAAGGGGCGCCGCGGCTCATTGGCAACACCCCGTCGATGCAGAAAGTGCGCATGCTGATCGAGCGCGTCGCGCCGACCGGGTCGACCGTGCTGATTCTGGGCGAGACCGGCACCGGCAAAGAATTGGTCGCGCGATCTCTGCACGACCACAGCAACCGCGCCCACATGCCGTTCGTCGCCATCAACTGCGGCGCGCTGCCGGAAACTCTCATCGAGAGCGAGCTCTTCGGGCATCGCAAAGGGGCGTTCACCGGCGCCGACGATCATCGCGTCGGGCTGTTTGAAGTCGCCCACGGCGGCACCATTTTCCTTGACGAAATCGGCGAACTCCCCAAAGCGATGCAGGCGAAGCTGCTGCGCGTGCTGGAGAGCGGCGAAATTCGCCGCGTCGGCGAGAACAAGCCGGTAATGGTCGACGTGCGCGTCGTTTGCGCCACGCACCGCAACTTGCCGGAGATGGTTGCCAGCGAAGACTTCCGTGAAGACTTGATGTATCGCATCAACACGTTCGAAATCATGCTGCCGGCGCTGCGCGAGCGAATCGAGGACGTGCCGGAATTGGCTCGCCACCTCCTCGTCCGCCATCGTCGCGGCAAAGACGCCGACGCAGGCATCGCCGAGGACGCCATCATCGCCCTCTGCAGCCACGTCTGGCCCGGCAACGTCCGCGAACTGGCGAACGTCATCGAGCACGCTACCATTCTTTGCGACAGCGGCCCCATTCGCCGCGAGCATCTGCCGTCGCGGTTCGATTCGCGACAACTGGTGGGGGCCGCCCGCCAGAAGCCGGGAATCATGACGTTGCGCGAGCTCGAAATGGAAGCGATCCACGACGCCCTGGAACGCCACGCCGGCAATAAGCCGAAGGCAGCCGATCAACTCGGCATTAGCCTGAAGACGCTGTACAACAAGCTCAACCAAACCGCCACGCCGGAGAAGGCCGCGTAACCGCCAACTATCGACGACGGTCGGGTACGCTGATTTCAGCGAACAAGTCGCCAAAGAAAAAAGCGGCCGCCGCTCACTGGGCGACGGCCGCTGTCGATAACCTAACAGCGTTTCGACCGACTAGGCGCGACGACGGACGAATCCAATCGCGGCAATGCCAGCCGAACCGAGCAGGCACAACGTCGACGGCTCCGGCACATTGGACATGCTGAAGCTGAGCGACTGGCCGTTCCAACTGGTCTTGGCGTAGGTCGCCCCGCCTGGCGACAGAACGCGGTACAGCGCCTGGCCGCTGCTGACGTAGTGAATATTACCCGCGGCGTCGAACGCAATGTCGCGCCCCGAGTTGACGTCCGTGCCAGTGTTGACGACCATGCGGCCGGCCAAATCCGGAATGCCCGCCACGAGCGGAACCACGGCGACGTCGCTGTTGTTGAGCATGATCGCCATCCACTTCTGGTCGGCTGAAACGGCCATCGCCAGGACATTGCGCAGAATGTCGTTGGCCGTCGGATTGCCCAACAGGGTGCGCGAAGCAGTCAGCGAATCGTAGGCGACCGTGCCGTCAGGATTGAGGACAACGACGCCGGCTTCGCCGCCAGCCGAGCGATTCTGGGCAAGGTAGAACTTGCCGTCGGCGCCCTTGTCGAGATCGCTCGTCGCGCCCGACAACAGAACGTTGGCGGCATTGACCTTCGTCGGAATGACGTTCGACGGCGTCGCGCCAGCGCCAATGTTGTAGCGCCACAGGCTGTTCTTGTCGGTCGTGGAAACGCCGCCGACGTTGGCGCTGGTCAAGTCTTCGTCCAGCGTATACAGGACCAAATCACCCGTGGCAGCCGACCCTTCGACGAATACAGCCGTCGTGCTGCCGTGGTATTGGCCGGCCGGGACGGCTGATGGTCCGCCGACGCCGGTTAGCAACCGCGATCCGACGGTCAGATCTTGATTGGCGACGTTGACGTTGCCGTTCGCGTCCGAGAAGTCCGACGAATAGACGCTACCGGCGCTTGACACCATGATTCGGAACGCGCTGTTGGCGCTGGCCGAGACCGCGTCGAACAGGTTGCCGGGATCCTTTTCGGTGTTGCCGTAGCCGTACGCGTCGCTTTGATCAGCGTTGAGCGCATACAAGCCGTCGCCCACCGAGCGGACTACGCCGGTCGTGTTGCCTGCAGCGGAATTCGCAACATAGGAGACGCCGAAGTTCGCACTGGCTGGATTGTTGCTGACGCTCACGCCGCGGGGGCTATTGAACCGCGTCAACGGGTTCGTGTCGTCGCTGATAAGCTTGAAGCCCGATTCATTCGTCACCTGCGACAAGCCGTTGGCCACCACGGCAATCGTTGCGCCGGTGGGAATCGTGTAGCCGACCGTATCGACCTTATTCGCGAAGATCTCAAACGTGTCGGTCGGCGCATTCAACGAGAACGATTTCGTTCCCTTGGTGGCTCCATTGAGCGGAGTCAGCGGGCCAACGCCGTTGAGGCGATAGGCCAACGCATCGGCTGGTTCGTTCAGAACAAACGAGACGTTCGTGCCGCCGGAGATCACCACGCGCGAAGCGAAGGGGGCGGCATGCAATGAGAATGGCAACGTGGCGGATAAAGCCGCCATGGCTGCGAGGGTTTTCAGACGTAAGGTGCGAGTCATTAGCGTTCTCTCCCAATGGTCAAATCAAGGAATGCGATATATCTGCCGCCTCCAACTCTCATCCCTCATGCTGCGAATGAACCTTCGCGAAGTCAAGGAAAATGGCCGAAAAACCGGCCCAAACCGGCGATTCGGCGGGTAATCACATTCGCTTTTTCGCACCTGCGCGAGCCCCTTGCGCAAATCTCAGAGTGACCCGGCCCGAAGACGGGATGGGCTTCAGCCGAGCGACATTGCAAATCGACCAAGGAGGCGCTGGCCAGCGCTTGCGAAAGAACTTAAGCCACGACGCCGCCAGCCGTCGCCCCGGGGCGTCAGGATCGTCGCCGTACGGCGCGTGGGCGACAACGATGGTCTCCACCGCTCGGCCAAGGCTGCGAAAAGATATCGCAATCGTCCGCCCGCCGGTCCGCGGCCGACAAACGATCGCCTTCGTCCGCCGGCGAGATCGATAGCAAGCTCGTTGCGAAAGAAAGTCTTGCGCCATTTGCAGCGCATCGCTCAGCATGACGAACGCCCGCCGCGCCAATCGACGCCCGCAGATCTTAAAACCGGCTTGCGCTCAACTCACCTTCCGAATCACCCCTGTCACCACGCCCAGCACCTGCACCTCGCGCGCATAGATCGGCTTCATCGAGGAATTCGCCGGCTGCAACCGAATGCGGTTTGCTTCGGGGTACCAATACTTCAGCGTCGCTTCGCCTTCGTCGGTCATGGCGACGACGATGTCGCCTTTGTGAGCCGTCTTCGTCTTGCGGCAGATGACGATGTCGCCGTCGGCGATTTGGGCTTCGATCATCGATTCGCCCTTCACGCGCAATGCAAAGCTGTTCTTCTTGGCCGGAAAGAATTCCTCCAGATTCAGGCGCTCCGCCTGTTCGATCGCCTCGGTCAGATTCCCGGCCGCGACCTGACCGACCAGCGGGAACCCTTCGTCCCGACCGGCATCGGTCATCTGGATCGCTCGCGACATGTTTGGTTCGCGGGTGATAATGCCCTTCTTTTCGAGCGCCTTCAGATGGCACATCACGCCGTTGGGCGAGCTGATTTCGAAGTACTCGCCAATCTCCCGCACGGTTGGACCGTAGCCGCGGCCGCGAATCTTCTCCTTGATGAAGTCGTAGACTTCCCGCTGCCGCGTGGTGAGTTGATCGAGTGACATAGCGGTTCCAACCAAGGTAAAGATAAAGGGAATTCTCGTCGCCGGTTCCGTACCAGCGGTCCTAACTATTGATGTTAATATACGTTAGTACATGGAACAAGTGCGCATGTACAGTAATTTCTGTGATTTTTCGAATCTCGCAGCGCGTCACCCGGAGGGCGGCGCCCCGCGGCTAAAGCCTTTTCGCTGGAACCTGAACCCCGAAGCCTGCCGCCACCAAAGAACCCGACATTGCCGCTTGGCAGGACCGGTGCGACAATTACCGTGCACACCGCCCCTGCACGCCCGTTGTCGCTGCACGCCGGACTTCTATGAACCGACTCTCCCCTGTTCGCCAGCTGTTTTCGCTCGCCCTCAGCTGCGGTTTCGCCCTCCCGCTCGTCGCCCAAACCACGTCGCCCGTCTCGCTCGAACCCGCGGCCGACACCGCCCAGGTTCTCGCCGCGAAGGCGCCTGCCAACGCCGCCGAGTTGAAGCTGATCCAAGATCAGCTTCTCAAGGTGATCGACCGGGTGATGCCGGCTACTGTGGCCGTCGAGATTCGCGGCGCCGCCGGCAGCGGCGTCATCGTCAATAAGGAAGGTCTGGTCCTCACGGCCGCCCACGTGGTCGGCCGCGCTGGCCGCAAAGGCTGGGTCGAACTTCCCGACGGCCGCCGCCTCCGCGGGCATTCCCTCGGCGCCGACCACGATGCCGACGCCGGGATGATGCAGATCGACGACCCGCCAGAAGACCTCCCTTTCGTCCCGGTAAGCACCGGGCCGGCCCTGGCGGCGGGCCAGTGGGTGGTCACCATCGGCCAGCCCGGAGGCATCATCGCCGATCGCGCTCCGCCGGTCCGCTTCGGCCGCGTGCTGTTTCGCGGCGATGGCCTACTTTGCACCGATTGCGAACTCGTCGGCGGCGATTCCGGTGGTCCGTTGTTCGACATGAAGGGGGAAGTTGTCGGCATTCACAGCAGCATCGGCCCGATGGTCACGCACAATTTCCACGTCCCGGTCACCTCGTTCCAGGAGGGCTGGGAACGGCTGTTGGCTGGCGACGTCTGGGGCGGCCACTATGACGATGGCGCCGACCCCAAGCCGCGCCTGGGCGTTCAAGGCAGCGCTGAGGCGGGTAACTGCGTCATCACCGCGATTTTTCCCGGCATGCCTGCCGAGCGCGCAGGGTTAAAGGAGGGTGACGTAATCACCGCCGTCGACGGTCGGCCGATCAACACCTTCGACGAGCTGCAGCGAATTGTCTTTCACAAGGAATCGGGCGATCGGCTCAAGCTTTCGGTCACTCGCGAGGGAAAGTCGCTCGAAATCGTCGCCGTCCTCGGCGAGCGCGAAGAACGCGAAGAGCAGGACGACGAATGACGCGGCGGCCGACTACGGCAAATCGGCCCTCTCAAGAAAACCTTTGGCGTCGTTCTCTGGATATGCTAAATCAATAGCCGGCAACAGGGCGGCGGTTTTTTGCGGTGGGGATGAGATGAAGAAACTGCATGATTGGGCTCGACGCCGCCATGGCGCCGCTTTGATGGTCGGGGCTGCCTGGCTCGCCCTGGGGCCCGTAGTCTCCGCGGTTGCCGACGAGCCGCCGAGTCGTTCGCGCCGCCAACGTGAAGAGTCGCGCCAGTCTTCCGAAGAAGTCGACCCCGCTGACGACACGTTCGGCATGGAGCGCCTTTTCGTGCCCCGTTGGCGGTTGACGGACGGACCGCAAGTCCGCGCTGCCTTCCGCGACGTGGTGAAAGACGCTAGCGCCGCCACGGTGAGCATCGAGTGCGACGGCAAGCGACTCGCCCTCGGCGGCATCATCAGCCCCGATGGCTGGGTCGTGACCAAAGCGACCCCGCTTTGCGGCAAGCTGACCGCGGTCCTCGCCGACGGCCACAAACTCCCCGCCACGACCGTCGCCGAGAGCGGCGAGCACGACTTGGCCCTCTTAAAACTCGACGCCGCCAAACTGCCCGCTCTCGATCTTACCGCTGCCGGCGCCTCGCCGCCGGTAGGCTCGTGGCTCGCTAGCGTTGGCCGCTCGAAGGATCCCGTGGCCGTTGGCGTCGTGAGCGTTCCGCCACGCGTCATTCCGGCCCAGGCGGGCATCCTTGGCGTTCAGTTGGACGAAGAAAAGCCGCTCATCGTTCAAGTCTTCCCCGATAGTGCCGCGGAGGAGGCCGGCGTCGAGCCCGAAGATCTGATCATGAGCGTCAACGGCCAGAAGACCTCGAGCCGTGAGAAGCTGCGCGAGGTGATCGGGTCATTCAATCCGGGCGACGAGGTGGAACTGCTGGTCGACCGCGCGGGCGAGCAAGTGACGCTGCACGCGACGCTTTCCGGCGACTTTCCCGGATTGCCGATGGGCCGCAGCGAATTCCAGAACAATCTCGGCGGCAAACTGAGCGTGCGCCGCTTTGGTTTTCCGCTCGCGTTCCAACACGACACCGTCCTCCGTCCCGCCGATTGCGGCGGCCCGGTCGTCGACGTCGAAGGCCGCGTCGTCGGTTTCAACATTGCCAGGGCGGGGCGGACCGAGTCGTATGCCCTCCCTGTCGACGCCGTCCAAGGCGTACTCACCGAGTTGATGAAGGAGCATCTCCTCGTCAAGCAGAACTCGCCGGAAGCGGAGGCAGCCGAAAAATTGGAGCAAGAACTCGGCGAACCTGCGGCGAACGCAGCGCCCGCAGCCAAGTCGGCCGCCCGCCCGAAGGCCGTGTCGACTCCTTAGCCTTGGGCCGATTTCCTCGTCGCTAGTGCCATCGTCCCGCGGCCGTTAGATTGACGCCCTGCTGGCATCAATTTAACCTTCGTACCGTCGCGGCCTTCGATGTCAGACGATCTCGCTCCACCATCGGCCGCCGATATTGCGCACCCCACGTTCGCCGCCGCAGCGCGCGCCTGGGCGCGCGTCGCCGCCCTCAGTTTCGGGGGTCCGGCTGGGCAGATCTCCGTGATGCATCGCATCCTCGTCGACGAGAAACGCTGGGTCAGCGAGTCACGATTTCTCCACGCTCTGAACTACTGCATGCTGCTTCCCGGGCCCGAGGCTCAGCAACTTTCGATTTACATCGGCTGGCTGTTGCACGGCGTCCGCGGCGGGCTGGTCGCGGGGACGCTCTTCGTGGCGCCCGGCTTCGTCGCGATCATGGCCCTCAGCATTCTTTACGCCGGCTATCACGACCTGACATGGGTCGAAGGCCTTTTCTACGGGTTAAAGCCCGCCGTCGTCGCCGTCGTCATCCAAGCGGTGATGCGCATCGGACGCCGAGCGCTCAAAAACCGCGTCATGGTCGCTGTTGCCGCCGCGGCGTTCGTGGCAATCTTCTTTCTGGAGATCCCATTCCCGCTGATTATTCTCGCTGCGGGCGTCATCGGTTTCCTCGGCGGTCGCGTGAACCCAGACACGTTCGCTGTCATCAAGCCGCATCAACCGGCCGTCGGCGCTGCGACTCTGGCCGCGCCGCTCATCCGCGACGACGCTGGCGCCGCCGTGCGGCCAACTCTTGGTCGCGCTCTGCGCGTACTGACCGTCTGGCTCCTCGTCTGGCTCGGGCCAGTGGCCGCGCTGCTTCACTGCTCCGGCCGCGACAGCGTCTATTCGCAGCAAGCGGTCTTCTTCAGCAAGACGGCCATGGTCACCTTCGGCGGCGCCTACTCGGTGCTCGCTTACGTCGCCGATGAAGCAGTGGAGCGGTACCACTGGCTCGAACCGGGCGAGATGCTCGACGGCCTCGGCATGGCCGAAACGACGCCTGGGCCGTTGATTCAAGTCGTGCAGTTCGTCGCCTTCATGGGCGCCTATCGCCACCCAGGCGGATTGTCGCCGCTCGCCGCGGGTGTGGCGGGTTCGGTCATCGCCACATGGGTCACCTACGCCCCTTGCTTCTTATGGATATTCCTGGGCGCGCCGTACATCGAGTACCTGCGCGGCCAGCGCTCGCTCAACGCGGCGCTCTCGACGATCACGGCCGCGGTAGTGGGCGTGATCTTGAACTTATCGATTTGGTTTGCGATCCACACCCTCTTCGCCAAGGTAAGCGAGCATCGCACCGGTCCCGTTCTCTGGCTGGTTCCCGAGTGGAGCAGCCTCGATCCCGTCGCGCTCGCGATCACGATCGCCGCCATGGCGGCCCTGTTCCGCTTCAGCCTCGGCATGCTGCCCACGCTCGCCGCGTGCGCTGCGGCCGGGCTGGCGTATCGGTTGCTCGCTGCGTAGCAATATCCTAGCCCCTGGCTTCGCCAGGGGGTCGGTAACCATATCGGTACGCGTCGTCCCGCGAGTTACAACCCCCTGGCGGAACCAGGGGCTGCAATGGACGCCGCCGTCACATCACTTCCACTGCCGGTCGGCGAAGTCCAAATACACCTTCCAGTCCTTTGGCGTCATCGAGTGTTCGCCCGCGCGGAACCAAAAGCCTAACCGGCCGTCGCCCAAGAGCGGCGCATCGGCCGCCGGCATCGCGTCGGCCTTGAGCCCGTCAACGCCAAGCAGCTCGTAAGCGGGGCTCGCCGCTCGAAGCACAGCGAACTGCCCCGAAGGGTTGGCCCACCGATCGTCCTCCGCGGCCGTGAACAACACCGCCCGTGGCGCGCACAGCGCGACGAGGCAGTTCTGGTCCACGGGCAGCCGCGTAGGATCGTCGGCGAACTTCCGGAAGTTCGCGCAAAACCAATGCGGAAAATTGCGGGTAATAATCTCGACGGTTTCAGCTTTCGGTTCATGATGCCGACTCGGCCCGCTGCCGCCGCAGCCTGCCTGATTGGCCACCGTCAGCGCGATCCGCTCGTCGAATGCCCCTGCCAACAGCGCCGTCTTGCCCAGACGCGAGTGGCCGACGGCCGCAATTCGCGCCGGATCAATCGCCGGGTCGGTCGCCAGATAGTCGATCGCCCGCTGAATGCCCCACGCCCACCACATGATCGTCGCTGTTTCGGCCGCGTCGTCGGCGTCCTCCGGCAGCGTCGCCCGCATCCCTTCGCGAACATGCGGCCGATCTGGTTGGATATCGCCGCAGTGGAAGGTCGCCGCCGCGTAGCCCCGCGCCACGATCTCCGCCAGCGGCCACGTATATTCCTCGACGCCGCGGCTGGCGTCCGTCGCCCGATTGTCAACCACGCCGGTATAGCGATCCGGCATCCATGTTTCAGGCACGTGGACGCGCTCGTCGTCGACGAGCAAATGGTTCCCGCCGAAATTCATCCCGACGAAGCAGGCCGCCGGCGTCTTATTGTTGGGCGTTGCGATCAGCAGGTAGATCTTCGGCCACTCCGGCGGGCCGAGCGTCAGTTCAACTTCCTTCAGCGTGCCGGCGCCGCCGAATGCCTGGGGGTCTTCGAACAGCACCTTCGATTGCACTGCAGGGGGCTGCGACGAACCGGCGACCTGTGGATAGCGGCCGTAAACGTACTGCTCAAACAGCGCCTTGAGTTCCGGCCGCCGTTTCTCACTCCACTCCTCCGCAGTAGCGACGCGCGAGCCGTCGAACATCACGAGCGGATCGGGGAGGGCAGGGTGCGAAGGCAACTCTGCCGGCGAGGGATACTCGCCTGTGGCCATGCTGGTCATCAGCGACAGTCCTCCGATGAGTGCGAGTAGAATTCGCATGCGGGTGAGTCCCCCCTGACGTGAAGAAAAAAGCCCTGAAGCGCGGCGGTTGAGCGTCGCACCTTCAGGGCTGATGAAAATCGCGTTAAGAAGAGAGCCTACCCGTTCAGCACATCCGTCACCCCAGGCACCGCGATGGCGTAGAAGCCATCCTTGCCGGGCAGCACGGGCGGGTCGGCGTCGAAGGCGTACTTCTTCGGCGACAGATCAAGCGTCGAGTTAAGCGCCTCGTCCCAAGTGATCTTCTTGCCCGAGTAGGTCGCCATCCGCCCGAGAATCGCGGTCATCGTCGCGTGGGCACCGTTGTCCCCCTCGTTATAAATTTCGCCCCGCCGGAGCGCCGCGAACATGTCGTGATGCTCCTGGTGGTGATTATCCACCTTCTTCGCCTTGCTGCGCCACTTGCCGTCGGCGGTAATGATCTCGGGGCCGCGGCCATCGTCCAGGTGAGCGATCCCCTTGCAACCGTGGGCATGCTCGTCGACTGCGCTCCACGAGCCGTCGATATGGCAGCACTGGCTCATCATCTTCGTACCGTCGTCGTAGGTGTACTCCACGGCGTGGTGATCGAAGATTTCCCCGTAGTCCTTGCCGGTCCGCACCTGGCGGCCGCCCAGGCCATGGGCTTCCACGGGCAGCTTGTTGCGAATCCAGTTGCCGATATCGAGGTTGTGGATGTGCTGCTCGACGATGTGATCGCCGCACAGCCAGTTAAAGTAGTACCAGTTGCGCATCTGGTATTCCATTTCCGTCTGCTCCGGCTTGCGCGGGCGCACCCACAGGCCGCCGCCGTTCCAGTAGACGCGCGTCAGCGGAATCTCGCCAATGTCGCCGGCGTGAATCTTTTCAATCGCTTCGACATAGCGCTGATCATGCCGCCGCTGCAGGCCGATGGCCACCATCAGATTCTTGGCCTTCGCCACTTCGTTCGCGGCAAGAAACCGGCGCACGCCGGGTCCGTCAACCGCGACCGGCTTCTCGGCGAAAATATGCTTGTCCGCTTCGACCGCCGCCTCAAAGTGGATCGGGCGGAAGCCGGGAGGGGTGGCGAGAATGACGAGATCGACGCCGCTGTCGATCACCCCCTTGTAGGCGTCGAAACCGACGAACTGCCGCTCCGACGGGCATTCCACGCGGCTTTCGTAGAACAGCGAATCCTTGTTGCCGGCGTTCTCGCCGACTTGCTTCGTGAGGGCGTCCAGCGTTCCCTGCATGTTGTCGGCAAACGCGTCGCCGACCGACCACAGGGTCACCTTGCCTTTGGTTTCCAAGGCTTGTGCCGCGGCCGCGCGGCCACGACCGCCGCAACCAATCAGGCCGATCTTGATTTCATCGCTGCCGCCGACATGGGCCGAGCGGGCGATCCGCTGATTCAGCCCCAACACCGCGCCCCCGGCGACGACTGCCGAGGCCCCTTTGATGAACTGCCGACGCGAATGGCCGGCGGGAGAATTCGGGCTGGTCTGATCAGACATGATCGCCTCCAAAAAAGGATAAGTAGTTCGGTATTCCCCCTCCCTCGCAGGGAGGGGCCAGGGGAGGGATTCTCGCGTCAGTCAGTCGGCCGGCGTCCTCAATCCCGAAAAGATCGCCAACCACCCTCGCCTCACCTCCCGTTCAGGAGAGAGGGATCGCCGTTACTTCCCGCTGCCAATCCTCGTCGCCGCTTCCACCGCCTGCGGCAACGTCGCATCGGCGTTCCCCACCGCGCCGCGGCCTTCCTTCAGCCGCGTTTTGACGTCGCCCGCCAAATCCTCGGCGTCGATCTCCCACACTCGCTTCTTGTCTTCCGCGGTGAGCGGCGCATACGGCCGGACGAGCCGCATGCCCACCCCCATCGCGGGCTCCTCAGTATACCACCACGGGCTCAAGGGCAGATTGGGGTCCGACATTTTCCAATCTTCTTCTTCCGACTTGTGCCGTGCCGCGCTCCGCAGTCGCTCCGCCGTATCGAGCCACGAGCCGCCGCGAATCACGCGCGGGTACAATTCGGTCGGCCAGTTCACGGCCTCCCAGGCGTCGATCGCTTCGCCATCCTTCGCCTGTTCCCCCAGTTTCTCATAGGCGTCCTCGGCGTACCCATCGAGCGTCCACTCGGCGACGTTGCCGTGCATGTCGAACAGGCCCCACGGGTTGGGCGCCTTTTCGCCGACGGGATGCGTTTCGTAGTCCGCGTTCGCCTCAAGCCAGGCATAGTTCTCCGCCTCGCCAGGGTCGTCGCCGAAGGAATAAGGGGTCGTCGTCCCCGCTCGCGCCGCGTACTCCCACTCCGCCTCGCTTGGCAGGCGATACTCCTGCCCTGTCAGCCCGCTCAGCCACTTCGTGAATTGCCGCGCTGCGAAGTGCGTCATCGTTACCGCTGGCTGATTCGGCCGATCGCCCGCCATGTAGGTGTGATCGGGCATGTACAGCGGCGTTGGGGAGGTCACCCCATCGACCCCCGGATCCTCAGCGTCGCCTGACCAGGCATGTTCCTCAATCAACTCCCAACCCTCGGCGTCGCCATCCTTCGCCGCGGCGTCGCCGCGATTCGCCGCCAAGGTCTGCAGCTGTTTGAAAGCGTTGTACATTTTCATGTACGCTTGGTACTCGGCCCACGTCACTTCATGCTTGCCGATCCAGAACGGCGCCACGTTGACGCGCACCTGCGGCCCTTCGTCGTCGCCGCGCTCGGGCTCGTCGTCGGGGCTCCCCAGCAGGAACTCGCCGCCGGGGACGGGGATCATTTCGAACTCAACCTTGGTTCCCGGAATCGTCGTCTTGTACGGAACCATGAACTTCCCGTCGACTTCCACGGCGGGCCCGTCAGCCGGTTTGACGTCGACGATGCCGGCGGAGCTTTCCGCGCGAACTTCGCCGCTCGCGACGCCGAGCAGCATGCCCCCAGCCGCCAATCCCGCGGCGCACGCACTGAACCATGAACCAAACGTCGACATAATGCCATCGCCGCGAGGCAATCCCGGACCAAGGAGCCAGTAGGTCGCCCCGGCCGGGCGCCCCGTCACCTTGAGCATAAGCCGCCGCCACGGCCCCAGCAATGCAACGCAGGCCCGCGGTGCGCAACCGCGAGGCCGCCACTCGTTTGCCCGGCAGCGATAGGCCTCGCTGCGCCCTCGCCTCGCGTTGCCGCGATCCACAGCCCATCGGACTGCGTCGCTTCAGCGACCAGCAGGCGCCACGCCAAGTCTCCCGGTCTTCAAGCGGTGCAATCGCCGGCAGCTCAAGATCGAGGCCAGTATGACGCTTAACGCGTCGTCGTCGGCGAACATCAAGCGGCCAACCGCGCCGCCGCGAAGAGGACAACTCCGGACGCGCTCATCAGCTGCCCTGCCAGCCGCTGGCAGGCCGGCTCGCTATCCCAGCATTCGGGAACCCAACGGCGAAACGCCGCGGCGATCGGCTCGGCAAAGCGGTAATTGACCAGCCCGCCAGCCAGCAACAGCAACGCAAAAACGGCGAGTTCGTTTCCATTCATGGGTGCAACTATAAATCGACCGCGACGATTGTCCAATCCGAGTTAGCCCGCCTGTGCGGCGACGCTACTAGCATTCAGCATCGGCAAACCGCAAGCCGCTTCCACGAGATCGTTCAGCCGGATCATTTCCCCCAGCAGTCGAACGTAAAGCGGCGGCCCCGTTTCCAGCGCCTGGCTGCACGCGTTGAAGACGCTTGCCAGATCCCCCTGCGTCGGCACGTCAGGCATGACGAATTGCGCGAGCGATATTCGCCCCTTGGCGTGCTCGTACGGGTAGCTGCAGCGTTCCAGCGCGGCACGCATCGTCTTGGCACGCGGCAACAATTTTCCCAGTAGATCGTTTAGAATCGGGACGATATCGTCCGCGCGACCCCCGCCCTGCAGCGCCTCGACCAGACCGCCAGCCGACGCGTGGAGGGGCGCCATGGCAGCGAGCGATTCCATGGCGCCGCACATGATTTGCAGCGCCATGAACTTGGCGTCCACGTCGGCAATCTTGGGCGTAGGCTCCGGCAGACGCTCGGTCACCTTCGCCACGTGCAGCAACGCCAGGCTGAGCGAGATCCGTTTCGCCGCCAACTCGTTCAGCGATCGCAATTGGCCGGTCGCCTTTCCCAGGAGCCGCTCGGCTTCGGCGCCGCGACGTTTGATTTCCTCTGCTCCTCCAGCTTCGGCGAGCGATTTCTTGTTGATCTTCACTCGTGCCCGCAGCAGGGTATTCCATTGATGCGATTCTCGCACTTGCCGCCCCGCCGTCGCCAACGTTTCGACAGCGCCTCGGTTCGCTGCAATGGCGGCGGCCATTCGTTGCCGGACGTCTTTCAGTTCCGTCAGCGCCGCCGACGCGCTCGGCGGCGGCGCGACGTGATAGGCATCGAGCTGTAACGGCGCCGCGGCCGACCACTCCCCGCCGAAGAAGCGCCCGATGGCCGCTTCCTGCTCACGAGCCTGATCGTGCTTGGCGGTGATGTCGGTCACCGGCCGCAGTTCCGCCTTCTTCAAGTCATTGCCAAAAATGCCCCTGTAGAATTCCAGCGTCGATGCTTTCGAGTGAGCGTCGAAGTCCGACAAAAGTACGGTCGCGGGCAACTCGACGCGAAACACGCCGTCCGTATCTTCGCGTTTGGCGGCCACGATACGATCGCCGTCGCAAGGATGCGTGTCGAACAGGCCCGTCTTCGACTGGCCGATGCTTTTGTCGATCGCCTTCTTCACTTCGGCCGGCAGGGCGGCCGTGCGGGCCATGATCAACCGCGGCAAGTCGTCGCCCAGCCGCGCTTCGCGATAAAACTCGCGCAAATCCGAGAACGCCGCCTGCGACGCGACGTTGAGCGTCTGCAATTGCCGGGCGGTCTGCTCAAACGCGCCGCTGCCGGCAAACCGCGTCTCGAAGCGGTCGGCGTCGAATTCCATTTGCCGCAAGAGGAAACTGCCGAAGAAGTGCCCAACGTACATCAGCACCCACAGCACCTTGCGCGAGAGCCAGACGAACGCCATCGCCAGGTACAGAATCCAACCAATGCGAATGTCGAGGTCGCCGGCATTGGCCTCCAGCCACTCGTCCGCCCGGTCGCGCTGATAGACCAATCGCATGAACCAGTGGCTCAACGAGCGAATCATGTACGACAGCCGCATGCCGAAACCTTGCGAGAAGTGGCCAAACTCGTGCGCAAGCACGCCGCCAAACTGCCGCGTGTTCAGCCCCGCCAACAGCGGCATGCCGATCGTCAGTACCAGGTCGTTTCCCAGCATGCTGAGCATGCCCCGCCGGAACCGGGCCGACGCATTGACTTCGCAATCGACGTCGATCTGACGCGGCTTTGGGGCGCCGACGGTTTCGCAAATGCGATCAACGAACGCGAACAACAAAGGCTCCGCCTCGCGGCGCAGCGATCGCGTCCTTCCGTCCCTCGCCGGGCGTGCGAACAACGGCTTGATCATGAACACAATCAACACCGCGCCCGCGACGATTGGCGCCAGATAAATCAGCAGCGCCGCGATCTTCGCTTTGCCATTGCGCACGGCGCCGGTCGTCACGATGCCGGTGTGATTGACCGCATGGTAGTACACGCCATACCCAGCCAGCGCGATGAGACTGAGATACACGAGCGGCAAGATAATCATCAGCAGGAAAACGGCGATCGCCGCGAGCTGATACATGATCGGCGTGCGCGGTCGTCGAATCGGGCCGGTGAATCCCGCCATGATCTGCTGAGCGATCTGGTCGCGCGACGGCGTCTTCCCGTCAGGCCCGTTCGTGGTCACCGGCGCCTCTGTCGGCCTGTTAGGCGGCGCCGTCGCCGCCGCTCGCGTCGGCCCGACCGCCGCCGCCGGCGCGGCGGCGTTATGTTCCGGCGGCAGACTTGGCAACCGGAACGGCTTCTGGCATCCCGGGCATTTCGCGACGCGCCCCGCATACTGGTCGCCGGCGCGAAATTCAGCGGCGCAGCTCGGGCAGGATACCGACATCGCCACGATCACGGCTCCGATGACACGATAACGAGGTAGCAATTCAGCGACGCCCGACAGTATAGTAACGACGCCTCGCCGCGTCCTGCTCTTTTTTTTGCAAATTGAAGAACTATCAAAAATGGCCTAACGATCCGCTTCGCACGATGCTGGCTCGGCGTCCTTGGCCTCGCCGACCAGCGCTGGCCCAAGTTGCCCAGCGATCGTTGGGAGACTGCAGAAAGCCCGCCGCTAACTCGATCTAGTTGGCCGGTGAGCCCACGCGTGCTAAGATCGCCACTCTCATCCCGCAGGCCCCATCAGGCAAATGCCATGCATCGGTTCGCCCCGCCAGTTGTCGCCGCCGCAGTCGCCGTTCTGCTATGTCTCGTGTCGGCCGTTCCAAGCGCCGCCGCCCCCATTCACCACATCACGGTCGATGGGCAGTTCGGCGATTGGGCCGCCGTCCCCTCCTATTCCGACCCCACCAACGATCAGCACGACACCGATCACGACGGCCCGCTCGACGTTCCCGCCTACGTCAATCACCCCGACGTCGACATCCTCCAGTACAAGTTCACGCACGACGCCGATAATCTCTACGCCTACTTCCGCGCTCGCGGCAACATCGGGGCGACCCAGACGCAGTCGCCCGGCAAACGCGCGGGACGTTACTACGTCATTCTCACCATCGACGTCGACGACGATGACGTCACCGGCTATCCGATCCACGAGGGGGGCTATTATCCCACCTCCGACGGCTACGACATGAACATGGAGATCGAGTACTTCAACGGCACGTTCAACACGGGACACTATCTCAACCACGGCGCGCTCACTGCGGCCGACCTGCCGGGAATGGAAGCGCAGCAGAAGCAGGGCATCGTCGACGTGAAGCCCGGCGTCTACGACCACTACACCCAGTGGGTGATGTTCGACGACCCAAGTGCCGGCGATCACAACCTGGGCGACGGCACCAGCATCACCTTCGTCAAGGACCAAGGACCTGTCCATCAAGGCATCATCCGCGCCTCGATCTCACCCGACGGCCATGAAATCGAAATGGTCGCCCCCTTCCAGGGCTTCATGAGCTACCCCGGCGCCAACCCAGGCGAACGCGGCGATTGGATCATGGCCCTGGGCAAGACGATCGACATTTCGTTCTCGCTCGAAGCCAGCGGCGAGCTCCACGCCCCCAGCGGCAACGGCACATGGGCCAGCGACACGGCCGAACCAATCGTCGGCTACTACCTGGGAGTTCCCGAGCCGTCGACGCTGGCGCTAGCGCTGCTCGCCATGACCGGCGTCTTACGCCGCACCCCTTCTAGCCCCCGGCTCCGCCGGAGGGTCGGCCACCACACCGGTACGCGCCATCTCTCGTAGAGTAAACCCCTGGCGGAGCCAGGGCGAAAATGCGACTGCGCGAGCCTTAATTGCGACTCACCGCCCTGCACCCGCCAACGAGTTGAGATACTCCTCCAAATTCGTATACCCATCCCCATCCTGATCGAGCGCCCCATCGCTAGCCGCTTGCGGATCGAGCCGCTGCCCCAGCTCCCACTCGTCCGGCATCCCGTCCCCATCCTCATCACCCGGCGCCGGCGCTGACTTCAACTCCGGCCACCCCCCCACGTCGGCCTGCGAATCAATAATCCCATTCCCGCCGCCGCGCCACGTCTTCCCGTATTTCGCCGTCCCCGTGCGAATCTCTCCGATAATCCGCGCATCGACCGCATCCCGCACCAGCGACGCCCCCGCCTCCGCCAGGACCGATTCGAACGCCTCCTCCGCCGTCTCCGTCCGCACGGGCGCCACAACGTAGGGCGTGTCTGAACGGAGCGTCTCCTCCGTCGCGTCGCCGTCCGCCTGGAAGTCGATCCCGCCGTTCCAATTGTCGCGACTCACCGCGGGCGAGCCCCACACGAAGTTGCCGTCGGCGTACATCCGCCCCCGCGCATCCTTCTGCAGGAAGATCCGCTGAGCCACCTTCGGCTCCGTCGCCGGCCCCGGCTTGTAATAGTTGTTCACCCAATTCCGCGGCCACATCTCGCCGCCGTACGCGCTGTTGAAGCCCCAGTTGTAGATGACGTTATTCCGGCAATCCATTAGCCCGGAAATCTCGTTCCCCGACGCCCGCGGATTACGGCTCGAATGATGAGCCAGAATGTTGTGATGCCACGACCCGCCGGGACCGCCCCACAACCCGCCATAGCCATGATGCCCCTTCTTGTGGAGCGAGTTGAACAAGCTCTCGCTGATCATGCACCACTGCACCGTGAAGTTGTTCGCTTTGTTGATCGACAACGTCTCGTCGATCCCCCAACTCACCGTGCAATGATCGATGATCGAATGCGAACACTCGCCCCCAAAACCGTCCGACTCGACCCCCGACACGTCGCCCGGCCGAAACCGCATATAGCGAATGACGACGTTCTCGGCGTCGCACTTCACGTTCCGATGCGCCACGCAAATCCCATCCCCCGGCGCCGTCTGACCCGCAATCGTGAGATAGGGATGCTTGATCTTCAGTTCCGACTTGAGCGGAATCGTCCCCGAGACCCGAAACACCACCGTTCGTGGCCCCTCCGCCTCGCACGCCGCGCGCAAGCTGCCGGGCCCGGCGTCATTGAGATTCGTCACCGCGATCACCCGCCCGCCGCGCCCGCCAATGGCGAACTTGCCAAATCCCTCCGCCCCCGGAAACGCCGGCGGCCGATCAGGCCGCAAGTTCCGCAGCGTCACCGCTGGCTTCGTGGAGTCGTACTCAACGTCGCCGAGCCATCCCTTCGGCAGCTCGACGCGATCAAAGCGTCCCGCGATCGACTCGACCCCGGCGCCGTAAAGCTCCACCGCAGTATTCTCATGCGGCAGGATGCGCCCGGCGAAGTTGATCTTCAGCGTGCCCGACAGTTTCCAAGTCCCCGCTCGCACCGTCTTGCATTCGACGCCGTCGGTGACGGTGAACTCCGTTATCTTCGCCGCAGCCGTCGGCGCATCAGCCATCGAGTGCGACAGCGTGACGCACCATGCCGCAGTCGCAAGAATCGCCAACGTGCGCTTCATGAAACGTTTAACTCTTGAAATTCGACCAGATGGCCAAACGGATAGTTTCCGCTGCCGTCGATCGAGCGCGAAGGATGGCGCCCAATCGGCGTGAACCGCTTAGCGGAGCGCGAATCAGGAGGCAGCTCGACATGAGAAAACCGGCCACCAAGAATCTAAACCAAGTCGAGCAAAGTTGCACGCACGATCTGCTCGCAGCCGTGCTGCCCACGTTTGTCATGAAGCCCATGTCGAACTCTTCCCAGACGACCGGCCGCCGCCGTCGCTTCACCGACCAGCGACGATGCCTAGGTGGTCAATCGGGCCCATTTCGTGATGCTCGCCGCCCGGCGGCGTTCATTTAGAGTCATCGTCAAACCTTCCGCTGGTAGCGAATGTAGGGCTCTTGGCGACGCGCAACTCGCCTCCCAAGCGGCTAGGTGCGAGCTAGAGTATCAGAAGGTCGCGCTGTCGCGCTCGCGTCGGCGCCCATCGTCGCCTCAACCTATCGCCAACCTTGGGGTTCGTTTCATGGCCGCACATTGCCGCTGGTCGCACCATGTCCGCACGATGCTCGCACTCGCCCTCTGCCTGGCGCCTTGGAGCGTCGCCGCCGCCGACAATCTCTTGCTGAGCGCCGGACGCGAGTTTCCCGGTCAGCTATGGGGAAGTCGCGACGGCCGCCTGCAGCGACTGCACCGCCGCGAGGCCGTCGCCGATCGCGCCTTTCCGCAGGCCACGATGAAGCTGCAAAAGCTCGCCGTCGGGGCCGACGGCAAGGTCTATTTCGTCAGCGGACTTGATGGGTACGTCTTGCATTGGCTCGACGGCCGCCACGAAGTTCTCAGCTTCGAGTTCCCTGGGCAAGTGCGCGACGTCGATGGCGGCGGCGAAGAACATACCGTTTACTTCAGCGTCGTCCCCACGCCGCAAGACAACGAACCCTTGGCCGACGGCAAGATCTACCGCCGCGACCTGTGGCAAGGCGCGCCCAGCGAGGTCGCCACGGTGCGCCAGGCCGACGTCGGCGCCGACTGGTGGGGAACGTTCGCGCTCAACCAGGGCGACGTCTACATCGCTACCTTTGGCACGCCCAGCCGGCTCTTCAAGCTGGTCGGCGGCAAACCCGAGCCCGTCTTCCTCGGCAACAAGTATCATATCGAAGGCCTGGCGGCCGACGATCAGGGACAATTTCTCTTCGCCGACGGCGCCGGAGGCGTCTACCGCACTCCCGATTTTGAGAACGTCGAGATCCTCATTCAGGGAGACCGCAAGTTCACCGACGTCGCCGCCCAGCCGCCCGCCGCCGCCTCATCCGCGGCCGCGCAATGAAGCATTCGCACGACCCGCTTCCTGAATCGCGCCTGCTCTCAGAACGGTAAGCGACTTACTTGTCGAAGGCTTTCTTCGTCGAGCTTGCCGCCTTCGCTTCCGTTTTCGGATTAAAGAACCCCGCTCCGCTACGGAGTTGGCTGGGCCCATTATCGCTGAGATGGGCCTTGCTGCGCGTGCAGGAATTCCACGGCAGCGCGAGCAGTAGCAGCGGCACAAGGAGCAAGGGCGTTCGCATTGCCCACTGGTACAGGAGACGCCCCCACGCCGCAAGATCGCTCCAGCCAATTCACCCCGCCTCGGGCTGCGTCGCTTCAGCGACCAGCCGCCCCAGGGACAAGCTCCCCTTACTCAGCATGCCTAACCTGCGCGATCGCGTCGCTCATACCGGCGCCTATCTGCGACAGGTGGGAGGGGGCCCGCTGGTCGGAGATAATATAAGGCCCGCGTCTGGCCGAGGTTGCAGACGCGGACCTCCCCCGACAACGCTTGCGGCAAGCTGAAGCAAGCGCGCTAAAAACAGTCCCCGCCAACGGCGAGCCACGTTCAACCAGCTCGCCTGCCAATAGCAGCGAGCGCGGCCGCGCCGCAGATCAACAGCAGCGCCGTATTCGGCTCGGGAACCGCGCCAACCGAGGGCGTGGTCCCGAAGTTCGCTTTCCAATCGACCAAGAACGCGGCAAAGTTCGGCGCGCGCTGGCCGATGAGAAAATCGGCCCCATCGACGTCTCCGTCGCCGTCGGCGTCGCCCGGCGTCCCGGCGTAGAACGCGAGGTCGAGTGCATCGACCACGAGGTCGTTGTTGACGTCGCCGTCAAAAAACGTGGCGCCAGTGCCGTCGAGCGCCGGCCATTGTCCCTGATTGGCCGTCACGATCGATTTGTCAGCCGCATTGACGATGCCATCCAAATTGACGTCCTTGATCGACGTGGTCCCAAAGCGGAACATCTTGATGCCCAAGACGGCGTTGGAGATATAGAGGGGTGAATTGGGGTCGGTTTCGAAGGGGTCGATGAAACTGGAAACCGTATTGACTCTGGTGATCGAGCCGCCCTCGACGTTGTTGCTGCCGCGCAGGACGTTGACTTGGGCTCGGTCAATGGTCATCCCCGTGATGACATTCGAGTTGCCGCCCCATGGCTCGAAGGGCGCTGAGGTCCCCGTGGCGCTCGACTCGCCGCCGTTCTTTCGGTCGAGGACTTCGCTGACTTCGGTCTCGGTGCCGCTAAACGGGGCGGCGGCGTCGACGCCCTGCCGGAAGATGGCCGTGGAGATGTAGGTCTTGTCGAGCTCTTCGGTGGTGGGCGGATTCAAGTAACGAGTCTGGTCTTGCTTCTGGGCGAGATCAGATCCTCGAATCGCGCCATTAAAATCGAGCGTGGTGTCAAACGTCCAATCCGCCTCGATGCTGGTCAGCAGGTTCTTGCCATTGTCGCCGAGCGTCGCCTCGTCATTGAAGCCGCGGTTGACGGAAGGATTGGCGCCATTCCCCTTAAAGCCGACCGCCGATCCCAGTTTCCAGTACTGGCCGCCGCCGGCCATGTCCGAAAAGATTTCCATTTGGAGGTACACGATCTCGCCCGGGTCGACCGTTTGCGGGGCGGCGCCCAGTGCGTCAGCGGTGTTCCACTCGGCGCCATGTCCAAACACCGTTCCTGCTGAGTTCGCGGGGAACCAGGGATGAAGGACCATCGCTTCGGAGTTGGTTCCGGTCTGGAAGGTACGGTCCGGCACGCTCTCAATGAGAGCCTGGGCGTCGCCCGGGATGCTGTTCGTGGAGAGGAACTGCCATCCCGTGGCCGCAGGAGCGCCGCTGGGGCCAACGCTGCCCGACTCAAAGACGATGCTCTCGATATCGGCGGCGTTTGCCTTTCCCGGGCATAACGCCGACGCCAGCAAGCACAATGCCGCTCCTCGCAAGACGATGCTCATGGCAACACTTCCCCCTCGTGGTGAAATACTTGGAATACGACGCGCGAACGCACGCCGATAAGCCGCGAAGCGGCTAATCGAATGTAAGTAGATTAAATTGTCTTAGAAAAGAACCTGTCCGTCCGACGGTTCATGAAGCGAAAAGTACAGGAAGACGAGAGCAGGCGAGTTAGGAAGCGATTGCTTCTGAGTCGACCCGCGCCGGTAGAGAAGCAGTAGAAGAATAGAGAAGCCTAGAGGCGGCGACTCGGCCGATGGCGCCGAACTACGCGGCTTCATCGAACGCCCGCCTCAAGGTACTGCTATATGGGAGGCGGTGACCAACGTCAAGCTGCTAAATTGAAGAAACTTGTTTCACCCCGAGAAACGAAGTTGCATCATCGTAGCAGGGCGCCGCTGGCATCCTGCCAGTGCGAACCCGTGTCCCAGCGCCAGCCCCATCGCGACCTCCATCCACCCCCGAAATAAATCCGTCATCTACCATCTAGAAAATGGCCACTCGCGACGCTATGGTGATCGCATGTCCACATATTGTGCCATTCGTCGCGCAGCACACGTCGCCGCCAGCAGCGGCCCGACGAGTGTTCTGACCTGCGCGCCTGCGGCGCGCGGACAGAACCAATGCCGCCATACCAGCGGATTGCTGGCCCTCACGCCTCGTTTTGTCCGTGGCGGCCCCGCTGGGTGGACTAAACCCGCGTCCGCATCGATCGTGCAATCACTCGGCAAAACCAGTGTTGACCCCCGCGACAGCGCGGCCGCGAGCGGTGTTTTGTCCGCGCAAATGCACGTTGCGAGCGGACGTAACTCCCGCCAATTCTTCCGACTCGACCGATCCCCCGATATAAAGGCAGTTTCGCATCGCCGCGCGGCATCCCGCCCACAGCGCCCCGTCCCGCTTGAGATCCCAACCGTGACCGATCTCGTTCGTCAAGAAATCATGACCGCCGCCGACACCGTCGTGGTGAAGGTCGGCAGCCGCGTTCTCACCCGCGAGGATGGCGCGCTCGACGACACGCGGGTCGCCGCCGTCGCCGATCAGCTCGCCCGGCTCCGTCTCGACGGCCGCAAGGTCGTCCTCGTGAGCAGCGGCGCCGTCGCCGCCGGCATCGGGCGGCTCGGTTGGAAGCGTCGGCCGACCGACTTGGCCGAACTCCAAGCCGCCGCCGCCGTCGGCCAAAGTCGGCTGATCGAGTCGTACAACAAAGCGCTCGGGCCGCACGGCCTCAACGCGGCCCAGATTCTGCTCACGGCCGAGGACCTACAGCATCGCACGCGGTATCTCAATACGCGCAACACGCTCAACGCCCTCTTCCGCTGCGGGGCGATCCCGATCATCAACGAGAACGACACGGTCGCGGTCGACGAACTGCAAATCAGCTTCGGCGACAACGACCGCTTAGCGGCGCTCGTGACGAACCTCCTGCGGGCGCCGCTGATGATCCTCCTCTCCGACGTCGAAGGGGTCTACGACCGCAACCCGTCGGAGCCGGGGGCAAAGCTGATGTCGGTCATCACGCACCTCGACGCCGCCGACAGCTACGCCAAGGACGCCGTCGGCCCGGCGCGGATTCAACTCAGCCGCGGCGGCATGGGGAGCAAGCTGCGCGCGGCGCGCATCGCCGCCGCCGCGGGAGAAAGCGTCGTCATCGCGGCCGGCCGGCGGCCGAACGTGCTGCTCGATATCCTCGCCGGCGCCGAGGTCGGCACGCTCATCCTCGCAGAAGGTCGCACCGTCGCCTCCCGCAAACGCTGGATCGGCTGGAGCGCCACCCCCCGCGGCAAACTCCTCCTCGACGCCGGCGCGGCGAAGGCCGTGCAGTCCAACGGCAAGAGCCTCCTCGCCGTCGGCGTCCGCGGCGTCGAAGGCAACTTCGTCAAGGGCGACGTCGTCTCGATCTGCGACCCCGCTGGCCGCGAGTTCGCCCGCGGCCTCTCGAATTACACCTCCACCCAAATGACCACCATTGCCGGCCAGCCCACCGACCGCATCGCGGAACTATTAGGACATTGCCCCTACGACGAAGTCGTCCACCGCGACAATTTGGTAGTGCTGACTTAGTAGCCGCGGGTCAACGACCCGCCGGAGCGATCCAAGACACATTATCCAACGAAGGAGCCTATCGAAATCCAAGATGAAGCTCGGTCGAGCCCTGACATACGCGGCAGTCGTCTATCTCACGTGGCTCGCCATGCAGGCCGTCCACGAGCTGGGGCACATCCTCGCCGCTTGGCTTACCGGCGGCACAGTCGAAAGGGTGATCCTTGAACCGTTTGCCATTTCACGCACCGACGTCTCGCCGAACCTGTCGCCGCTGGCGGTCGCCTGGGCCGGCCCGCTCGTCGGCGTGGCATTGCCGCTACTCATCGCAACTGCGTGCCGTTGGCGATTTCGACCTCATCGCTTTTCCGCAGCGATTGCCGACGCGGCCCAAGTTCCGCTCCGGCGGGTCGTTGACCCACGGCCACTTGCTGATTTCTTCGCCGGGTTCTGCCTTATCGCCAACGGCGCCTACATCGGCATTGGTTCGTTTGACCGCATTGGCGACGCCGGCGACCTCCTCCGCCACGGTTCGTCTCAGTGGCTTCTCGTCGTCTTCGGGATCACTGCCATCTCCTGTGGACTACTCATGTGGCATCTCGCGCTCCAGCGACATCGGAAGTAGCCGCGGGTCGTTGACCTGCGGCTGCTTGAGTCCACAACTCCCGCCGTTGCGCACCCCACTTGCGATGTCGCGCAAAAGTCAGCCAAATCCGCATCCAAAACGGCCCACAACTCCCTTCTTTGCTGCATTAAAACCTAGTTCCCTCGCTCCCCGCCAGTTATCCTGCCATGTTCCGACGTGCTTGCACGACGCGGTACTTCGATATCCCAAGCCGGGCGGCGACAGGAGTAGATTCAGATGATGCGGTGGGGCCAACTTTTCAAACGCAAAGACCTCCAGCACCTCATTCAGGAACTCGCCAACGAGAACCGTCTGCGGCGGGTGCTGGGGCCCATTTCGCTTACGGCGCTTGGCGTCGGTTGCATCATTGGCGCGGGCATCTTCGTCATGACCGGCCGCGCGGCTGCGGAAGACGCCGGCCCCGCGATCACGATTTCCTACGCGGTTGCCGCGCTGGGCTGCGTCTTCGCCGCGCTCTGCTACGCCGAGTTCGCCGCGATGGCCCCCGTGGCCGGCAGCGCGTACACCTACGCCTACGCCACGCTCGGCGAACTGTTGGCGTGGATCATCGGCTGGGATCTGATTCTCGAGTACGCCATGGCCTGCGCCTGCGTCGCCGCGGGCTGGGCCAATTATCTCAATGAGTTTTTGCGGACATGCTTCGGCGTGGAGATACCGGAACGCTTTTGTTCCGATCCCTTCAGCACGCCGGGGGCCCTCTTCAATCTCCCTGCGGTTGGCATCATGCTGGTGGTCACGGTGATCCTCATCGTCGGCATCCGCGAGAGCGCCGTCGCCAACGCGGCGCTGACGCTCGTCAAGCTCGTCGTGGTCCTCTTCGTCATCGGTCTCGGCTTCACGCTGATTAACCAAGACCAGAACAACTGGACCGACGTCCCCTACGGCAAGCGACTCAGCACGGCGGAACTGACCGTCAGCAAGGTCGTCGCCGACAAGGTGAGGGGCAATCGACCCGCAAAGGATTTGACCAAAGCGGAACTCGCCCAGATCGACGTCGACGCCGCGTACGTTCGGGCCAAACTGGCGCTCGACAAGGCCGAGGCGATGAAGATCGAGATGGTGAAGGCGGGAGACATGCCCGCCGAGCAGGCGGACGCCGAACTCTCCGCCGCTCAGGCCACGTTGGCTGCGGCTCAGGCAAAGGTGACGGATCCGGCGCGCTTCGACGAAATCATCGCGGATATCAACGCGGCGGCCCGCGAAGCGACGGCGGAGAAGTGGGGCCTCCTCGGCGCCATCATCAGCCCCGAAAGGCTCAAACCGCTCGACGACGCCTTCCGCACCAATTACACCCCCTACGGCATCTCGGGCATCATGCTCGGCGCCGCGATCGTCTTCTTCGCCTTTATCGGCTTCGACTCGATCAGCACCCACGCCGAAGAGGCGATCAATCCGCAGCGCGACATTCCGATCGCCATCCTGGCGTCGCTCGGCATCTGCACGATTCTTTACGTGTTAGTCGCCGCGGTGATTACTGGCATGGAGCCCTACTATCAGATCGATACGAAGGCGGCAATTGCCGCCGCGTTCCGCAAGCAGGCCGAAGCGAAGGGAAGCGGGGTTCTCCGCATTTCCAGCGTACTGATCGCCACCGGCGCCCTTGCGGGTCTGACCAGCGTCTTGCTGGTGACGTTCCTGAGCCAGGCCCGCATCTTCCTGGCGATGGCCCGCGACAAACTGCTGCCGCCGTCGATCTTCGCGGCGGTCCATCCTCGATTCAAGACTCCGCATATTTCGACGGCTCTCACCGGTCTGGTAATTTGCGTCACAGCGGCATTCACGCCGATCGCCGACCTCGAAAAGATGGTCAACATCGGCACGTTGTTCGCGTTTGTGATTGTCTGCGTCACCGTTTTGATTCTCCGGTTTCAGGACCCAACGATGGCGCGGCCGTTCCGCTGCCCGCTGATCTACTTCGTGGCTCCTGCCGGAATTCTAGTGAACGTGTCGATGATGCTGTTCCTCCCGGTATCGACATGGCTCCGCTTGGTCATCTGGATGGGGCTCGGGCTCGTCATCTACTTCGCCTACGGCTATCGGCATAGCATCCTTGGCAAAGAGTTAGTCCGCGACCTCGCGAAGGAAGGTATCGGGCCGACAGATGGGCCTTTGCGGTCGTAAGCGAAGCCCAGGGCTCCCGACCGCCTCAGCGCCGCCACAAAAAAGAGCCCCGACCATGTTCGGTCGGGGCTCTTCGTTGTTTTAGCCCCGGTCACTGACCGGGGGCCATTAGATGGCATAAACTTAACGTCAGTGCGAATCGCCTGCCGGCGTCCGCACCTGCATGTCGCTGGCACGAACCTGACGCTTTACCGTTTCCAGCCCGGTTCCGTCGATCACGCGGGCCGTCATCATCGGATCGGCGAGCGTGGTGTCGAACTCGATCGTGGCAAACCCCATCGGGTCGTGCTCGCCGTGGCTGCCAAGGCCTGAGGAAATCACCTCGGGCATGGGGTAGGCCCCGCCGACCTCGGGCTGGTGCATTTGCAAGTCGCAGCGATGGATGTCGCCGGAAACGTACATCACGCCATTGACGTTGTTCTTGACAATTCGATCCCACAACTCGCGTTGGGCATGGCGAAATAAACGCCAACCGTCGCTGCGGCTCGCTTCCCAGGTGCTGCCGCAGACGAGAACCTTAAATGGCGCTTTGCTCGCTTTCAGCTCCTCGACGAGCCAGTCGAGTTGATCCTTGCCGAGGAAGGTCTTGTCGGGGCCAGGCTTCGCGTCGTTGGGCGATCGGAAATAGCGGCCGTCGAGCAGGAAGAAGTCGATGCCGCCGTAGGAAAATTTGGTGTAGATGCCCGGCTTCTCGGCGCCATGTTCGCGCGGCGGGTTGGCGAAAACTTCCTTGAACACGGCGAGTGAGTCTTCCTTACCTTGAGCCGTGCCATCACTATTGTTGGGGCCATAGTCGTGATCGTCCCACACGGCATAAGTCGGGATCGTGCGAACCGCGGCGGCGAAGGGGCGATTCTTCACTCGTTCCAAGGTATACGCATCCCACAGATGGTTGTAGTCAGTGGAGTCGGCATAGACGTTGTCGCCGATGATCAACTGGAAGTCGGGCCGCTCGTCCATCAACAGATGCCACGAATCGTTGTGGTACTCGCCGCGGACTTCGCGGGTCTTGCCGTCTTCGCGGCGGTAGGCGCCGCCGAAGCAGGAGGCGACGGCCAACTTGAACTTGCTTCCCTCGCCCGCCGCGGGCGCCGTGGCGAAGAGGCCCGCCTCGGTTGACTCGTCATCTTCCGCCAGTCGCACGGCGAAGGCATACCGCGTCTCGGGCTTGAGGCCGGTCACCTGAAACTCAACCGCATGATGTTCGTCGGCGTTCGGAGTCGCGTCGAGCCGCAGTTTCTGCGGCGGACCTTGCTCGCCGTCGGCGGAGCGGCGCTTCGACTCAAGTTCTTCGACTTCAAGAATCAGCGGCGTCGTCCGCGGTCCTGCGTAGGCCCAGATCGATGCCGTCGTATCAGTGACATGCCCCACCAACGGGCCGATGATCTTTCGCTCGCCTTCGATTTCCTTGTAAAGCTGATAGTTCGCTTCGCGAGCCTCGGCAAGCGTCGCCGGTGCACGGGCTCCCGTCAGCAGGCAGCCGCCCAGCGCCGCCAGTCGGACTCCTCGCCGCAGGGTTGATGAATAGTTGATCACAACATCTCCTTCAATTCGGTCAACAGAATGTTTCCACGCCACAACCATGGTAAGCATACAGACTGGAGTGAAGCCACCATGAAGAGCGCACGGTGAGACGCACAATTATTCCCGTGGCAAGAGCATTCATGGCGCCAGAGCGTCAGACTTCCGGCGAATTGCTCTGCGGCGGCCCGGGGCGCCATTCGCCCGCCATGTACTCAGACGCCGATCGGCCGCTCGATCTCGGCGCGTCGGCAATTCGGCAATGATTCCAAAAACGTTCGGCCGTACGCTTTCGTCAGCACCCGCGGGTCGAGAATCACGACCCGACCTTGATCTCGCTTGGTCCGAATGAGCCGACCGAAACCCTGCTTCAATTTCAGAACGGCCTCCGGCAATTGATAGTCGCTGAAGGGATTGCCGCCTGCGGCGCGGATTGCTTCGAGCCGCGCTTCCAGGAGCGGATGGTCGGGCACGCTGAACGGCAGCTTCGCGATGATCACAAGTTCCAGCGCCTCGCCCGGCACGTCGACTCCCTGCCAAAAACTGTCGGCCCCCAGTAGCACCGAGCGCGGGTTTTCTTTGAATAGCTCCAGCATCCGGCTGCGCGGCGTGCCATCGGCTTGGCTCAGTAAATTGAGATTGTGGCGCGCCAGCCATGGCGCGATGCCCGCGCCGACGCGGCGCATCATTTCGTAACTGGTGAGCAAGACAAACGCGCGGCCGTCGCTCTCGCGCACCAGATGCTTGATTGCCTCGATGCAGGCCCGATCGTAGCCGTCCCGCTCGGCAGCTGGGTCGGGCATGCCGCGGAGCGTGACAAGCTCGGCTTGTTGCTGATAGTCGAACGGGCTGTCGAGCCGCAGTTCTTCGCACTGCGTTAGCCCAATTCGATCGCGGAAGAAGGCGAACGAAGGCTGCTTGCCAATGGAGAGCGTCGCGCTGGTGAGGATCACGCTCTTGGTTTGCTGGAAGAGTTGTTCGCGTAAGGCGGGGCCCACGTCGACGGGCGAGGCGGCTAGCGTCATGCGCGGCGTGCCGCGACGGTTCCAACTCGATTCGATCCAGTAAACGGCGCCGGGCAACTGCTGGCCATGCCAGGCGTTGAGCTCGCCTGCCAACCCCACCAGGCGGTCGTGGGCCGAGATGAGATCTTGCCGCTCTGATTCTTGCTTGATCGCGTCGCCGGCGAGCTTCACGCCGCGGGCGAGCTCCATCAGCGCTGGGCTGAGTTTGTTCTCGATCTCCAACGGCTCCGAAACCCGGCCATTTGCCGGCGCGACTTGCGACTTCCACTCCCACACGTCGGCGAAGAACTCGCTGGCGGCATAGCGGCACTGATCGGCGCGCTGGCAAAGCTGCTTCAGGTTGTGGTGGACGAGCAGCCCCTTGTTTGTCCGGTCGTTGTAGAGCCGTGAGAGGACGAATTCGACCTGCCCGCTGGTGAACGACAGACCGAGATGATCGGCGGCGACGGACTCAATTGTGTGGGCTTCGTCGAGCACCGCGACGTCGTAATCGGGGAGGATGCTTACGCCGTGTCGGCGCAGCGCGAGGTCGCTAAAGAAGAGTGCGTGGTTCACCACCAAGATCTGGGCGTTCTGCACGCGGCGACGATCCTGGTAATAGAAGCACTGCTTGTAGGTGGGGCAGCGGCGGCCCAGGCAATTGCCGTGGTCGCTGGCCACTTCGTCCCACACAGCGGGCAACGGTTTGTAGCTGAGATCCGCCAGCGAACCGTCAACGGTTTGCTCACTCCACTGGCGGATCGCGTTGAGTTGCTGGCCCGCTTCGTCCTCGAACAGGCTCTTGCCGCGCGAGAGGGCGCCTTGCAGCCGGCGGAGGCTGAGATAGTTGCGACGACCCTTCACCAGCACGGCTGAGAACTCGCGAGGAATGACGCTGTTGAGCAGCGGCAGATCCTTGCGAATGAGCTGCTCCTGCAAACTGATCGTATGCGTTGAGATCACGATCCGCGGCGGCTTGCCGGCGTCGGGGTTCGTGGCGGCGAGAATCGCGGGGGCGAGGTAGGCAAAGCTCTTGCCGACGCCGGTGCCGGCTTCAACGCAGAGATGGCGCTTGGCGGCGATCGCCTTCGCCACCGCGTCGGCCATCGCCAATTGCTGGGGTCGTAGTTCATAGTGCGGCAGCCGCCGCGCGATAGAACCCTCCGGCCCGAGAATGTCGGCGACGCAGATCGCATGTTCGGAGTCCATTCACAGCTTTCGGGCCATTTGGCGTTATCGACCGGTTGCCGTCCTCAAGACCGGCTCTTACCGCGGCTGCCGCGTAATCGTTCCCTCTTCGGGACTGCTCGCGGTCGCGTAGAGTCGCTTGGGGATGCGACCCGAAAGGTACGCCAGCCGGCCGGCGGCGGTGGCGTAGCGCATTGCGTCGGCCATGCGGAGCGGATCTTGGGCATGGGCGATGCCCGTGTTGAGCAGCACCCCGTCGACGCCAAGTTCCATGGCGATGGTCACGTCGCTCGCCGTGCCGACGCCGGCGTCGACAATCACGGGATAGTCGGGATCGCCATCCTTGAGATATTCCAGACAGATGCGAATGTTGTTGGGGTTCAAAATTCCCTGGCCGGAGCCAATCGGGCTGCCGGCGGGCATCACGCTCGAGGCCCCCGCTTCTTTTAGCCGGCGGGCCGTGATTGGATCGTCGCTGGAGTAGCAGAGAACTTGGAATCCGTCGGCGACGAGTCGCTCGGTCGCCTCGATCGATGCGACGGGGTCGGGAAGCAACGTTTTTTTGTCGGCGAGGACTTCAAGCTTTACCCAATCGGCGCCGGCATTCTCCAAGCCGAGCAAAATCTCGCGGCCGAGTCGCGCCACGCGCACGGCGTCGTCGGCGCTGAAGCAGCCTGCCGTGTTGGGCAGCAGCGTGTAGCGCGAAGCGTCAATAAAATCGAGCAGATTGTTTCCGGCCGCGTCGATGAGTCGCTCGCGACGCACGGCCACGGTGATGCAGTCGGCGCCGGAGCGATGGAGCGACTCGCCCATCAACTCGTAGCTGGCATACTTGCCGGTGCCGACAATCAGCCGGCTCCGCAGCGTGTGGCTGCCGATTGTGAGCGGCTCGTCGGTGAGTAAGTCTGTTGACATGGCGTAGCGAAAAATCAGGAGTCAGGAATCAGGAGTCAGCAGAGGGAAGAAGCCACCGACTCCTGATCCCTGATCCCCGACTCCTCGTATCATCACCCGCCGCCGACGAGGGTGACGACTTCCAAACGATCGCCGGCGGTCAGGAGCGTCGCCGCATGTTGACCTCTGGGAACGAGATCGAGATTTCGCTCCACTGCCAGGGTGCGCGGGTCTAACTCTAGCGTCTCCAGCAGCGTTGCTACTGTGGAGCCGGGAGCCACGGTTCGCGGGCGCCCATTCACATGGATTTCAAATTCAGCGGGATCGCTCATTCGTCTCGCACGAAGGCGTCGCGGAACGAACCACGGGCGACGCGAACAAAGGTTCCGGTCTGGGGGGCGCCGGCGGCGTTTAGCGTTGAGTTAAAGGGAAGAACGTACGCGGCGACCTGACCACTGGAGGCCTCGGCGACGTAAATTAACGCCTTGCCGATTTGCGTTGGTCCCGAGCCTCGCGGGATGTCGGCCATGCCGGTGACCATGAGGAAGCGGGGGGGATCGCCGATGGCCTCAAAGTCTTGCAGCACGTTGTAGCGGAAGTAACCGGTAAACTGTCCGTTGCGGCGGTTAACGATCGCCGCGCGCAGATCGCCCGTCAGGTAGTCGAGGAAGTAAAGGGCCTCGATCTGGTCATCGACCAGTCCGGTGGCGATGGCGAAGTTGTCGGCGCCGTGAGTCGCCACGGCGTGGGCTCGCGGCGTTGTCGTGAGGCCATGCCAACCAGCCGTGAGTGCGGCGCCGATGGCGATGCCGACGACGAGCAGGGCGGTGTGATTGCAGACTCGCTGAATCATACAGTTCTCCCTCGCCCGCAGGCGGCAAGAGCAACGAAGGGGGGACGACTGGCTCCTTGCCGGTCTTTTATCATGGTAACGCTGTTGGAAAGGAGAATCCAGGTCGCGGCGGCTGGCCTTTTGGCCCCAAAGGCACCCGCTGGGGTTTGATCGCGCCCAGTTCGTGCAACTTCGTGCAACTCCCCGTCGATCGATCAATGCCCTGCTGTCGGCGATGTAATAGTATATCGGCTTCCCGCAGCGACTGCTCAGGACGCTGACCAGCCACCGCAGCGATGAGCAACTTTCGGAGTCTGAGGATGACTGACCACGACCGATCGACAGCGAAGCACACGGCCGCTGGCGGTCCGCTCGATAAACGGCTCGGCAACTGCCCGCAGTGCGCTGGTAGCCTTAAGGAGGGGATTGTCGCCATCCACGGCACTTGGTGGAGCGGCCTGTTCGTCGGCTGGTCGTATGAGAACTTGTGGTTTCGGCCGCATGGCGGCCAGGAGGCCGCAGCGCTGCAGTCGGGCGAGTCGCGTGGCGGCTGGCGCTGCGAGGCCTGCGGGTTCGTTGGCGTCGCGGCTCCAGAGCGGGGTGTGGGGCTGCCTGGGAATAAGTACTTTGGCTGGCGCAGCGAACGTCTGAGGGAGTGACCGGTACTCAAGCCACTGCTTAGGATCACTCGGCGCCATGCATTCAGTCGGCGACTTAATTGAAGTGCAAATGCAAATTAGGGAAATGCAAATGAGGGCAGGGCAATGACTCAAGTCACTTCACCAACCTTTCGTCGCCCGCGCGTAGGTCGCACCATCGCGATTGTTGGCGACGTCTATCGTTTCCTCGCGACCGGCGCCGAGACGGGCGGGGCGTATGCGTCGTTCGAGGCGATTGTGCCGCCGGGGGGCGGGCCGCCGCCGCATGTTCATACGCGGGAGGCGGAGAGCTTTTACGTCCTCGAAGGCGAGATGACGTTTCGCGCCGGCGACGAAACGGTGCGGGCGGCGGCGGGGACGTTCGTTCATTTGCCTCCTGGGCTCGCGCATTCGTTCAAGAACGAGAGCGGCGAGCAAGCGCGGATGATCATCACGGTGACTCCGGCGGGGCTGGAAGAGATGTTCTTTGAGGTGGGGACGGAGCTCGCCGAAGGGACGACGACGGCGTTGCCGCCGACGCCGGATGAGATCGACCGGTTGCTGGCCGCGGCGCCGCGGTATGGCATTCAGATTTTGGCGAGTTAGCGATGGCGTGTCATGTTCGGCCAGAGCGCTCGAACGACGCAGCGGCGATCGAAGCGCTGATCGCGGCGGCGTTTCTCGATGCTCCGCACACGAGTCACACGGAGCAGTTGATTGTAGCGGCGGTACGTGCGGCGGGAGCGCTGACCGTGTCCTTGGTGGCGGAGGCGGAGGGCGCCGTCGTGGGGCATGTCGCCGTGTCGCCGGTGACGATTTCGGATGGGGCGCTCGGCTGGTACGGGCTGGGGCCGATTTCGGTGCTGCCGGCGTGGCAGGGGAGGGGCATTGGTTCGGCGCTGATGCGGGCGGCGCTGGATGCCGTGCGCCAGATGGGAGCGGCGGGGTGCGTGGTGCTGGGTGAGCCGGCGTTTTACGGGCGGTTTGGATTCAAGGCGGAACCGGGGCTCGTGTTGCCCGAGATTCCGCCGGAGTATTTTCAAGCAATCTCGCTCCGCGGCGCGAACCTTCCGCACGGCAGCGTGACCTATCACCAAGCGTTTAGCGCGGAGCAATAGAAGGGCTTTTCTATGTCCGTCGACGGCGTGCGGCCAAAACTCGCGGATCCATTCACGGAAGAACCCGTTCGATACTCGAATGTTTACTGTATCGAGCCGACCACTGCTGCGCCACGATTGGTTATAGGGCCGGCTGAGAATCATGTCGAACTGTTGCTTTCGCTGGCGCAACTATGGCGAGAACAACTGGGCGTGCTCTATGTCCTGTTGGTTCCGAGATTAGGAAAGCGAGAGCCGGGCCGTTACCAATCGCCAGGTCCGCTCGACTTTGAGCAAGTCGCCGAGTTCTGTCGTCGGTTTCATGAATTCTTCGAAGGGGATGGTCGCCATCACTTGTGGATTGGTTCTGCTTCCGGTCCCGGCCTTCTCGTTTACGATCAGCACGATTGGATCTACGCGTATGGCGACTTGCCGGCATACATGCAACTTCTGAAGACGCGCGGATTCGTCGAGGGTGAAATAAGACCTCCGTCGCCGCACGCGCATAGTTACAACGAATTTTTTGATCGATCAGAAGACGAGCTAATGACCTATTGGCAATGGAAGTACTTTCCATTGCAGGATCAGGACGAGTACTAGCCGTTAGCGTCTAAACCAGCTTCGTCCTTTCAAGATGCTTGGGAAGCGGGCTATTCGGATTCATTGCGGCAGTATTGTGAAAGTTAGTCGCAGTCTGGGAGAAAGTTGTTGTGGAAGAGTATTTGAGTTCCAATCGCTTTCCTCGCGCTTCGCGTTATCATCCCGAGTGGATTCTTGCCGGGGTGAGCGGCGGGGCGAATCCGCTGTGGCTCGCCGAATGGCTGACGGAGAAGATGGACCTGCGGCCGGGGATGCGAGTGCTCGATCTGGGTTGCGGCCGCGCGCTCTCGTCAATTTTTCTTCATCGAGAGTTTGGCGTGCAGGTGTGGGCCGCCGACCTCTGGTTCAGCCCGGCGGAGAATGCGCAGCGTGTGCGTGACGCCGGCGCCAGCGACGGTGTGTTTCCGCTGCGCGCCGATGCGAAGGCGTTGCCTTTTGCCGAAGAGTTTTTCGACGCCGTCGTGTCGATCGATGCGTTCATGTATTACGGCACGGATGATCTCTACCTGAGCAATCTCGCGCGTTTCGTCAAACCGGGCGGGCAGATCGGCATCGCGCTGGCGGGGCTGGAGCGCGAGGTTGACGAGCCCGTTCCAGCACATTTGGCCGAGTGGTGGTCGGCCGAGCCGGTCTTTTGCCTCCACTCCTCAGCGTGGTGGCGTCGCCATTGGGAGCGGAGCCGGCTTGTCGACGTCGAGTCGGCCGACTCGCTGGCCGAGGGATGGAAGTATTGGCGGCGCTGGCTGCAGACAGTGGCTCCCCACAATGAAGTTGAAATGCGGGCGCTCGATGCGGATGCTGGGCGTTACATAGGGTATGTGCGAGCGATTGGTCGACGGCGGGCGGACGCCCAGGTGCTCGATCCTTACCTGTCGATTCCGGCGGAGTATGTCGCGAAGCCGCTGTTGCGCGAGTAGTGGCTTTGCCGACGACGCGAAACGAAAACCCCCGACTTGAAGAGCCGGGGGCGAATGCTGGGAATGATGTGGGGAGGATTTTCTACTCGTCCCGGCTGCCGCCAGTGAACTGCATCACGTAGTACAGCACCGTTAGCACCGATTGCAGCGTGGCGGCAACGTAGGTCCAGGCGGCGGCGTTGAGGACGCTGTTGACGTACGTCATCTCTTGATTGCCGACGATGCCATGCGCGACCAGCAACTGCTTGGCGCGGTTGCTGGCGTCGAACTCAACTGGCAGGTTGATCAGCTGGAACGCGGCGACGCAGGCAAAACCGCCGATGCCTAGCCAGATGAGCGGCTGCCCGGCGGGAATGCCCTGCATGAGCATGCCGGCTCCAATGAACAGCAGAAGCATTCCGATGCCGCTGCCGAAATTCGCGGCAGGCACCGCGATATTACGGATCACCAACGGGGCGTAACGCTGGGCGTCCTGAAGGGCGTGGCCCGCCTCATGAGCGGCAATTCCTACCGCGGCGGCGGACCGGCTGCCGAACACCCCTTCGCTCAGTCGCAGGACTTTGGCATGGGGATCGTAGTGGTCGGTCAGCTGGCCGGCGATTGGCTCGATTTCGACATTTTGCAGCCCGGCCGAGTCGAGAATATGACGGGCCGCGGCGGCGCCGCTGAGGCGCGAAGGGACCTCGGCCGCGGCGGCGTACGTCCCGCGGACTTTCCACTGGGCCCACATCGCCAGCAACAGGGCGGGGGCCATCCAGAGGAGGTAGTTCATATAGCCGTGGAAGGAAAGGAACATCCTTACTTGCCTTGATTGTTTGTTTCCGCGGAACCGCCGGTCGTGCAACCAGGGGCGATCCGGGTAGACTGAAGCGTTAACTGGTATCTGTACGCGGCGGCCAAGATGGCAGTTCGAGTCGCTGCAAACGGCTAAACAGCACTTTTGGCGCCCATCTCTGAATCATGGGCGTTCTTTCTTGCGACGGTAGGCGCCATGATCCGACTCTCCCTGTTCTTCGCCGCAGCCGTACTACTCTTGGGTTGCGGTTCACCCCTGGCTGACGAACCGACGGCCAAACTTCAGGCGACCAGCGCCCCCGCGACGACGGAGCCCAAGCCGCTCGTCGTGCCTCAAGGCGCTGGCCTGCGCGACCTGATCGATCGAACCCTCGACTTCACGCAGCATGGCCGCGAGATGTCGCTGGAAGATCACGCCGCGTGGCAATTGCTGCACGGCGTCCTGGCGTTCGGCGAGAATTTCGAGATCCTCGCGAACGGTCAGAAGGTGAACGCGGTCGATTGGGTGTTCGATGGCAAGCCGATGAAGGGTTGGACGATCAACCCCACGCCGCAAGGCCTGCGGGCTGAGATCGAAGCTGGCAAATTCGGTCAGGGCCACGACGACCAATGGATGGCGATTCTCTCGCAGTGGAACGTTCCGGTAACTCGACCGATCAAGGTGAAGGGCAAGGAGTACACGGTTCAGGATTTAATCGACCGAACCAAGTACGATTGCTTCGAGGGCAAAGAGAGCAGCTGGACAATCATCGCGCTGTCGAAGCACCTCGATCCAATGGATCAGACGTGGATCGGTACGGACAAGCAGGAATGGTCGCTGGAACGGCTCGTCGCGATGGAAGCGGCCGCCTCGTACGACGAGGAAACGGCGCAGGACGAGATTGCCAACAGCGCGTGCGGCGGGATGCATCGATTAATCGGACTATCGATCGCCCTGAACAACTACAAGGCGGCCCATCCCGGCGTTGAGTTGAAGGGAGGCTGGCTGGCGGCGCAACAGCGGATCGACTGGGCCGTGGGGCAGTCCCGCGCGCTCCAGTTGCCGTCCGGAGCTTTTTCGATTGCGTTTCTTTTCCGGCCGGCGAATTCCAACAATCTCGACGAGCACCTTGCGGCGACGGGGCACACGCTGGAGTTTCTCACCTTCGCCCTGCCGAAGAAGCGGCTGCAGGAACCTTGGGTCGAGAAGGCGGTGGTTTATATGTGTGACCTGCTCGACCGGACGAAGCACCTTGATCTGGAGTGCGGCGGCCTCTACCACGCCGTGCATGGACTGGTGTTGTATCGGGAGAAGGTGTTTGGACCGCGGGAGGGAGAGCCTCGGCCAAGCGGGGCGGGAGAGTTGGCATCGGCCCAAACCGAGGCTAAATAGACGCTCGCCGCTCGGATTGCGTTGGTCATGCCGGTTGCCCCGCATCCACCGCGCGCCCGTGACCGCCTCTGGTTGACCACCCCTGGTAGCCCACTTAAGCTAAGGGATTCAGGGAACTTCGGGCGTTTTCGCCTCTTTTGGTCGGCAGCTCGCCGACGCTGCCAGCCATGCTTGCCAAGCGCGTCATTCCATGCCTCGACGTCGACCGCGGTCGCGTGGTGAAGGGAACCAATTTCCTGAACCTCCGCGACGCCGGCGATCCCGTGTCGGTGGCGGCGCGATACGAGCAAGAGGGCGCCGACGAACTGGTGTTTCTCGACATCACGGCCAGCCACGAAGGGCGCGACATTATGCTCGACGTGGTTCGCCGGACGGCCGAGCAAATCTTCATGCCGCTCACCGTCGGCGGCGGCATTCGGACGATCGAAGACATCCGGGCCCTGCTGCTCGCCGGATGCGACAAGGTGTCGATCAACTCAGCCGCCGTGCGAGATCCCGAATTCGTTCGCGCGGCCGCGCTGCGCTTCGGCAGCCAGTGCATTGTCGTCAACATCGACCCGAAGCGGGTGGAACGCGACGGCCGCGAGGCGTGGGAAGTCCACATCAATGGCGGGCGGATTGGGACGGGGCTTGAAGCGGTCGCTTGGGCCAAGCAAGTCGAGGCTCTCGGCGCCGGCGAAATCGTCCTCACCAGCATGGACGCCGACGGCACGAAGGATGGCTACGATCTGGAGATCACCGCTGCGGTAAGCGCGGCGGTGTCCATCCCAGTGGTCGCCAGCGGCGGAGCGGGGCGGCCGGAGCATCTGGCCGACGCCGTGACGATTGGCAAGGCCGACGCGGCGCTGGCGGCCAGCATATTTCACTTCGGCGAGTACACCATCCAAGAGACGAAGCGGATCATGGCCCAGCGCGGCGTGCCGGTGAGGCTCTCGGCATAGAGGAATTAAGCTCGCTTCGGACTGGTCGCTTAACCGACCAGCCCATGGGACGCACTGAGGATCAGAAACATGGCCAGCTCCATCAAAGAATCGGACTACGATAGCTTCGTCGCGCCGCATCAGGACCTGGAGATCGACAAGCTCTTCCGTGCTTGCGTCAAGCTGGAAGCGAGCGATCTCCACTTAAAGGTCGGCAAGCCGCCGATGGTTCGCGTCAACGGCACGCTGCGGCCCATGAGCCGGGGGCCGATCGACGATGAGGAGATGGTGCGTCTCTGCTTTCCGATGATGAACGAACGGAATCGGAAGATTTTTGATCACGACGGCGGGGCCGACTTCGCCCATATGCTCGACGTCGACGGCACGAACTGGCGCTTCCGCGTGAACTTATTGCAGCAGTTGGGCCACATCGGGCTGGTCGCACGCCGCGTCAACAGCTGGGTTCCCGACTTCGAGGGCCTTTACCTGCCGTCGACGATCGTCGACCTCTGCACCTACGACCAAGGGATGATCCTGCTCGCCGGCGTCACCGGTTCCGGCAAAAGTACGACGATCGCGTCGATGCTCAACTGGATCAACAAGCGTTACCGCAAGCATATCCTCACGCTCGAGGACCCGATTGAATTCGTCTTCACGGAAGACAAGTGCCTGATCAACCAACGCGAGATCGGGCTCGACGTGGTGAACTTCGAAATCGGCATGAAGCACGCGGTCCGCGAAGATCCCGACGTGATGCTCGTGGGCGAAATGCGCGACCAGGAAACGTTCATGACCGCCATCCATGCGGCGGAAACGGGCCACTTGGTGTTCGGAACCATCCACGCCTCGAGCGCGCCGTCGACGATCGGTCGTATTCTCGACCTCTTCCCGCAAGGGATGCACAACGCGCTGCGGAGTGCGATCGCGATGAACATGAAGGGGATCATCGCGCAAAAGTTGCTGAAGAGCATCAAGCCCGGCGTCGGCCGCGTGCCGACGGTCGAGATCATGAAGTTCTCGCCGACCGTGCGCAAGCTGATCCTCGAAGAGGAGGATCACAAGCTGGCCGATGCGATTCGCATCGGATCGGAAGACGGCATGCAAGACTTCACGCAGAGTCTAAAAAAACTGGTCGACGATGGTTTGATCGACCGCGAAGTGGCCATGGAAGTGGCGCCGAATCGCGAAGCGCTGAAGATGGCGCTCAAAGGCATCGAAGTTAAACAACCTGGAATTCTCTGATGCGGCAGTTGTTGATCGTTTGCTTGTTGCTCACTGCGCTTGCCGCATTGTCGTGGGCTGCGCCGGCGTTGGCTCAAGAGGCCGCCGCGCCTGCCGACCCCGGAGCGGCCGCTGCGCTCGCCGAGCCGGCGACAACGCCGACGGCGCCAGCCAAAACGCCCCCGCTCGCGACCGGCACGCTGCTGGCGATGCTGGTAGGCCCGGCGATCTTGGGCGCGCTGCTCATGATCTGGTCATCGCTGGGCGACTGGGTCAATCGCGACTCGCAGATCTTTGCGCTAGGATATCAGCGGTGGAATCCCGTCGCGTTCTTCCCGTTCGCCGTCGTCGGCGTCGCGCTGCTCTTCGTGCCAGTGCCGTGGTGGGTGCGCCCCGTCGTCCTGGGGATCGTGCTGCTGGCTAGCTTCATGCCTTATGTCGTCGTGCATAACAAGAGCGTGCAGCCGCATGAAACAGTGCTTACCGGCCCGTGGTGGCGTCACTTTTTCGCGATGCTGCTCGGGAAAATCGGCGTCAAGATGAGCGACGAGCGACAGGCGGACTACGAAAAGGGAGCCGCGGTCGAACTGTTCGCAATGGGCGCCGCCGGCCAGAACGAGGACAACGCCAATCTCCTAACGGCCCGCCAGTCGCCAGGCTACCTGCTGGTCAAGGATCTCGTCATCGAGATGCTCAACCGTCGCAGCGATCGCGTGGTGCTCGAATATGGTCCGCAAGGGGTGGCGGTGCGGCACGAGATCGACGGCGTCCTGCATAGCGGCGATGCCCGCGATCGCGAGTCGGCCGACGTGATGCTCGCGGTCATGAAGACGCTCGCCAATCTTGACCCGAAGGATCGAAAGAAGAAGCAGTCGGGCCGCTTCGCCGCCAAGTACGAGAACAAAAAACATCTGCTGCCGATCACGTCGCAAGGCGTCGCCAATGGCGAACGGGTCATCGTCAGTCGACTGAACGAGAAAGCCAAGCCACACACGTACGACAGTCTCGGCCTCCGGGAAGCGTTGAAGGAAAAGTGGGGCGAATTCATGGCCCGCGATCAGGGCTTCGTCGTGTTTTCCGCGATGCCGGCCGGCGGGCTGACGACGATGACCAACGCCTCGCTCGAAGAAACCGATCGCTTGATGCGGGACTTTTTTGCGATCGAGGAGGTGAACCATCGCGAAATCGATATTCAGAATATTACGGTTCACACGTACGACGCGAGTAAGGGCGAGACCCCGGCGACGCTCATCCCCAAACTCGTACGCCTCTATCCGAACGTTTATATCTGTCGCGATCTTGTCGATGCCGAGAGCGCGACGCTGCTGATGAATGAGATCAAGGACGACCGCCTTGTGGTCGCCTGCATGCCGGCTCGCGAGGCCGGCGAAGCGTTGTTGCGGCTATTGCAAATGAAGTTGCCGCAAGCGCAGTTTGCGTCCGTCGTTACCGGCGTGCTCTACCAGCGGCTGATCCGTAAATTGTGTTCCGATTGCAAGGTGGCTTACACGCCGCCAGCCGATGTGTTGAAAAAGCTTGGCATCCCGCAGGGCAAGGTGCAGCAACTTTACCGGCCGCCGAAGCCCGAGGAAATCGAGAAGCCGTGTCAGACCTGCCAAGGCATTGGGTACCACGGCCGCACGGGCATTTTTGAATTGCTCGAAGTGACCGACCAGATGCGGGAGATTCTGGCAAAGCAACCGAGTTTGGAACTGCTCAAGAAAGCCGCCCGGGCGGATGGCCAGCGGTCGCTGCAGGAAGAAGGCATTCTGCTGGTTGCCAAAGGGGTGACGTCGCTGCCTGAGTTAATGCGCGTGTTGAAGTAAGAGAAACGTCAGTCGTCAGTGGTCTGCTGTCAGTTGCGAAGGAGTTTGCAACGAGAGCGACTGCCGACTGACAACCGACCACAAGAATCAACCAAGAACATTCCGCCGAAAGCTCGGCGTAAAAGCTTTTAGAGGCGCTGCCGCCATGTTGTATGTAGCCGTTCTGATGTTCGCCATTTTCTTCGCCGGTTTCGCGATGACCGTCAACGAAGGCATGTGGAATAATGCGATCACGCTCTTCTGCGTGATTCTGGCGGCAATGATCGCGATCCCTGGCGGACTTGCCCTGACGGCCTATGTGTTGGAGCAGGCGAAGCCCAGTCCTGAGAATGAATGGGCATTCAAATTCGCTTGCATCTGGGGCATCTTCTTCTTCGCCGTCATGGTTCTGCGGCTGATTACCGATCGCACGTCGAAGGTGCGCATGAAATTCTTCAAGCCGCTCGACGCCGGCGGGGGCATCTTGCTGGGTCTGGTCGTCGCGCTGATGCTGACAAGCTTCAGCGCACTGATGCTCTACATTCCTTTTGCCGCTGGCGTGTGGAAGACGGCCGAAGCGGCGCCGTGGCAGAATCAGACGATCCAGTCATTCGCGTCGCCCATGTCGTCGGCGGTCACGGCGTTTCATGGTCCCGAAGTACTGCAACAGATCACCACGCAGTGACCCGCCTCGGACTGCAACTCTCCGGCGAATCCGGCCGGCCACTACCAACCGCCGCACTTCTCTCTCCCTTCGCAGGATGCCCAACGGTGAAGCCCTCGCTTGAACCTGCCGACGACGACAAGTACAGCCAGCTTGCTCCCT